>NZ_CP087176.1:1625637-1927264 GCF_024748695.1 Pseudomonas sp. B21-040
AGTTCAACGAAAAAATCCGCCATCCTTGAAGTAAGGTGGCGGATTTTCTTTTTACCGATAGCGGTCTAGATTATTTTTACTTCGATATCGTCAATTACGTAATCGTTGCCCTGTCCTGATGCTACATGACTGACTATGGTCAATGTCGTTTCCGGAGACGAGGCAACGAACGTTCCCGAAAGCGATTTCCAGGTCAGACTGTCGACCATAACAGGCCCGGCAATCTGTACTCCATTTGCGCTTAGCGAAATCGATGGGACAGCTTGGGATTCAACAAGTCTGCGGTAATTGATCGTAAATGAATAAGAGCTGTTTGCTTGCAGGTTCAAAAATTGTTTCTGCAGGACAGTGCCGGCAGAGTCGTTGCTGTAGGTATAGTTTCTGGCAACCGAATTACCGTCCACTAGGATGATCGACCAGTCCGATGGATGAGTTGCTTCCCCTCTTGCCCACTCGTTCCAGTTTCCATTGTCAAATGTGGTCAGATCAAGCCCAATCCCTCCAATGAGGAACGTCAATGGGTTTGAATAACTGGTCCTGCCTGTTTCAAAACGCAGGATGTTGTAACTGACACTCAGTTTTTCATGACGTCGCGCTTCGAAGTGTTGCTGCACAAACGCTGCGTTGAGGGGGAAATCCACGTCCTTGCCGGCGCTCAGTGCATTGAGCGTTTTTGAGTCTTCTGCGATCAGCGCGCCTGCGGCGTCCCGTAACTGCCAGGTCACCACGTCCTTGGCCTTGCTCGGATTGGAGACCGGGTTGGGGCAGGTCACCTTGCTGATGCCGTTAGAAAGCTCGTTG
Organism: Pseudomonas sp. B21-040; assembly: GCF_024748695.1. Lineage (NCBI taxonomy): Bacteria > Pseudomonadati > Pseudomonadota > Gammaproteobacteria > Pseudomonadales > Pseudomonadaceae > Pseudomonas > Pseudomonas sp. B21-040. The sequence goes on from NZ_CP087176.1 coordinate 1,626,439, forward strand.
GGTTCCAGGATGCCGTCTGCTTCACCGAGGACGATCGGCTTGACCAGTTCCAATTGCGCTTCGCCGACATTCAGCAACGCCGCATGCCGTGACGCTCGGCGGACAATCTCGCCGTCCTCGTCGCTCAGCAGGTTGTACGAAAGGTCCAGCGTGCCACCTTCCAGGGTCTTGAGGTGCCGGCCCTCCACGGTGATGAAAAAATCTTCCTTGGCGTCGACGTCGCCATGGCTGATTTGGTGCCAGTCCAACTCTGGGTCATAGGTGCTCAGGTCAGGTCGGGTACCGAGCCATTTCAATTCGATTGCCATGCCTTCTTCGAAGATTTCGTCGAAGGGGATCTGTACCCGGGTGCTCGGCAGGTCGGGGTCGATGCTGCCGTTCAGTGCATCTTCGGCGCTGGGCGCCGCCAGACGTCTGGGTTCACCGATGATGTTGATGAACCGGCCCTTCGAGCGCTGGATGACCGAGCCGCCACGCTCCAGCTCATAGGAAAATATCGCCTGGGTCTTGGCCAGCTTGCGTGCGGCGCTGTTGGGCAGGAAAACATCGACTACGACGGGTGGATTCTTCTCGATGGGTTGGCGAACACTGGCATGGACCTGCTCACCCTCAAGGGTGGTGCCCTTGACGTGCATGATGATGACATCGTCGAGCATGAAATCGACGGGGGAGGCGGCCCAAACCTGCAGGTCGAGGTCCTCGTCGCCGAGGCTGTCCAGATTGAGTACGCTGCCATTAGCCTGCTCGAGAATCGGCGCCTCCAGCCGTGAGTTGCCGGTGTCGACCATGATGCGGGTTTCTTCACACCAGTCTTCGGCGACGTTGTTCACCTTGTCATGGATCAGGAACGTCACGGCCAGACCATCGGGCCCTGAATCCGCGGCGTCAAGAATCACCGCTTCGGTCACGTGGATCACAATGGGATTGTTGGCCGGGTCATCGACCTGCTCTTGGGTGACCGGGTCGGACAGCACCATGATGCCGCCCCAACTGAGCGTGATCACGTCGCCCTCGAAGACATTCGGGTAGGGCGATTTTTCGGGACTACCGGGTTTGGCCTGGATGGTGATGTCCACGCCGTCCTTGGCGACGTCCTTGTCCACACCGTCGGCGATCAGTGCCGGGTCGATGTACATGAACAGCTCGGAGTGGGCTCCCGGTTCCGGGTTCAGATCCTGACCGCCAGGCAATTCGAGTTTGATGTAGAGCTTGGTGGCGGGCGTAGAGGTTTCGGGGGCCTGGCTGAGACGAGTCACGCGGTAGGCGAGTGAATAAGTACCGGTTTGCAGGCGACCCGGCGCGATCCACAACGTAACGCGTTGGCCCACTTCGGTGTCTTCGGAGAGTGTGTGTTGATCCACTACGTTGCCATTGAGCAAGAGTTCAACCTTGTCGCCTTTGCTCATGTTCGCCCAGTCGGGAAGATGAACTTTCAAACCCTTGTCGGGAAAGTTGTCGAGCGCGGCGGCTCGGTTAATACCCCATTCCCCGGACGGAAGTTGCGGCTCGGTACGGCCGGGGATTTCCGGTTCGCGCAGCGCCAGGGGTGCAACGTCTCTCGGCGGTTGGATGAGCATGGTGATAACTCCGGTCGAAGGAATGGGCGACGGAGTTATTTATGGTCTGGGAGGGGGATCCTGGCTACTGTCAAATCTGACAGGTTACGGCTGGTTTTAGACGAGCGGTCACCGGCGGAGTTGTGACGGTTGCCTCGGGCTGAAGCCTCTCATAGCTTGTGCAAGGTCTTCTGTCGCAGGATATAAATCGTGACGAGCACGGCGCTGGTCAGCATGAACCCGCGCGCCCACGGCAGGGGCACCAGATAGCAGGAGAACAGGATGCTCGCCCACATCAGCCCGATGGCGTAGACCTTGCCCTTGAGCGGGATGCCGTTGCCGTCGAGATAGTCGCGAATCCACGGGCCGAGCCGTGGATGCTCCACCAGCCACTGATAAAAACGCGGCGAACTGCGGGCGAAGCACGCGGCGGCCAGCAACAGGAAGGGGGTGGTGGGCAAAACTGGCAGGAAAATCCCGATCACCCCCAGCGCTACGCTCAGCCAGCCGATGGCCAGCAGCACATAGCGCAACATCAGGGGGCGGTTGCCTATGGGGTTGTCCATAGGCAAGACCTTAGTGGTGACGTGGCTTGAGGATCGCCGGTTTTTCGTCTGGTGCGTTGCACAGCAGGTACAGCGCAGTCAGGGCTTCCGGGATCTGAACGATCATGTCGTCCATCAGGTTGGCATCCTTGGCGATGTCTTCGAACTCTGGCTGTTCGTCGAACAGGCCCGAGCCGACCATGATCGGCAGCAGCATTTCGCTGACTTCGTCTTCGGCACTTTCGAACCAGGCTGCTTCGCGCAGGAACACACCTTCCATGAAACCGATGCACCAGCCGCGCAGGTCGGAATCATCCGGCTCTTCGCCCAGGTCCAGGTCGCATGGCAGTTCGAATTCTTCATCGGACGCCAGTTGGCGGGCAATGTGAGCCTTGAGGCCGATCAGTGTGGCTTCGATCTCTTCGCGCTGCGCTTCGCTGCTGTAATGCGGTTCTTCGGCGAAGAGGGCGTCGATCCACTCACGGTCAGGAACGGTTTCGGAACAGATCGACAGCGCGGTGAGGTAGCCGTGAGCGGCCACATAGTCCAGCGCCTCGTCATGCAGTTCGTCGGCGTCGAGGAAGACTTGCAAACGGGTTAGTTGCTCAGCGAAGGACATTAAAGGGCTACCTTGGGGAATGTTCGATGCGGGAATTCTAGGCCTTCTTGAGCGCTCAGGCCAGCCGCGCGGCATATTTGCACCCTCGTAAGAACAGGCAACCCCGCAATCCCTGTAGGAGTGAGCCTGCTCGCGAAAGCGGTGCCACATTCAAAATCAATGTTGACTGGCCCACCGCCATCGCGAGCAAGCTCGCTCCCACAGGGTTCTTCATTGGATTTGCTTCATGTGTCTTATCAGCGGTGCCCTGTGCGAGGGAGGCCTCGGGTATACTCGCGCGTTTTGTGATGCCCTGCTGGCGTCCCGGCTGAAATGTGAAGCGTCATGCAACGCGCCCTTACGATTTGTCGGTGCAGCGTGCGTGGTTCTGAACCAGCCTTGCAGGGATGTTTTTGTGATTTTTGGAGTTTTTATGCTCGAACAGGCTCAACGCGTCCTCAAGGACATCTTCGGCTACGACAGTTTTCGTGGCCGTCAGGGTGCAATCATTGAGCGCGTGGCCAGTGGCGGCGACGCCCTGGTACTGATGCCTACCGGTGGCGGCAAATCCTTGTGTTTCCAGGTCCCGGCACTGCTGCGTGAAGGCCTGGCGGTGGTGGTTTCGCCGCTGATCGCACTGATGGACGACCAGGTCGCCACCCTCGAAGAGCTGGGTGTCGCGGCGGCTGCATTGAACTCCACGCTGAGCGCTGAACAACAGCGCGACCTGGCGGCCCGCATCAAGCGTGGCGAAGTGAAAATGCTCTACCTGGCGCCCGAGCGTCTGGTCCAGCCGCGCATGCTGGCGTTCCTGCAAAGCCTTGAAATTGCCCTGTTCGCCATCGACGAAGCGCACTGTGTATCGCAGTGGGGTCACGACTTCCGCCGTGAATACCTGCAACTGGGCCAATTGGCGGAATTGTTCCCGAACGTCCCGCGTATCGCCCTGACGGCCACCGCCGATAAACGTACCCGCGAAGAAATCGTCGATCGCCTGCACTTGCACAATGCGGAACGTTTTCTGTCGAGTTTCGACCGTCCAAACATCTTCTACCGCATCGTGCCCAAGGAGCAGCCGCGCAAGCAGTTGCTGGCGTTCCTGGCCGAGCGGCGCAGCGATGCCGGCATTGTTTACTGCCTGTCGCGCAAAAAGGTCGACGAAGTGGCGGTGTTCCTCAGCGAACAAGGTTTCCCGGCGCTGCCGTATCACGCAGGTTTGCCCAACGAAACCCGGGCCCATCACCAGAAACGCTTCCTCAACGAGGAAGGCCTGATCATGGTCGCCACCGTGGCGTTCGGCATGGGCATCGACAAGCCCAACGTGCGGTTTGTCGCTCACCTCGATTTGCCGAAGTCCCTTGAGGCCTATTACCAGGAAACCGGTCGCGGCGGTCGTGACGGTCTGCCGGCGGATGCCTGGATGGCGTACGGCCTGCAAGACGTGGTGATGCTCAAGCAAATGCTGCAAAACTCCGAAGGCGATGAGCGCCACAAGCGTCTGGAGCAGCACAAGCTCGACGCCATGCTCTCGCTGTGCGAAGAAACCCGCTGCCGTCGCCAGACGTTGCTGGCCTACTTCGATGAAGACATGCCCGAACCATGCGGCCATTGCGACAACTGTGTCGATGGCGTGCAGACCTGGGACGCCACTGAACCTGCGCGTCAGGCGCTGTCGGCGATTTATCGCACCGGCCAGCGTTATGGCGTCGGGCACCTGGTGGACGTGTTGCTGGGCAAGGACAACGAAAAGGTCCGCAGCTTTGGTCATCAGCATCTGTCAGTGTTTGGTGTTGGCAAGGCAATGGGCGAGAGTGAGTGGCGGTCGCTGTTCCGACAGCTGGTTGCCCGTGGCCTGGCCGACATCGACCTCGAAGGCTACGGTGGCCTGCGCCTGAGCGACACCTGCCGGCCGCTGCTCAAGGGCGAAGTGACCCTGGAACTGCGCCGCGACCTCAAGCCGCAAACCACCGCCAAAAGCAGCAAGAGCCAGGCGAGCCAACTGGTCCGGGGCGAAGAGCGCGAGCAGTGGGAAGCCTTGCGCGCTCTGCGCCGCAAACTCGCCGAAGAACATGGCGTGCCGCCGTATGTCATTTTCCCCGATTCGACATTGTTGGAAATGCTCCGCAGCCAGCCCACCTCACTCTCGGAAATGGCCACGGTCAGCGGCGTCGGTGCACGCAAGCTGGAGCGTTACGGCGAAGCGTTCCTCGAAGTGCTCGGCGGTCAGGTCGAAGCGCCGAAAGTCGTGGCCGACGTGCGCCACGAACTGATCACCCTGGCCCGAGCCGGCATGACGCCGCTGCAAATCGCCGGTCAGTTGCAGTGTTCGGAGAAGAACGTCTACACCATGCTCGCCGAGGCCATCGGCAAGCAACAGTTGTCGCTGGAGCAGGCGCTGGATTTGCCTGAAGAGCTGATGGGCGAAGTCCAGGATGCCTTCCTCGACGGCGAAGGTGAGTTGCCGGCGGTTTCGGAGATTGCCGCGCTGTTTGCCGGGCGAGTGCCAGAAGGGGTTTTGTATTGCGTGCGTGCGGCCCTGCAATCGGAGTTTGAGGTTTAAGCGGTTTTGTAGGTTGATGTAACGATTCACTACAGACCGAGCCTTGCCTCAAGCCAAGGGGCATGCTTAGCTGGCTAATAATTAGTTTTTATTACTTCAGTCTAATCATGAGTGTTTTATGCCGTTAACCGATCAACACCGCTTTGGCATGCAATTGGCCCAGATGTCGCGAGGCTGGCGTGCCGAATTGGACCGTCGACTGGCGGGGCTGGGATTGTCCCAGGCTCGCTGGCTAGTGCTGCTGCACCTGGCACGCTTCGAACAAGCCCCCACCCAGCGTGAACTGGCGCAAAGCGTCGGTGTTGAAGGGCCGACCCTGGCCCGATTGCTCGACAGCCTGGAAACCCAGGGACTGGTGCAGCGCCAAGCGGTGCTGGAAGACCGCCGGGCGAAAAAAATCGCTCTCTGCGCGCCGGCCCTTCCCCTGATCGAACAAATTGAAACCATTGCCACCCAACTGCGCCAAGAGCTGTTCGCAGGCGTCGACGAGGCCGATCTAAAGGTCTGCATGCGGGTTCACGGGCACATTCTGGCCAACCTGGAAAAATCTTGACGCATAACCCCTCGCCAGACTTTTGAGATACCCCCGCTGGGCAGACTATAAAGAACTACTACGCAATATCGTGTTCGTAACGGATGTGCGAACACGCATAGGTTGGTTCTGTTATCTAAGGGATGCTCATGCTTGAGAGTTGGCCATTGGTTTTACGGTGTGGCGCCAGGTTGTTTCTGGTCGGTGGTGCGATCACTTACTCGGCATTGGCGCCCGCGCTGGGCTTGGGGGATATCACGCTTCACTCCGCGCTGAATCAGCCATTGAGTGCCGACATCGCCCTGGTGGATGTCGGCGGGCTGGAGGAGGGCGAGTTGTCTGTCAGTCTGGCGACGGCAGATGAATTCAGTCGCGCTGGCGTGGAGCGGTTGTTCTTCCTCAACACCCTGAAGTTCACCCCGATCCTGCGGGGCAATCGAAGCCTGATCCGGGTCACCTCCAGCAAAGCGGTCAGCGAACCTTTCCTGAATTTTGTGGTGCAGCTCAATCAGCCCAACGGGCGCGTGCTGCGTGAGTACACGGTACTGATTGATCCACCAGGTACTCCGGGTGTCGAACCCGTCGCGGATGAGCCGGTCACCACGCCTCAGTCTTCTGCCTTCCCCGTCGTCAAACCCAGCGCGCCATCAAACCCGGTGAAGACATCCGCCGCAGTGCCGGTAGCGGTGCAACCTGCCACCGTCCCCGTGAATGATCCCGTTGTTGCCGAACAACTGGCCGCCAGCGTGCTGCACAACCAGCAGCTGCAAACCACTGTCGACGAGTTGAATTCAAAGCTTCAAGCGCAGAACGAGCAGATCACCGGTCAGAAAAAACAGGTGACCGAATTGCAAACCCGATTGGCTGAAGTCACTCACGCGGCCGCCGAGCCCGTGACGCCAGTGCCTGTCGCGCCCACACCCGTCGTTGTCGAGGAGCAGGGAGCGACCCACTGGCAGTTGATCATTGGATTGCTGGCGCTGGTGGCGTTGGCACTGCTGGGGTGGTTCGTTCGTCATCGACGCCAGCAAGTTCTGGTGTTGCCCGAGGCTTTCACCGATTTGCCGTCACCGCAGGAGCCGGTACACGATCGTCCAGCACAACCATTGGCACACACCGCCATGCTTAAACCGGCCACCGATCACCGTGAAGCAACGTCAGCAGGCGATGTGCTGGAAGGTGTCGGCATCTACCTGACCTATGGTCGTTTTTCCGAAGCCGCAGCCTTGTTGCGAGAGGCGCTGAGCAAAGAGCCTCAACGCTCGGACCTGGCCGTGCAACTGCTGGAGGTGCTCGGTAAACAAGGTGATGTGCCCGCCTATGAGGCACAGGAAAACAGCCTGCGACAAGCCGGGTTTGACCGACAAAAACTTCAGGACATCCGCACCCGTCACCCGAAACTGAACAGTGCGGTACCTGCGGTCGCGGCACCGGTCGTCGCCCCTGAGCAAGCCTCACCCAACGACGGTTTCCAGTTGAACCTGGATGATTTGTCGATGGATTCCAGTTGGGATCTCGTCAGTCCCTTCGACAGTTCGACGCCCGACGTGCACCCATTGCCCGACGCGTCATTGCTGCCGGAACCCGAGCTGGAGTGGGACCCGGTACCTGATTTGCCGTTGCAGGCTGTCGATTTTCTCGATGAATTCAGCGACGTCAGTCAGTCATTGCAACATGAACCGCTGAGCCTTGCGCCGCTGGAGCCGAGCAACGCCGGTAAACTCGAGCAGGCCCAGACCTGCATTGACGATGGTGATCACGACAACGCCATCGCGCTGCTGAATGAATTGCTCAAGGACGGCGACGAGCCACTTCGCCAGACCGCCCGCAGTCTGTTGGCCGGTATCCGCTGAGGCTCTATGATAGCGACGCCCTCAGATTCAGAGACTCGCCCGTCATGACCGCGCACAAACCGGAAATCGTCATCACCTACTGCACGCAATGCCAATGGCTATTGCGTGCCGCCTGGCTGGCTCAGGAACTGCTCAGTACCTTTGGCGATGACTTGGGCAAAGTGTCGCTGGTGCCCGGCACCGGCGGGGTGTTCCATATTTTCTGTGACGAGGTGCAGCTTTGGGAGCGCAAAGCCGATGGCGGTTTCCCGGAGGCCAAGGTGCTCAAGCAGCGGGTCCGCGATCAGATTGACCCGGACCGCGACCTGGGCCACAACGACCGGACTCAGTGAGACGCCGCTTCAGCGACCACGGTCTTTTTGCTTGAGCCACCCGACAGCCTGCTGGACACCACGATCGCGACGATGATCAACGCGCCGCCGACCAGCATGCCCAGCGTCGGGTTTTCATTGAACAGCAGCCAGGCCATGGTGATCCCGTAAACCGGTTCCAGGGCGAACACCACCGCCGCAGTGCGTGCCTTGATCACCGCCAGGCTGGCGACGAACAGGCTGTGTGCAACGCCGGTGCAGAACACCCCGAGCAGACCGATCCACAGCCAGTCGATGCCGCGCACTTCGCTCAATTGCGGTGCCGCCACGGGCAGCAGGCACACCGCGACCACCACGTTCTGGCACAGCGCGGCCTGCACCGGCGGGATTCGCCCGGAGCTGGCCCGGTTGGTCAGTGACAGCAAGGCAAACAACAGCCCGGAACCGACGGCCCAAAGCAGGCCGGTGGTAGCGCCGCTGGCCAGATCGAAGTCCGGGGTGACCAGCACCAACCCGACACTCACCAGCACGACCAGCAGGATTTCGTTGGCGCGAATCCGCTCGCGGAAAACCAGCCCTTCGAGCATGACGGTAAACGCCGGGAAACTGGCAAAACCCAGGGTCGCAATCGCCACACCCGCCACCTTCACCGCAATGAAGAAACTCACCCAGTGCCCGGCCAGCAACAAACCGCTGAGCAGCAGACGGCGCCAGTCCACGGCTTCAAGCTGTTGCCAGCGGGTGTTGCTGGCGAAGCGCGCAAACACCGCCAGGGCCAGGACCGCAAACGCGGCACGGCCAAAGACGATGACAGCGGGGGAGGCGGCAGCGAGCTTGCCGAACACACCGGTCAGGCCGAACATCAGTGCGCCGATATGCAAAGCGCCAAGGGCGGTACGGGGAGTCATTACAATCCTTGATTAACGTAGTAAGCCAAACCGACAGAGTCCACGGACTTGTAGCAGCTGGCGAAGCCTGCGTCAGACTCGGGCCGCGTTCGGACGAAGCGGTCGTAAAACCGGAAAACGCGGTGCATCAGACACATCGCATTTGTCCCGATTGCGACCGCTTCGTCCGAACGCAGCCCGAGTCTGACGCAGGCTTCGCCAGCGGCTACATTAAATCGCGTGAGGCTTGGCGTGTCTGTCGTCAGACTCGCGTCATTTATCGCCAGCCTCGCGCCGCAGTTTGCCGGGGGAAGCGCCAAACTCACGCAATACCGCCGCGGCGAAAGCACTCTGGGAGCTATAGCCGACCCGGCTGGCAATCTCGCCGATGGGCAATGGTGAATCGCGCAGCAATCCCACCGCCAGATGAAGCCGCCGGCTGCGGATGTAGTCCATTGGCGTCTGCCCGCATTCGGCGATAAACCGTGCGTGCAAGCGAGCGCTGGACAGCCCGGCCACCTGGGCCAGATCTGCCACTTGCAGCGGATAAGCCGCGTATTGATCGATGTGCGCATTCATCGCCGCATACGGCAGGCGCCGTCCGCCGACGCTGTCAGGTTTGGCGTTATTAAGGCTGGCCAGCAACAGCACTGCGCCTTGTTGCGCGATCAACGGATCGTTGACCTGACTGCCTGCCAGCCAATTGACCAATTGGCTTTGCCCGGCATCCAGCGGCAGGCGCCCGGCGTTGTCGAGCAGGCGGCGACTGGCTTCGGCGTGGTCACCCAGAGACTGTGAAATCCATTGATCGCTCGGCACATCCAGCACCAGGCAACGGCTGCCATTGCTACTGCCGCACGCGTGATGGAAACCGGACGGGACGACCACGAAACTCTGCTGCACCACCTGGCTGCCATGGCCATCGACTTCGAAGTCCAGCGCACCCGACAAGCCGAACACCAGTTGAGCGTGGTCGTGGCTGTGGACGATCAAGTCTTCGGTGTACTGGCGTAGTGTGAGGATCGGTCTCATCACAGGTCTCCTGGCATGATGGGGCCAGTCTACACCGGCCTGCCGCTGTCACAGGAATGACTCGCCACTGTCATGCTCAATTAACCCGATCGGCGCAACCTTGGAAAAACCATCGCAGAGGGTTGCCCATGACCAGCGCCGAGCTCGCCAAACCCAGTCGTAAGCAACGTGTGCGCACCTTATGGATTTCCGATGTGCACCTGGGCACTCGGGATTGCCAGGCCGAACACCTGTCGCAGTTTCTCAAGGGCTACCACGCGGACAAGATTTACCTGGTCGGCGACATCATCGACGGCTGGAAACTGCGCGGCGGCATGTATTGGCCGCAGGCGCACACCAACGTGATCCGGCGCTTGCTGACCATGAGCAAGCGCGGCACCGAAGTCATCTATGTGACCGGCAATCACGACGAATTCCTGCGTCGCTATTCCAAGCTGATTCTGGGCAACATCCAACTGGTGGATGAAGCCGTGCACGTGACCGCCGATGGCCGTCACCTGCTGGTTATCCATGGCGATCAGTTCGATGTCATCACCCGGTATCACCGCTGGCTGGCCTTTCTCGGCGACTCGGCCTACGAATTCACCCTGACCCTCAACCGCTGGCTCAACCATTGGCGCGCCCGTTATGGCTATGGTTATTGGTCGTTGTCGGCGTACCTCAAGCACAAGGTGAAAACCGCGGTCAGCTTCATCAGCGACTTCGAGGAAGCTATCGCTCACGAATGCCTGAAGCGCGAGTTGCATGGCGTGGTGTGCGGGCACATTCACCACGCCGAGATTCGCAAGGTCGGCGAGGTGGATTACCTCAATTGCGGGGACTGGGTGGAGTCGTGCACGGCGCTGATCGAGCATTGGGACGGGACGATCGAGCTGTATCGCCTGGCGGATGCTCAGGCGCGGGAAGCTGAATTGAGGGCCATCAAGGTCGCCGAACCGGCCTAGGAATACGGTGTCTGGGCAGGCCTCATCGCGGGCAAGCCCGCTCCCACATTGAGCAAGGTGAACACTAGATTTGTGACTGCTAGAAAAGCCTGTGGGAGCGGGCTTGCCCGCGATGGACCGCGCAGCGGTCCCCTGAGGTCTATCAGGCCGGCGAATGTTGTTCCATCGCCGCTGTATAAATCGAGTTCTTCGGTTGGGCGAACACCCGCTCCATCATCGGCTCAAAGAAGCTCAGTGGCAGCGTCTCATACTCAGGGTCGAACGCCGCCGCATCGTACTTGGCACAGAACTCGATGGTCGCCTGATATTGCGGGTGTCCGCTGAATTGCTCGCGCAGGTGCCGATCCATCCCCAGGTGATGGAAGAAGTAGTAACCCTGGAAAATCCCGTGTTTCTCCACCATCCATAAGTTGTCGGCGCTGACGAACGGCTTGAGGATCGCCGCTGCAATGTCCGGGTGGTTGTAGGAGCCAAGGGTGTCGCCGATGTCGTGCAGCAGCGCACAGACCACGTATTCTTCATCACGGCCATCGCGCCAGGCGCGGCTGGCGGTTTGCAGCGAATGGGTCAGGCGATCTACCGGGAAGCCGCCAAAATCACCCGCCAGCAACTTCAGGTGCGCCACAATCCGTGCCGGTAATTGTTTGGCGTAGGCACTGAAGTCCGCGGCGATGATCGCCCAGTCTTCCTGCGTGCCATCCTGCATGTGCGTGAATCGGGCATGGGCATTCATCAGCTATCCTCTTGTTCTAATCGAATGGGATGTCTTGAGTGTAGAACTTGGATCCAATATTACATTGGCCACGCAGGTCGCTTTTATGGCCAGTGGAGCCTAGAAGGGCACACGACCCAGAATCATGTCGCGGTACATGACAAAGTCGCCAAGCAGGCTATAAAGAGGATGTTGGAAGGTTGCAGGTCGATTCTTCTCAAAGAAGAAATGCCCGACCCAGGCGAAGCTGTAACCGGCCAGCGGAAGGGCCCAAAGCAACAGCCATGCGCCTTTGCCGATGGTCAGGGCCAGGATGAAAATGACCAGCGTCGTGCCGATAAAGTGCAGTCGTCGGCAAGTACTGTCGCTGTGTTCGCTGAGGTAATACGGGTAGAACTCAGCAAAACTGTTGAAACGTTTGATGTTTTCCACGACTGCGATCTCTGTGGTTATTGTTCTGATTGCAAGTTGTTCTGCGGGTAGCTTATTTGAGTCTAGAGTGATCAATGGCATCAGCCAGTGACAATAGGCGCCACTTTAGTATCCTTTGGAAATCAGCCGCGTCAGACGGCTCACCGAACGTGAAGTAAACGCCATGAGCGAACGAACGACTTCTGCAAGCTGGGCGATGGGGATTGTCAAGGCACTGGAGATGGACGGTCTGGATTGCCGGGCTCTGTTCAAGCAGCTAGGGCTCGACTACGCATCGCTGGATGATCCGGATGCGCGCTTCACGCAAGATTCCATGACGCGTCTGTGGCAGCGCGCGGTCGAGCTGTCCGGCAACCCGGCGATAGGCCTGAACATGGGCAAAGTGGTGCGACCGGCCTCCTTCCATGTGGCGGGTTACGCCTTGATGTCCAGCCAGACCCTGGCCGAAGGCTTTCAGCGACTGGTGCGCTATCAGCGGATCATTGCCGAAAGTGCCGACTTGAGTTTCCGCCTGCTGGATGAGGGTTATGCGCTGATTCTGACGGTGCATGGCGACCACTTGCCACCCACCCGGCAAAGTGCCGAAGCGTCGCTGGCCTGTGCGTTGGCGTTGTGCGGCTGGTTGACCGGGCGCACGCTGCAACCGCGCAAGGTGCTGGTGCAGGGCGATCAACCCGTCGACCTCGAACCGTATAAACAAGCCTTTCATGCGCCGTTGGTGTTCAACGCGGCTTACGATGCGTTGATCTTTGAACGTGCCGACATGGAAGCCCCCCTGCCAACTGCCAACGAAGCGATGGCGCTGCTGCATGACCGGTTTGCCGGCGAGTACCTGGCACGGTTCTCCGAGAGCCGCGTGACGCACAATGCGCGTCAAGTGTTGTGTCGTCTGCTGCCGCAGGGCGAACCCAAGCGCGATACCGTGGCGCAAACGCTGCACTTGTCACAGCGCACCTTGCAGCGGCGCTTGCAGGAGGAGGGCACCAGTTTTCAGGCGTTGCTCGATGACACGCGACGTGAATTGGCCGAGCAATACCTTGCCCAGCCCACCATGACCCTGCTGGAAATTGCCTACTTGCTGGGGTTCGCCGATCCGAGCAACTTCTTCCGCGCCTTCCGCCGCTGGTTTGACGCCACGCCCGGCGAGTACCGGGCGCATCTGACGGACGCGGCAGGGCTGGTCAGTGCCGCCAGAACGCAGGAATGCACAGAACAAACACCGTAATGATCTCCAGTCGGCCGAGCAGCATGCCGAACGACAGAATCCACTTGGCGGCGTCCGGCAACGATGAAAAGTTACCCGACGGCCCGATGGTCGGACCCAACCCCGGCCCGACACCGGACACGGTACTGGCCGCACCGGTCAGGGCGGTCATCCAGTCCACGCCGAGCAGTGAGAGCAGCAACGCGATGACGCAGATGGTGATGGCAAAGAAGAACGAAAACGTCAGGATCGAACGCACGATTTCTTCGTCGAGACGGTGACCGTTGTACTTCTGCTTGATCACCGCGCGCGGGTGAATCAACTGGTTAAGGTTGGCCTTGAGCAGGATATAGGCGACCTGGAAGCGGAATATCTTGATCCCGCCGGCCGTCGAGCCGGAGCAGCCGCCGACAAAGCCCAGGTAGAAGAACAGCATCAGCGAGAAATTGCCCCACAGGCTGTAATCCCCCAGCGCAAAACCGGTGGTGGTGACCACCGACGTCACGTTAAACGCCACGTGCCGCAAGGCTTCGAGCCAATGCAGTTGGGTGGTCCACCAGTACCAGGTGCCGAGCACCAGCCAGGTCACCAGCAGCATGCCGAGCATCCCTTGAACCTGCTGATCCCTGAATAACGCCCAGCGGTTGCCGCGCAAGGTCGCCACATACAGGGTGAAGGGCAGGCTGCCGAGAATCATGATGACGATCGCCACCCAGTGCACCGCCGGTTGTGTCCACTTGGCCAGTGACTGGTCCGACGTGGAAAACCCTCCGGTCGAGATCGCGGACATCGCATGGTTGATCGCATCAAACAGACTCATTCCGGCCCACCACAGCGCGAGGCTGCCGACAATGGTGATGCCGACGTAGGCGGCCACGATCAAGCGCGCCACCATGTGCGAGCGAGGCATGATTTTTTCGGAGCGGTCCGACGATTCGGTCTGAAACAGGCGCATGCCACCGATACGCAACAGCGGCAAAATGGCGACTGCCATGCCGATAAAGCCGATGCCGCCGAGCCAGTGCAGCAGCGAGCGCCACATCAGAATGCCGGGTGACATGGTGTCCAGGCCACTGAGTACTGTGGAGCCGGTGGCGGTGATGCCGGACATGCTTTCGAAGAAGGAGTCGGTGTAGCTGATGTGCTGGGTCAGCAAAAATGGCAGCGCGGCGAAGATGCACACCACCAGCCAACTGCTGACGGTCAACAAATACATGTCCCGTGGACGCAGGTGAACATGCTCGGGACGTCCGGGGATGACCAGCGCCAGGCCAGCCACAAACGTAATCATGCTCGACCACAGGAACGACGGCAGGTCGTTGGTGCGGTCGAAGATCACCAGGGTTGCCATGGGCACGATCATGGAGATCGCCAGCGTGATCAGGAAGATGCCGATGATAAAACCAATAATCCGTAAGGTCGGCAACGCCATGAAATCCGCTCGGGCTGTTGTGGAGGAGGGCGCCATTCTACCTGCGGGGCAGGGCATGTAAACCGACGCCGCTTGCGCACTTGCAGCTAGAATAGCCAAACATTTTTTCAGGAGGTGGCCGATGCAGGCTCTCGACGCTTTGCTCAACCGTGTTTCCGTTCCACGACTGCTTGACCCGGCACCGACCGCAGCGCAGCGCGAAGTTCTGTTTGGCGCCGCCATGCGTGCACCGGACCATGGCCATTTGCAGCCGTGGCGCTTCCTGACGGTCGAGGGTGCGGCGCGTGAGCAGATGGGCGAGTTGCTGGCTGAAGCCGCCAGGCTACAAGACGCCGAGGTGTCCGAGGCCGCGCTGGACAAGGCGCGCAACGGCCCACTCCGGGCGCCACTGGTTGTGGTGGTGATCGCGCGGTTACAGGATCACGTCAAATATCCGAAATCCGAACAACTGCTGGCAGCGGGCTGCGCGGCACACGGGATTTTGCTGGCGGCGTATGCGCAGGGGATTGGCGCGGTATGGCGCACCGGTGAACTGGCGTATTCCGCACATGTGGCCAATGGGTTGGGGTTGGCGCAAGGGGAGGAGGTGATTGCGTTCCTCTACCTGGGCACGCCGCAGAAAGAACCGCGAGTGGCGGAGAAAGTCGATTTGGCCGAATTTGTCAGCGCCTGGCCCGCTAAATCCTGACGTTCAAAAAATCGCAGCCTCGTTTCACTCGACAGCTGCTACAGAGATATGTGTACACCTGTAGCAGCTGTCGAGTGAAACGAGGCTGCGTGCTTTTTGCATCCTCACTGCATTTATGGCTGGACGACAGCACCCGGCACCAACGGCAGTTCCAGGCTGGCAATAAACCCGCCCTGCGGATGATTGGCCAGCACCAGGCTCCCGCCGTGCCGTTCTGCCGCGCGGCGCGCAATGGCCAATCCAAGGCCATGCCCGGCGGCTGTCTGCCCCGGAGCCCGATAAAACGGCTCACCCAACTGGTTCAAATACTCGGCGCTTACACCCGGCCCATGGTCACGCACGCTGACCACAATCCGCTCGCCCTGACGCACGGCCTGCATTTCAATCGACTGCCCAACCGGGTTAAAACGCTGAGCATTGCGCAGCAGATTGTCGACGGCACGCTCGATCATCGTCGGCCAGCCTTTGAGGTTCAGTTGCGGCTCAGCTTCAAGTCGCACGCTCTGCTCCGGCGAGCCCAGTTGCGCATCTTTGTGTAGCGTATTGAGTAGCGCGCTGAGGTCGACCTCTTCGGCGCTGGCGTTGTCGGCGTCGACCCGCGCCAGCACCAGAATTTCGCTGATCAACGCTTCAAGCCGGTCACATTCTCGGGTCAGGCGCGGCCAGAGTTTCTCCCGTTCTTCAGGGGTGGCCCGTTCAGCCAGCGCCAGTGCAATGCGCAGCCGGGCGAGCGGAGAGCGCAATTCGTGCGATACATCGCGAAGGAGTTGCCGTTGGCTACCGATCAGACTTTGCAGGCGTGAGCCCATGCGATTGAAGTCGTTGGCCAGTACGCCGAATTCATCGCGGCGATTGGCCAGTTTCACCAGGCTGTTCTGCTGATAGGTGGTTTGCCCCAGGTCATGCACTGCGCCGCGCAGACGACTGAGCGGGCGGGTGATCGACAGCGTGACGAACAAGCTGAACAAGGTCAGCACCACCAGAGCAATGCCCAGGGCACTCAACGGCCACAACAGGCTTTCGCGGTGCCATGAATCCAGTTCGGGGTGCGGGATGCGATAGATCAGCAGGTAGGTATCGCCGGTCTTTTCGCTGGTGTATTCCGCGGTCAAACGACGCCATGGCAGGCGCCGGTCATCGTTGTTCTGCCGCGCTTCGAACGCCGCAGCACGACGAGGGAAGGTGCCTCGAACTACCGGGTCACCGCTCTCGTTCAGCACCTGAACGTCAATGTGATATTGACGTTTGCGCTGTTCCAGAATGTCCTGAGCGGCTTCTTCACCCTGGGATTCGTAGGTTTGCGTCCATTGTTCGGCCAAGGTATTGAGGCCCGGATGGCGACTGAGAATCCACGCATCCTGGTTGAGCATATGCCCCAGCAGAATGGAAAGCCCTGCCACCAGAGCGATGGCCAGCCAGAAACTGGCCAGGATACGCCAGAACAATGAGCGCACAGAAAATCCTCAAACAAACGCAAATCCATGTGGGAGCGAGCAAGCCCGTTCTCACATTTGGCTCAATGGAGCAGACCCAGCGGGGTTGAGCCGTTGGGTCCGGGGTTAGCGCATTATTGCGCTTTTTGCGGTTGTTGCGCTTTCCAGGCCTTGAATTCGGCCCATTCGGCGCGACGCTCAGCCTGCTTTTTCTGGATCTCGTCGAATTTCTTCTGTTGATCCGGCTTCAGTACGGCGCGCACATCGGCTTCGGCTTTCTGATGCTTGGCGGTCATTTCGTCTTTCAAGGCTTTCTGGTCAGCCGGGGAGAGTTTCTCCAGGTATTTGTCGACCAGTTGCTTACGCTCGTGCATCTGTTCGCCCATGATCTTGCGGATCTGCTCGCGCTGTTCGCGGCTCAGGTCCAGCTGGCTGTACGGGCCTTTACCGTGCATGCCGTGCATCTGACCGCCGTGGCGCGAGCCGTCCATCGAGCCATCCATCGGGCCGGTGCCTTCAGGCATGGCCATGGCAACAGTCGGCAGGGCGGCAGCAAACATCAGAGCGATAAGAGTCTTGCGCATGGTGAATCTCCTTGTCTCGTTCCCGGTACGTTCCGGATGAGTACAGATTACGCAGATCAAGGTCAGCGGCGGTCAGCGGAACGTAAAGCTTGGGTAAAGACGGGGTTGTACTGACCTGACAACTCCACCACCTTTTGCACACGCACGCCCCGTGTAGCAGCTGTCGAGCCTGCGAGGCTGCGTTCGGTGGCGTAGCCGTCGTGAAATCAGGCGCTACATTTTTCAGGTAAACCGCGTTGTCGGGTTTACGACTGCTGCGCAGCCGAACGCAGCCTCGCAGGCTCGGCAGCTGCTACACGCTTCAGAGGCTGTAGTAGTAGCCGCGGCTACGCAGGGCAACGATGCGAGGACGGCCGTCGGGGTGTGGGCCGATTTTTTTACGCAGGTTACTGACGTGCATGTCCAGACTGCGGTCGTACAGGGTCAGCTTGCGGCCCAGGGCAATCTGCGCCAGCTCCTGTTTGTCCAGCGGCTCGCCGGGTTGCTTGAGCAGGGCTTCAAGCAGGCGGCTTTCGGAGACGGTGAGGGTGAACTCCTGTTCATCGATGCTGACCACGCCACGCACCGGGCTGAAACACAGATCTCCCAGTTCCATCTGGCTGGACACGGCCGCCGGATGGCTGCGGCGCAACACGGCGCGCAGACGGGCTGTCAGTTCTCGTGGGTCGCAGGGTTTGGCCAGATAATCATCGGCGCCCAGTTCCAGGCCGAGAATGCGGTCCAGTGGCTCACCGCGTGCTGAAAGCATCAGCACCGGCAAGTCCGGGTGATCGCTGCGCAATTGCTTGAGCAATTCCAGACCGCTGCCGTCCGGCAGCATGACGTCCAGCACCACGGCGGCCGGGGAGGTTTCGGCCAGCGCGCGGCGGGCACTATGGCCATCGTGGCAAGCGCGGACCTGAAAGCCTTCCTGGCTCAACCAACTGACCAGGAGCTCGCACAGTTCCTGGTCATCATCAATTAGTAACAGCTCGCTCATGAATCACTCAATTCAGCCATTGCCGACGTTTTCTGGTGGCACCACTGGCGAAGATACCGCAGAGCAGGGCCAATAGCGCTACTCCACCGCCGATAACAAACCACTGCTGCTGATCAGACAGAAAGCGTGGCAGCGGACTGCTGGCCTGCGCTTCCTTGAGTTGCAGCTTGAGGCGCTGATTCTCTTGGCGCAACCGGCTCAGTTGAGCGCTTTCGCGTTCGCCATCGGTAGTTTGCAATTGTTTGCTCAGTTCTTCTCGTTGTTGTTCGCTTGCCTTCAAGCGCTGCTGCAACTCGCTGATCTGGCTGCCGGCGCTCAGGGACAGCGGCGTCGAATTACCGCCCTCGACGCCTTCTTCACCATGAGCCGGGGCCATGATCGACAACGTCACCAACAACAGACACAACGGACCCTTGCGCATCGCGACTCCTGATTCCAATCGAGTAATTGGGCAGGTTATCGGCAGGCAAACGAGAATAATGAGCGATTGAGAGCGCGATGAACCGACAAGGTTCACCGCGCGGGGGCATTTGTGGGGGAAAGTTACGGCAGGACTTGCTTGAACGGCTTGACCAGAACGTTGGCGTAGACGCCTGCCGCGATGTACGGATCTGCGTCGGCCCAGGCCTGTGCGGCGCTCAGGGAATCGAATTCGGCAACGATCAGGCTGCCGGTAAAACCCGCCGCGCCCGGATCATTGCTGTCGACCGCCGGGTGTGGACCGGCCAATACGATGCGGCCTTCGCCCTTGAGCACTTGCAGGCGCTCAAGGTGGGCAGGGCGCGCGGCCAGTCGGGCTTCCAGGGAGTTGGCGACGTCTGTGGCAATGATTGCGTAAAGCATGTCAGTCCTCGGTTTTTGGCGTTGTGGTATCGGCGTCGTGCAGGTGGCGGGACAGGTAAATGCCCTGGCCGACCAGGAACAGCAGCGTCATGCCCAGGCTGCCGAAGACTTTGAAGTCGACCCAGTAGTCCTGATAGGTAAACGCGACGAACAGGTTGGCGGCACCGCAAAACAGGAAAAAGGCGATCCAGGCGATGTTCAGACGCGTCCAGACCGGTTCCGGCAGGGTCAGCGCGTGGCCCATGATGCGTTTGATCAACAGGCTGTCACCGATGAAATGGCTGCCAATGAATGCCAGGGCAAACAACCAGTTCACCACCGGCGCTTTCCACTTCAGGAAGGTTTCGCTGTGGAACGCCAGGGTCAGGCTACCGAAGACCAGGCAGGCGATGAGCGTCAGCCACTGGCTCTTTTCAAGCTTGCGCTGCTTGATGAACAGCGTGCCGTAAACCACCAGGGAGCTGATGATCAGCATCGCGGTGGCGCTGTAAATACCGCCTACAGTCAATTCATGACCGCCGATGTCGACGACCCGTGGATCGAGTTTGAAGACGATGAAAAACAGAAGAAGCGGGATGAAATCGATGAATTGTTTCACAGTGGCAGCCAGAAGCAGGATGTGGCGGCATAATAACAAACATATGGGCGCGCGATAGCGCCAGCTGATTTGAGGTAACAAAGTCCTGTGAATGTTGATTTGCACTGCCATAGCACGGCCTCCGATGGCGCCCTGGCGCCTGCGGTACTGGTTGCGCGTGCGTTCGAGAAAGGCGTGCGAGTCCTGGCCTTGACCGATCACGATACCCTCGAGGGCCTTGATGAGGCCCGCACCGCGGCAACGGCGCTGGGGATGCTGCTGGTCAACGGCGTCGAATTGTCCTGCACCTGGGGCGGCGCGACCATTCACGTATTGGGTTACGGGTTTGATGTAAACGCGCCGGCGTTGGTCGAGGCCATTGCAAAGTTGCACGATGGCCGATGGCTGCGATCCGAGGAAATTGGCCGAAAACTCGCATTGAAAGGCATGCCGGGCGCGCTGGACGGTGCCCGGGCCATACAGCAGGAACTGGGCGACAGCGGCAACGCGCCGGCCCGCCCGCACTTCGCCGACTGGATGGTGCGTGAAGGGTATGTAAAGGATCGCGCCGAAGCCTTCCGCAAATGGTTGGGCGCCGGCAAGCTGGGCGACGTCAAGCAACACTGGCCGACCCTGGAAGAGACCGTCGAAACCCTGCGCGCGGCAAAGGCCTGGGTCAGCCTGGCGCATCCCTGGCATTACGATTTCACACGCAGCAAGCGTCGTCGGCTAATTTCTGACTATATTCAAGCCGGGGGCCATGCGATTGAAGTGGTCAATGGCCATCAGCCCGCCGAGCAAGTGGGCAGCCTGGCGATTCTTGCTCGCGAGTTCGGTCTGCTGGTCAGCGCCGGCAGTGATTTTCATGGCCCTGGAGGCTGGTCCGAGATCGGTGAATACCGACCTCTGCCGGAGGATCTGCCACCACTGTGGTGTCGATTCAAACATGACCCAAATATTGCCGCCGTCTGAACAGGTAGAGAATGTGAGTCAATTTTTCCAGATTCATCCGGAAAATCCGCAAGTGCGCCTGATCAAACAGGCGGTCGAGATCATCCGCAAGGGCGGGGTGGTGGTTTATCCCACGGACTCTTCCTACGCCATTGGTTGCCAGATCGGCGACAAGGTGGCCGTAGAGCGCGTGCGCCGTTTACGCGGGCTGGATGAAAAGCACAATTTCGCGCTGATTTGCTGCGACCTGTCGCAACTGGGCCTGTTTGCCAAAATCGATACCGGCACGTTCCGCCTGCTAAAGGCTCATTTGCCAGGGCCGTACACCTTTATTCTCAACGCCACCCGCGAAGTCCCGCGGCTGTTGTTGCACCCGAAAAAACGCACCATCGGCCTGCGTGTGCCAAGCCATCCGATTGCCCTGGCGCTGCTGGAGGAGCTCGGTGAGCCGTTGATGAGTGTGAGCCTGATCATGCCCGGTGAAACCGACCCGATGTTTGATCCCTATGAAATGCGCCAACTGCTTGAACATCAGGTCGACCTGATCATTGACGGCGGTTTCGGCGGGATCAAGGCGTCCACCGTGATCAATCTCGCCGACGGCGAGCCGGAAGTGATCCGCGTCGGTTGCGGCGACCCTGTGCCGTTCATGGCCGAGGCGTAGATGTCTGCAGTAGAACCTGTTGTCGACAGTCAAGCCGGAGCCCAGCAAGAGCTGCCCTTCGCGATGGTCTATGGCCAGGCAGTTCTGGAAATGCCGCTGGACCTGTACATCCCGCCGGATGCGCTCGAAGTGTTTCTCGAAGCCTTCGAAGGCCCGCTCGACCTGTTGCTGTACCTGATCCGTAAACAGAACATCAACATCCTCGACATCCCGGTGGCGGAAATTACCCGTCAGTACATGGGGTATGTCGAGTTGATGCAGTCGGTGCGCCTGGAACTGGCCGCCGAATACCTGGTGATGGCCGCGATGCTGGCCGAAATCAAGTCGCGGATGCTCTTGCCCCGCGCCGAAACCATTGAAGACGAAGAAGACGACCCGCGCGCCGAGCTGATCCGTCGCTTGCAGGAATACGAGCGCTTCAAGGCGGCCGCCGAAGGCATCGATGGTCTGACCCGCGTCGGACGCGATGTCGTCGTGCCCAAGCTGGATGCCCCCGAAGCCCGGGCGCGCAAGCTCTTGCCGGACGTGCGTCTGTCGGAGTTGCTGTTGTCCATGGCCGAGGTCCTGCGCCGGGGCGACATGTTCGAAAGCCACCAGGTCAGCCGCGAGGCGTTGTCTACCCGCGAGCGCATGAGCGATGTGCTGGACCGGCTCAAGGGCGGTGGTTTCGTGCCCTTTGTCGAGCTGTTCACGGCGGAGGAAGGGCGGCTCGGGGTAGTGGTGACCTTTATGGCAATCCTCGAACTGGTCAAGGAATCCTTGGTCGAGCTGGTGCAGAATGAGCCGTTCGCAGCGATCCATGTGCGGGCCCGAGCCGAATAACGAGTTGAATCATGAACCTGACTGAACCCCGCGAGCTGGCGCCACTGCTTGAAGCCTTTCTGTTGGCCTCGGGAAAACCGCAATCGCTTGAACGACTGTTCGAACTCTTCGAAGAGGGCGAGCGACCAGAGCCGCCGGTCTTCAAGAAAGCGCTGACGATTTTGGCCAAATCCTGCGACGGCCGCGCTTTCGAGCTGAAGGAAGTGGCTTCGGGCTACCGTCTGCAAATCCGCGAGAAATTTTCGCCGTGGGTCGGGCGCTTGTGGGAGGAGCGCCCGCAGCGTTATTCCCGCGCCATGCTCGAAACCATTGCCCTGATTGCCTATCGCCAGCCGATCACCCGGGGCGAAATCGAAGACGTGCGGGGCGTGGCGGTCAACAGCCAAATCGTCAAGACGCTGCTGGAACGTGAGTGGATTCGCATTGTTGGCTACCGCGATGTGCCCGGCAAACCGGCGATGTTTGCCACCACCAAGGCATTTCTCGACCACTTCAACCTGAAAAACCTCGACGATCTGCCGCCGCTGGCCGAACTGCGCGAACTTGAACCGGACCCGGTTCTCGATTTCGACGACGCACCCGTGCCTGCCAGCCTGCAGGAATTGGCGGACGCCAGCGCCGAGCCGGAAGAACCCAAGGAAGAAACCAGTTTCCACACGTTGTTGCTGGAACTGGACACCATGGAGGAGGGGCTCAAGACTGATTTCGATGATTTGTTGCGTGACGGCGAGATGACCGCGGTTGAGCCGCTAATCGACAATGAACTTCAGGTAGGGCCAGAAGCCACAGTCGAAGAAGAGCCGGAGCCGGAGCCAGAGCTTGAAGACGACGTGCTAGGCGTCGCCGAAGCTCGCGAAAAACTCCTGGCTGCCGTCGCGGCCCTTGAACAGCCGAAACCCGAGCCTGAGCCCGAGTTGAGCGACGAAGAAGCCGAAGCCCGGGCACTCGCCGAAGCCATCGAAGCCGAACGCCGCGAATTCGACGACTGACCCCAGTCCTGTAGGAGCCGAGCTTGCTCGCGATGACGTCAGCACATTCAACATCAAAGTGAATGGACGTCCGCTATCGCGAGCAAGCTCGGCTTCTACACAAGCTCAATACGCGTACGGTGCCACCGGTCGGCGGAAAAACCAGTAACGCTGTGATCATCAGCTAGTCTCTGATGCGAAATCGCCCACATGAGCGTATGATTCGCGACCCTTCGGCGATCCCTTCGCCCAAGTGCACAGATTTACATCGCTTCAGGCAACGCCTGAACAGACCACACCGGGAGGTGCCCAGATGAGTATCAACGACCAGAAAGACGACCAGGAAATCGGCCCAGCAGGCGAAAAACTGCAGAAAGTCCTCGCCCGTATCGGCGTCGGCTCGCGCCGTGACGTAGAAGCCTGGATCAGCCACGGCCGCATCAAGGTCAACGGCAAAGACGCCACGCTCGGTCAGCGTGTCGACATGCATGACGCCATCACCATTGATGGCAAGGTGATCAAGCGCGAAGAAGCGGCCGAATCGGTACGCCGCGTGATCATGTACAACAAGCCCGACGGTGAAATCTGCACCCGTGTCGACCCCGAAGGCCGTCCGACCGTATTCGACAAGATGCCGCGCCCGAAAGAAGGTCGCTGGATCAACATCGGTCGTCTGGACATCAACACCACCGGCTTGCTGATGTTCACCACCGACGGTGAATTGGCCAACCGCCTGATGCACCCTTCCTACGAAATGGACCGTGAATACGCGGTACGTGTACGTGGCGAAGTTGATGACGAGATGATCGAGCGTCTGAAAGCAGGCGTTGTCCTCGAAGACGGCCCGGCCAAGTTCACCGACATCAAGCAAGCGCCAGGTGGTGAGGGTTTCAACCACTGGTACCACTGCGTGGTGATGGAAGGTCGCAACCGCGAAGTACGTCGCCTGTGGGAATCCCAGGGCCTGGTGGTCAGCCGTCTGAAGCGCGTGCGCTTCGGTCCGGTGTTCCTCAACTCCGACCTGCCGATGGGCCGCTGGCGCGAAATGAGCCAGTACGAAGTCGACATTCTGAGTGCCGAGGTTGGCCTGACGCCGGTCGCGATGCCACAGTTGAACGCCAAGAGCAAAGACAAGCTCGATCGTATGCAGCGTAAATCGTCGCGTCCGATGGGCAAGACCGAGCGCGTGCGTACGTTGCGTCCAGCGGCGGGTGCCCCGGCCACGGCGCGTGATTCTCGCGAGCCGCAGATCGAAGGCGAGCGCCCGGCCCGCAAACCTGCTGCACCTCGTGCAGACGGCGAGCGCGGTCCACGCACTCCACGCCCGGCCAACGGCCGCACTGAACGTGGCGAAGGCCGTGGTGCGCCAAGCGGCGGCCGCAGCGATCGCGGTGCTCCAGCCGGTCGCGGAACGCCAGTGGCAGACCGTCCTGCTGACACCAAGCGCCCGGCCAAGCCTGCGCCGAAGAAACGCCCGGGCATCGTCCTGGTCGACAAGGACGCACCATCGGGCAAGCGCCGCGGCGCGCCAGCCGGTTCGGGCCAGCGTCCGGGTTTCGGTCGTCGCAAACCTGAGTAATCGGTAAGCGCTGCATAAAAACGCCATCCCTCGGGATGGCGTTTTTTTTTTGGCTGACTGATCGTTCCCACGTTCCGCGTGGGAATGCAGCCCGTCCCTTCAAAGCCGAACGCGGAGCCTCCGGTGAGCCATTCCCACGCGGAGCATGGGAACGATCGCGCCAATGGTGGGAGCGGGCTTGCCCGCGAAGGCGTCAACTCAGGCTCCGCCATTTCCAGAATGGAAAACCGTCGTTACGCCCTGTAACGAATACTTTACGAAAACCACCCATTAACCCCATGAAACTCCCATCTCCCGGGAACTGTAAGAAAATTCTTCCATTTCGTGACCGCTCCATTCTCGCTCCAAGGCTCTCCCCCGCTTGTTTCAGCACGCCATGCAGGGTCAGATGCGCCGCATGCCTGTCGTGCAGGTGCATAACAAGAAGGAGGCGCAATGTACGCCGTGATTCATCTCCATCTCTCCCCGTGGGGCGATTTTTCAATCGTTCCCGTCGATGGCCCGCAAGGGTCTGACTCTCTATTTGCAGCCGCCCGGGACACTCGGGGCGGACACAGGCAATCCCGGCTTACAACACGCTGATCCAGCGGGTCTGGCAGCAGGGGGTTACGGGTGTACAATGCGCCGCGTTTTAACTGTGACCTCCTGCGCAAATGCGCAAACCTCAAGGCTACCCGTCTTGTTCACTCCGCCACGCCACGAGTGTGTCGGGTTCGATTTCGTCACAGATAAAAACAAACAGGTGACGCATGACCGTTGTAACTATGCAGAACGTGAGAGCCTTTTCATGAGTGGACAAAACTCGAATTCAGGCGAGCTGAAGCGCGGCCTGAAAAACCGCCACATTCAATTGATTGCCCTCGGTGGCGCGATCGGCACCGGTTTGTTCCTCGGCTCGGCCGGGGTGCTGAAGTCCGCCGGCCCGTCGATGATCCTCGGCTACGCCATCTGCGGCTTCATTGCCTTCATGATCATGCGCCAGCTCGGCGAAATGATCGTCGAAGAGCCCGTGGCCGGATCCTTCAGCCACTTCGCGCACAAATACTGGGGTGGTTTCGCCGGCTTCCTGTCGGGCTGGAACTGCTGGATCCTGTACATCCTGGTGGGCATGTCGGAGCTGACCGCAGTCGGCAAATACATCCACTACTGGGCACCGGACATCCCGACCTGGGTTTCGGCAGCCGGGTTCTTCGTCCTGATCAACCTGATTAACCTGGCTAACGTCAAAGTCTTTGGCGAGGCCGAATTCTGGTTCGCGATCATCAAGGTTGTGGCCATCGTGGGCATGATTGCCCTGGGCAGCTACTTGCTGGTCAGCGGTAACGGCGGCCCGCAAGCGTCGGTCAGCAACCTGTGGTCCCACGGTGGTTTCTTCCCGAACGGTGTCAGCGGTCTGGTGATGGCCATGGCGATCATCATGTTCTCCTTCGGTGGCCTGGAAATGCTCGGTTTCACCGCAGCAGAAGCGGACAAGCCGAAAACCGTGATCCCGAAAGCCATCAACCAGGTGATCTACCGGATTCTGATTTTCTACATCGGCGCGTTGGTCATTCTGTTGTCCCTGACGCCATGGGACGCCCTGCTGACCACCCTGAATGCATCAGGTGATTCCTACAGCGGCAGCCCGTTCGTACAAGTGTTCTCGATGCTCGGCAGCAACACCGCCGCGCACATCCTCAACTTCGTGGTATTGACCGCGGCGTTGTCGGTGTACAACAGCGGCACCTATTGCAACAGCCGCATGCTGCTGGGCATGGCCGAGCAGGGCGATGCGCCGAAAGCCTTGTCGAAGATCGACAAGCGCGGCGTGCCTGTGCGTTCGATCCTCGCTTCGGCCGCGGTGACGCTGATTGCGGTGTTGCTGAACTACCTGATCCCGCAAAATGCGCTGGAACTGTTGATGTCACTGGTTGTCGCGACCCTGGTCATCAACTGGGCGATGATCAGTTTCTCGCACTTCAAATTCCGCCAGCACATGAACAAGACCAAACAAACGCCGCTGTTCAAGGCGCTGTGGTACCCGTACGGGAACTACATCTGCCTGGCGTTCGTGGTGTTTATCCTGTGCGTGATGCTGCTGATTCCGGGGATCCAGATCTCGGTGTACGCGATTCCGGTGTGGGTCGTGTTCATGTGGATCTGCTACGGCATCAAGAACAAGCGCAGTGCGCAGCATGCGCTCCAGGCTTCAGTGAAATAACGCCGTACGCAAAAACAATAAACCCGGCCAATGTGCCGGGTTTGTTGTTTTCAGGGTTCACACAAAACCCCTGTAGGAGCATGGCTTGCCCGCGATTCAGGCACCGCGGTTTACCAGGTACACCGCGTTTTCGTTCATCGCGGGCAAGCCATGCTCCTACAGGGGCGCGTTGCACCGGTCTATTCGCGGTATCCTGCGCACTCTGAACCCGGACGCTTTTACATGCTGGTAATTTCCAACAACGTGCATCTGCCGGATGCCGAGATCGAGTTGACGGCCATTCGCGCTCAGGGTGCCGGCGGGCAGAACGTCAACAAGGTTTCCAGCGCCGTGCATCTGCGTTTCGACATTCCGGCCTCGTCCTTGCCCGAGTTCTACAAGGAGCGGTTGCTGGCACTGCGCGACAGTCGCATCACCAGCGAAGGTGTGTTGATCATCAAGGCCCAGCAATACCGCACGCAGGAGGCCAATCGCGCCGATGCGCTGGAACGGCTGACCGAACTGATCCTCAGCGCGACCAAAGTCGAAAAGAAGCGCCGCCCGACCAAACCGACGCTGGGTTCAAAAAAGCGTCGGCTCGAATCGAAGAGCCAGCGCGGGAGTATCAAGGCCGGACGCGGCAAGGTCGATTTTTAACGCGACTCACGCGCTTCGCGTTGCTTCGGTGCTTGCCGGTACAAGTAAATGCTCAGCATCAAACCGCTCAACGCGGCGAGGGCGGCGAACAGGAAGATCGAGGCAAAACCAAATCCGGCCGCAATGGCCCCCGCCAGCGGTCCGGTAATCCCCAGCGACAAATCAATGAACAACGAATAAGCACCGACGGCCGCGCCACGGCTGGAGGCCGGCACCAGGTTGACCGCTTCCACGCCCAGCGCTGGAAACACCAGCGAGAACCCGAAACCGCTCAGCGCCGCGCCAGCCAACGCCCAATGGGCGTCCGGTGCCAACCACAGTAGCAACAAGCCCAGGGTTTCCACGGACAGGCAGGCAATCGCCACGCGAAAGCCGCCGAGGCGGTTGATCAAGTTGCCGAACAGCAAGCGTGCACCAATGAAGCTGGCGCCAAACAAACTCAGGCACAACACCGCGTTGTCCCAGTGTTGCGTGGCGTAATACAAGGTGATGAAGGTGGCGATGGTGCCGAAGCCAATCGAGCCCAGCGCCAGGCCGCAACCATGCGGCAACACGCGCCCCAGCACATGCATGAACGGCAGGCGTTCGCCGACCACGATCGGCGCAGCGGTTTTTGGCCAGGCCAGTGCCAGGCCAAGAATGGCCAGCAGCACAATGCTCACGCCCATGCTCCACAAGCCCAATTGATGGACCAACAGCACACCCAACGGCGCGCCGACGGCCAATGCGCCGTAGCTGGCGATGCCGTTCCAGGAAATCACCTTGGCGGTGTTCGCCGCGCCAACCCGGCCGATGCCCCAGCCAATCGAGCCTGAACCGACCAGGCTTTCCGCGCTGCCGAGTACCAGGCGGCCGATCAGCAGGCTGATCAGGCTCAGGGTCGGCAAGCTCTGGGTCCAGGCCGAAATCAACATGAACACGCCGCTCAAGCCGCAACCGGCGAGGCCGTACATCACCGCCAGTTTGCTGCCCTTGTTGTCGATGATTTTCCCGGCGTAAGGGCGGCTGAGCAGGGTGGCCAGGTATTGCACGCTGATTACCAGGCCGGCGATGACTGCGCCGAAACCCAGGTCGCTGTGGACGTAGCCGGGCAATACGGCCAAGGGGATGCCGATATTCAGGTAGCCGATGAAGGTAAACAGAACGATGGAAACGACTTGCAGCGTGACCGCCAGGGGGCGCTGGTTTTCAGACATGGGTAAAGGTCCACGGGGAAAGCAGGATAGATAGGCTGCTTATGATAGCGGCGCGAGCGGCTGCGGGTCGTGGAAAAAGTAAAACTATTTGCCGGGCGGGGTGAATCAGGGCTTGGCGGGGGCAACCAGTTGCGTCGTGACCAGGGCGGCCAAGGCGTTTTCTTCGCTGCCGAAACGGGCGAGCAACGCGGCTTGTTTCTCGGGGGAAAGGCGATTCCAGATCTCGATCATCTTCTCGGCGGTGCCGATCAGGACGCTGGCTTGGGTCTCGCTGAATTCATCGGTCATGGTGTGTAGCTCAAGGGTTCAGGCGGTGTGGAAAGCGCATGTTAGCGCTTTCCACACGGTCTGGCATTGCAGGTGTTTCAGTCTTCGCTGTCGGCCTGGCGGCGTTCAGTGGCTTCTTTTTTTGGCTCGGGCTGTTGGGCGCCGGCTTGTTGCGTGGTTGTCTGCTCAGTTTCGTGCAGGCTTGGGAAGGGGAGATTAGGAATCTCGTGCATGTTTCGCGCTCCTCGCAAAGTCTGTTGATAGATCTGGTAGATCCGCGCTTTTAAAAAGCTTGGGCAGAATACAGCAGTAAAAATGACAATCGGACTTTTATATCCAATTGTTGCGACGGAAGGGGTTGTCTAGACAGGTCTGTGTAGGAGTTGGCGCAGCCTGCGCTGATCGTTCCCACGCCCTGCGTGGGAATGCCTCAACGGACGCTCCGCGTTCGGCTCTGGAAGGGACGCCGAGCGTCCCGGGCTGCATTCCCACGCAGAGCGCGGGAACGATCAGCGTAAGGCGGGGGTTATTTGCAAACCTTGGCGATTGCCTCGGCCAACAGATCCAGACGCGTAGCATCGATGCCCGCCACGTTCGCCCGGCCCGAGTTGACCATGTACACGCTGTGATGGTCCCGCAGGTTTTTTACTTGCTCCGGCGACAGCCCGGTGTAGGAAAACATCCCGCGTTGCACGCCGATGTGGGCAAAGCGCTCGCGCAAGCCATGTGGCTCCAGCGCTTCGACCAGGCCGCTGCGCAATTGGGCGATGCGCAAACGCATGGCTTCCACTTCGTCGGCCCAGAGGCTTTTCAGCTCCGGATCGCCAAGGATGGTTGCGACTACGGCCGCGCCGTGATCCGGTGGCGTCGACCACAGGTTACGCGCGATGTTGGCCAGCTGGCTGCGGATGTCCACGAGCTTGTCTGCGGTTTTTGCACAGACAATCAGTGCGCCGGTGCGGTCGCGGTACAAACCGAAGTTCTTCGAGCAGGAACTGGTGATCAGCACTTCCGGCAACGCCGCGGCGAACAACCGGGTCGACCAGGCATCCTGCTCCAGGCCATCGCCGAAGCCCTGGTAAGCGAAGTCGATCAACGGCAACAGGTCTCGACTGCGCACCACGTCCAGCACTCGGTGCCAGTCGTCGTGGGACAAGTCGAAACCGGTCGGGTTGTGGCAACAGGCGTGCAGCAACACCACGTCGCCCTTCGGCGCTTCGCTGAGTACCGCGAGCATAGCGTCGACGTCGAGGCGGTTGTCGCTGCCCACGTACGGGTAGTGACTGACCTTGACCCCGGCCGCCGCGAAAATCGTTTCGTGGATCGGCCAGGTCGGGTTGCTCAGCCACACGCCACGGCCCGGCAGGCACTGGGCGATGAAGTCGGCGCTCAAGCGCAATGCACCGGTGCCGCCCGGGGTCTGGGTCGCCCCGGCCCGTTGCCCGGCGATCAAGGCGGAATCGGCACCCAACACCAGCTCATTGATGGCTTTGCCGAAGGCCGGTTCGCCGTGACCGCCAATGTAGGTCTTGGTGGTTTGACGATCCACCAGACGCTGCTCGGCAAGCTTCACCGACTGCGGAATCGGCGTCAGGCCCTGGGCATCTTTATAGACGCCCACGCCGAGGTCGAATTTGCGCGGGTTGGGGTCCTGCGCATAAGCCTCCATCAAGCCGAGAATCGGGTCGCCGGGGACTCGACCTATGGCGTCGAAATGCATTATTTGCGGCCCTCGGCGTCCTTGGCCACTTCGTCAGTGCGCGCAGCCATGATGAAGTCGTTGCGGTGCAGGCCCTTGATGGAGTGGCTCCACCAGGTGACGGTGACTTTGCCCCATTCGGTCAGCAGGCCCGGGTGGTGACCTTCGGCCTCGGAGATCTCGCCAACGGCATTGGTGAACGCCAGCGCGTGTTTGAAGTTTTTGAACAGGAACAGCTTTTCCAGCTGCATCACGCCGTCGCGTACTTCGATGTTCCAGTCTGGGATCTGCTTGATCAGTACCGGCAACTCTTCGTCGCTGACCTGAGGGGCACCGGCTTGGCAGGCTTCGCAGTGGGCTTGGTTCAATGTGGACATGATGAATTCCTGAAATCGAATGATTGGACATCGGCCGTCAGTGTCACACCACGCTAAACCAAAGCGTCGGTTCCTGACAGGCTCACTTGTTTCTAAAAGCAGCGGATCACGCAGCCTTTGGCGGAAATTTCGGGGTGTGCAAGCCCAGCTGCATGCCTTGTTTGACCATGCTCATGATGTCTTCATGAGCCACATCAAACAGACGCTTGAGGTTCGGCAGGACAAAGTACAGCGGTTGCAGGATGTCGATGCGATACGGCGTGCGCATGCATTCCAGCGGATCGAACGCCTGATGCTCAGGTTCGTTCGACAGGCAGTAAACGGTTTCTTTTGGAGAAGAAAGAATGCCGCCGCCGTAAATGCGCAGGCCTTCAGCGGTATCGACCAGACCGAATTCGATGGTCATCCAGTACAGGCGCGCCAGGTAAACGCGTTCTTCCTTGGTCGCTTGCAGGCCCAGTTTGCCGTAGGTGTGGGTGAATTCGGCAAACCAAGGGTTGGTCAGCAGCGGGCAGTGCCCGAAAATCTCGTGGAAAATGTCCGGCTCTTGCAGGTAATCCAGCTCTTCGCGGGTACGAATAAACGTCGCCACCGGAAACTGCTTGTTGGCCAGCAACTCGAAAAAAGTCTGGAAGGGGATCAGCGCCGGAACCCGGGCCACTTGCCAGCCGGTGGTTTCACCGAGGACTTTGTTGATCTCGCCCAGTTGCGGAATGCGGTCGTGGGGCAGGCCGAGTTTTTCGATACCGTCCAGGTACTCCTGGCACGCACGACCCTCGATCACTTTCAGTTGACGAGTAATCAGCGTGTTCCACACCGCATGCTCTTCAGCGGGGTAGTCGATAAAACCTTGCGCATCGGGCTCGCGAGCCACGTATTGCGTCTGCTTCATGCTGCTCTCCTGCGAGGGGATTCGTTCTTGTTATGTACTGCTATGGACCTAGAAATACCCCAAGGATTGCGGCGTTGCAGCAGGGTGACGGCTTGTTGCGTAGGAAAATTCGCCATTTTTCGTAAAGAATTCGTTACGGATTGGCGGCTATGGCCTAGCTGTTGAGATTCGCGGGTTTGAAATGGTGCAAAGGTGTCACATAATCTTGACGACTATCTTCACGCTCGACAGAAAAATTCTGCCGGCACGTTCAGTTGAGCGCTGCGATTCCCCTGTAGGCGCTGAGCTTGCTCGCGATGAGGGGGCCACATTCAGCATGGATGTCGGCTGGTACACCGCTATCGCGAGCAAGCTCGGCTCCCACAGGGAATGTGTGCAGGCACTGACCTCATTTATCGTTTTTCGGGCCATTTATATGCGTATCAAAGTCCACTGCCAGAACCGTATCGGTATCCTGCGCGACATTCTCAACTTGCTGGTTGAGTACGGGATCAACGTCGCCCGCGGTGAGGTCGGCGGCGAACATGGCAACGCGATCTACCTGCATTGCCCGAACCTGATCAACATTCAGTTCCAGGCGCTGCGTCCGAAATTTGAATCGATTGCCGGCGTATTTGGCGTCAAGCGCGTAGGGCTGATGCCCAGCGAGCGTCGGCACATGGAACTCAATGCGTTGCTCGGTGCCCTGGAGTTTCCGGTGTTGTCGATCGACATGGGCGGTTCCATCGTTGCGGCCAACCGCGCGGCGGCGCAGTTGCTCGGGGTGCGGGTGGATGAAGTGCCGGGGATTCCGCTGTCGCGTTATGCCGAGGATTTCGATTTGCCGGAACTGGTGCGCGCCAACAAATCGCGAATCAACGGGCTGCGGGTCAAGGTTAAGGGCGACGTGTTTCTGGCTGATATCGCGCCGCTGCAATCGGAACATGACGACAGCGAAGCCATGGCCGGCGCGGTCCTGACGCTGCACCGCGCGGACCGGGTAGGGGAGCGCATCTATAACGTGCGCAAGCAGGAACTGCGTGGGTTCGACAGCATCTTCCAAAGCTCGAAAGTCATGGCGGCCGTGGTGCGCGAAGCCCGGCGCATGGCGCCGCTGGATGCGCCGCTTTTGATAGAAGGCGAGACCGGCACCGGCAAGGAATTGTTGGCCCGGGCCTGTCATTTGGCCAGCCCGCGCGGGCAATCACCCTTGATGGCACTCAACTGCGCCGGGCTGCCGGAGTCGATGGCCGAGACCGAATTGTTCGGCTATGGCCCCGGTGCCTTCGAAGGCGCACGCGCCGAAGGCAAGCTCGGGCTGCTGGAACTGACGGCGGGCGGTACGCTGTTTCTCGATGGCGTGGGAGAAATGAGCCCGCGCTTGCAGGTGAAATTGCTGCGCTTCCTGCAGGACGGTTGCTTCCGTCGTGTGGGCAGTGATGAAGAGGTCTACCTCGATGTGCGCGTGATCTGCGCGACCCAGGTGGATTTGTCCGAACTGTGCGCGCGGGGCGAGTTTCGCCAGGACCTTTATCACCGCTTGAATGTGTTGTCGCTGCACATCCCGCCACTGCGTGAATGCCTTGATGGTTTGACGCCGCTGGTGGAGCACTTCCTCGATCAGGCCAGCCGGCAAATCGGATGCCCGCTGCCGAAACTGGCACCGGCCGCGATGGAGCGGCTCAGTCATTACCACTGGCCGGGTAACGTCCGGCAATTGGAAAACGTGTTGTTCCAGGCGGTTTCGTTGTGTGAGGGCGGGACGGTCAAGGCCGAACATATTCGTCTGCCGGATTACGGTGTGCGTCAGCCGCTTGGCGATTTTTCGCTGGAGGGCGGGCTTGACGAGATCGTCGGGCGTTTCGAGAAAGCGGTGTTGGAGCGACTTTATTCGGAGCATTCCAGCAGCCGGCAATTGGGCAAGCGCCTGGGTGTTTCTCATACAACCATTGCCAATAAGTTGCGTGATTATGAAATTGGCAAACTTGAGCGTTAACGTTATTCGGCGAGCAGCCAAGACAAGAATAATTATCGGCTGTTAGTTGTTCTCTAGCGCCTCTAAATCGCATTGGAAGCGCTTTACCCTTACCGTTGATCCGAATCGTAGAGCTTCCCAGGCAGGCCATCTAGGCTCAATTCAAAGTTTGGCAGGAGCGATCACCATGCCATCAGCGGATGACTCTACCCAGCAAGTGCGCAAAGAAACTCGCCTGTTCTTTTTTCTGATTGTTGTTCTTTTTCCAGTGCTGTCGGTGGCGATAGTGGGTGGTTACGGTTTCTTTGTCTGGTTTCTGCAAATGCTGCTTGGCCCTCCCGGACCACCCAATTGATTGTTGTCCCTCTTAGTGGCATGACGGGGAGTACTGATCATGGAAAAGACGCTGCATATTGCCAGTCTGGTAGTGCTTGCTCGTCCTGAGTTGTTCAAGGCGGTGAAGGCCAATTTACGTTTGCTCAATGGCGTTGAACTGCATCAGGAAAGTCCCGCCGGCAAACTGGTGGTGGTGCTGGAGATGGAAAAAGAAAGCGAGATTTCCCAGCGCATAAACCAGATCAACAACTTGCCGGGTGTGCTCAATGCCTCCCTCGTTTATCACGAGATTCTCGATGTGACGGGAGAAAGCACATGCCTATGACGCGGCGAGAATTTGTCAAAGCCCAGGCTGCGGGGATTGCTGCGGCGGCTGCGGGACTTCCGGTATTTACCTCTGCCAGCAATCTCATCACCGAAGAAGATCGGGTGGCCCTGGACTGGAACAAGGCACCCTGCCGTTTTTGCGGTACCGGGTGCAGCGTGATGGTGGCGACCAAGGACAATCGGGTGGTCGCCACTCACGGTGATGTGAAAGCCGAGGTCAATCGCGGGCTGAACTGCGTCAAAGGCTACTTCTTGTCAAAGATCATGTACGGCGTTGATCGCCTGACTCAGCCACTGTTGCGCATGACCAACGGGCAGTATGACAAGCAGGGCGAGTTTCAGCCGGTGTCCTGGGATCAAGCGTTTGATGTGATGGAATTGAAGTTTAAGGAGGCGATAAAAAACAAAGGGGCCGAATCAATCGCCATGTTCGGTTCGGGTCAGTGGACCGTCTGGGAAGGGTATGCGGCCAACAAGTTGATGAAGGCCGGGTTTCGCTCAAATAACATTGATCCCAATGCACGTCATTGCATGGCGTCTGCGGTCATGGGGTTTATGCGTACGTTCGGTATCGATGAGCCGATGGGCTGTTATGACGATATCGAAGTCACCGACGCGTTCGTGTTGTGGGGTTCAAACATGGCGGAGATGCATCCGATTCTTTGGAGTCGGGTGACGGATCGCCGATTGAGCCAGCCCAACGTCAAGGTCGCGGTGCTTTCTACCTTCGAGCATCGCAGTTTTGAGTTGGCCGACATTCCCATGGTGTTCAAGCCACAGACTGACCTGTTTATCCTCAACTACATTGCCAATCACATTATTGAAAGCGGCTCGGTCAATAAGGACTTTGTCAGTAAGCACACTAAGTTCGCCAAAGGTACGGATGACATCGGCTACGGCCTGCGTGCCGATAATCCGCTGGAGATGAAGGCGCGCAATGCCGCCAAGGCGAATACCTGGACCGATATCGATTTTGAGCAATTCGCGGCGTTCGTAAAACCTTACACGCTTGAGCGCACGGCCAAGGAAACCGGCGTGCCGGCCGAGCGCCTCAAGGCGTTGGCCGAACTGTATGCCGACCCCAAGCGCAAAGTGGTTTCGTTCTGGACCATGGGCTTCAACCAGCACACGCGTGGCGTGTGGGCCAATAACCTGATTTACAACATCCACCTGTTGACCGGAAAGATCAGCGAGCCGGGCAACAGTCCATTCTCCCTGACGGGCCAGCCTTCGGCCTGCGGGACGGCGCGCGAAGTGGGCACGTTCTCCCATCGCTTGCCCGCCGACCTGGTGGTCACCAACCCGGCGCATCGCGCCAAGGCCGAGCAGATCTGGAAAGTGCCGCCGGGCACCATCAATGAAAAGGTCGGGTTTCACGCCGTGCAGCAGAGCCGCATGCTCAAGGACGGTGTGCTCAACGTGTATTGGACGATGGCCAGCAACAACATGCAGGCCGGCCCCAACATCATGCAGGAAGTGTTGCCGGGCTGGCGCAACCCCGAGAACTTTGTGGTGGTCTCGGACGTGTACCCCACGGTCTCCGCCCAAGCGGCCGATCTGATTCTGCCCACCGCGATGTGGGTCGAGAAAGAGGGCGCTTATGGCAATGCGGAGCGGCGTACGCAGTTCTGGCATCAGTTGGTTTCGGCGCCGGGTGAGGCCAAGTCTGATCTGTGGCAACTGGTCGAGTTTTCCAAGCGCTTTAAAACCGATGAGGTCTGGTCGGCAGAGGTGTTGACCACGTCACCGCAGTACAAGGGCAAGACCCTGTATGAGGTGCTGTTCAAGAACGGTCAGGTCGATCAGTTCCCACTGGATCAGATGGCGGCGGGTTATCAAAACGACGAGGCCCGGGATTTTGGCTTTTACCTGCAAAAAGGGCTGTTCGAAGAATATGCCCAGTTCGGCCGTGGCCACGGTCATGACCTTGCCCCGTTTGATCGCTATCACACCGAACGTGGATTGCGCTGGCCCGTCGTCGAGGGCAAGGAAACACTCTGGCGTTTCCGGGAGGGGTATGACCCTTACGTGGAGAAGGGCAGCGGTGTGCAGTTTTATGGCTATCCCGACAAGAAAGCGATCATCTTCGCGCTTCCTTACGAGCCGCCAGCAGAGTCCCCGGACGCGGACTTCCCGTTCTGGCTCAGCACCGGCCGGGTCCTTGAGCACTGGCACACCGGGACCATGACGCAGCGCGTAGAGGAACTCTATAAAGCGGTCCCCGACGCCTTGGTCTACATGCATCCGGCGGATGCGAAAGCCCTGAATGCCCGCCGTGGCAGCGAAGTGAAACTGATCAGTCGGCGCGGTGAGATGCGTGCGCGCATCGAAACCCGAGGGCGTAACAAGCCACCCGAAGGCCTGGTGTTTGTACCGTTCTTCGATGCCAACAGGCTGATCAACAAAGTCACGCTCGATGCGACGGACCCTATCTCCAAACAAACTGATTACAAAAAATGCGCGATCAGGATTGAAGTGATCAAGACGGCATAAGGAGAGCTCTGATGAATTGTCGTTCGCTGTCCTTGCTTGCTGCTCTGCTGGTTGGGTTGCCAGCGGCATTCGCGGCGCAGCCGGGTTACCCGCTGGACGCCCCGGCGCCGGATGGTCGGCGACCCGGAGGGACCTTGACGCAGGAGTTCCCGGCCCCGCCGATAGCTGAAGACGAGAACAAGGACCTCAAGCGCGAGCGCAATTATCCCGAGCAACCGCCCACCATCCCGCACAGCACTCGGGGATACCGCATCGACAAGAACAGCAACAAGTGCCTGTCTTGTCATAGCCGCGCCAATAGCGCTCGCACTCAGGCGCCGATGATCAGCATCACCCACTACATGGACCGTGATGGTCAGGCGCTGGCCGCGGTATCGCCACGCCGGTATTTCTGCAATCAGTGCCATGTGCCGCAAAAAGACGTGAAACCTCTGGTGAACAACAGCTTCAAGAACATTGACCAGGTGCTGCAAGACGAAATCAACGGCCAGTCGAAACCCTGAGGAGAGGACATGAAATCGTTGCTTGCCCTGCTCAAGGATTATTGGGGTGTTCTGCGTCGGCCCAGCGTGCATTACAGCCTGGGCTTCCTGACGCTTGGCGGGTTTATTGCCGGGGTGATTTTCTGGGGCGGTTTCAACACCGCGCTGGAAGCGACCAATACCGAGAAGTTCTGTATTTCCTGCCATGAAATGCGCGACAACGTTTTTGTCGAGTTGCAGGAAACCATTCACTACACCAATCGCTCCGGCGTTCGAGCCACGTGCCCGGACTGCCATGTTCCCCATGAATGGACGCACAAGATTGCCCGCAAGATGCAGGCCTCCAAGGAAGTGTGGGGCAAGGTGTTCGGCACGATCGATACCCGTGAAAAGTTTCTTGATATGCGGCGTGAGTTGGCCGAACACGAGTGGGGGCGGCTCAAGGCCAACGACTCCCGGGAGTGCCGCAATTGCCATAACTTCGAATTCATGGATTTCACCCGTCAGGGCAAACGCGCCGCCAATATGCACTCCACGTCACTGGCCAGCGGCCAGGCGACCTGTATCGACTGCCACAAAGGCATTGCCCACCAGTTGCCCGACATGAGCGGAGTCAAAGGCTGGTAGCAAATCCGGCCGAGGGCTTTCACCGTATTGCCGCGAAGCGGCATATCCGCGCCGGTTTTTCGACTTTGACACAATCCGTCAGCCTCCCCTGATAACCCTCAAGCCCAGTGTTTTAAAGGGCTTTGAGCCTCTGCGTGCAAGTTGGTCTGCAAATTGCTACAGCCTGCGAAGTACAGCGGTGGGCGGCAAACGTCCGGCATGCAGAGGAAAGAGTGTGGACAAGTACCTTTATGTGGCAATGACCGGCGCCAGCCAGAATGCACTGGCGCAGAAGGCTCATGCCAACAACCTGGCAAACATCTCCACCAACGGTTTTCAGAAGGACCTGGAACAGGCCCGTTCGATGCCGGTGTTTGGTGACAGCTTTCCGGCGCGTGCGTTTGCCATGACCGAACGCCCGGCCACCGACTTCTCCCCTGGCTCGCTGGTCGAGACCGGCCGCGACCTCGATGTCGCCGTGCAAGGCAATGGCTGGATCGCCGTGCAGAACCCTGGGGGTCAAGAAACCTACGTGCGCACTGGCAGCCTGAACGTGGACGCCCTGGGCGTGCTGCGGGCTGGCAACGGTATGCCGGTGATGGGCAATGGCGGACCGATCGCCGTGCCGCCCGAGCAGCAAATCGAGGTGGGCGAGGACGGCACCATCAGCATCCGTGCGATGGGCGAAGGCCCGCGCGTGATGGCTGAAGTCGACCGCATCAAGCTGGTCAACCCGGACATGAAGAACATGACCAAAGGCCTGGATGGTTCGATCCACACCAAGGACGGCAAGCCGGCGCAAGCCGACTCCGGCGTCAAACTGGTGTCCGGGTTCCTCGAGTCGAGCAACGTCAACGCCGTGGAAGAAATGACCTCGGTGTTGGCTTTGTCCAAGCAGTTCGAGCTGCACATCAAGATGATGAACACCGCCAAAGACGATGACCAGGCCATGGCTCGGGTCTTGCAGATCAGCTAATTATCAGAACGTCGCGCCGTAAAACAGGCGCACGAGGAGAATCGAATGCTTCCGGCTCTATGGGTTGCCAAAACAGGTCTGTCCGCCCAGGACACCAACCTGACCACCATTTCCAACAACCTGGCCAACGTGTCGACCACGGGTTTCAAACGTGATCGTGCCGAATTCCAGGACTTGCTCTATCAGATCAAGCGCCAGCCAGGCGCCCAGTCGACCCAGGACAGCGAACTGCCGTCGGGTCTGCAAGTGGGTACCGGTGTGCGCATCGTCGGCACCCAGAAAAACTTCACCGCCGGCAGCCTGCAAACCACCGAGCAGCCACTTGACCTGGCGGTCGACGGTCGCGGTTTCTTCCAGATCCTGCAGCCGGACGGCACCACGTCTTACACCCGCGACGGTACGTTCCACCTCGACTCCAACGGTCAGGTTGTGAACGCCAGCGGCTTCGCCCTTGAGCCAGCCATTGTCATTCCCAGCAACGCGCAGACCTTCACGGTCGGTCGCGACGGCACCGTGTCCATCACCGTTCCGGGTAACCCGGCCAACCAGGTGATCGGCAACCTGCAAACCGCCGACTTCATCAACCCGGCCGGTCTGCAAGCAGTGGGCAACAACCTGTTCCTGGAAACCGCGGCCAGCGGAGCACCGCAAGTCGGTACCCCGGGCCTGAACGGTTTCGGTACCACGCTGCAGAACACCCTGGAAACGTCCAACGTCAGCACCGTTGAAGAGATGGTCAACATGATCACCACTCAGCGTGCTTACGAGATGAACTCCAAGGTGATCTCCACCGCCGACCAGATGCTCTCGTTCGTAACGCAGAATCTGTAATCAAGTCTATGAGGCGGCCATGAGGTCGCCTGCAACACCGTGAGGTAGGGTCATGAATCGCTTTGTATCTGTTCTGGCACTGAGTGGGGCTGTTGTGCTCGCGGGCTGCGTCCCAACGACGCCCAAGCCCAATGACCCTTATTACGCCCCGGTGTTGCCGCGCACACCGTTGCCGGCGGCCGCGAACAATGGCTCGATTTATCAGGCCGGTTTCGAACAGAACCTGTACAGCGACCGCAAGGCGTTCCGGGTGGGTGACATCATCACCATCACGCTGAACGAGAAGACCCAGGCCAGCAAAAACGCCAACTCGCAAATTGGCAAGAACAGCAAAACCAGCATCGGCCTGAGTTCGCTGTTCGGCTCTACCCCCAACACCAACAACCCGTTTGGCAGTGGTGACTTGAGCCTGGACGCCAGCTATGAAGGCGACCGCGCGACCAAGGGTGACAGCAAGGCGGCGCAGGGCAACACCCTGACCGGCTCGATCACCGTCACCGTTGCCGACGTGTTGCCTAACGGCATCATCGCCGTACGTGGCGAGAAGTGGATGACCCTTAACACGGGCGATGAGCTGGTGCGGATTGCCGGACTGGTGCGCGCCGATGACATCTCGACCGATAACACCGTGTCGTCGACCCGTGTCGCCGATGCACGCATCACCTACTCGGGCACCGGTTCGTTTGCCGATGCGAGTCAGCCAGGCTGGTTCGACCGTTTCTTCCTCAGCCCGCTGTTCCCTTTCTAGGTGGCTACGTTGAATTTCAAAAGCCTTATGGTGGCTGCGTTTTTGCTGTCGGCAGCCTTCAACGTTCAAGCCGAGCGGCTGAAGGACATCGCCAGTATTTCCGGCGTACGCTCCAACCAATTGATCGGTTACGGTCTGGTGGTGGGGCTTAACGGCACCGGTGACCAGACAACGCAAACCCCGTTCACCCTGCAGACCTTCAACAACATGCTCTCTCAGTTCGGCATCAAGGTGCCGCCGGGTTCGGGCAACGTGCAGTTGAAGAACGTGGCCGCGGTATCGATCAGCGCGGACCTGCCGCCGTTTGCCAAGCCGGGTCAGCAAGTCGATATCACCGTGTCGTCCATCGGTAACTCCAAGAGTCTGCGCGGCGGTACCCTGTTGCTGACGCCGCTCAAGGGTATCGACGGCAACGTCTATGCCATCGCCCAGGGCAACCTGGTGGTGGGCGGTTTTGATGCCGAAGGCCGTGACGGTTCGAAGATCACCGTCAACGTTCCGTCGGCCGGTCGTATCCCTGGTGGTGCGTCGGTCGAGCGTTCAGTGCCGAGCGGTTTCAACCAGGGCAACAGCCTGACGCTGAACCTCAACCGTTCGGACTTCACCACCGCCAAGCGCATCGTCGACAAGATCAACAACATGCTCGGCCCGGGCGTTGCCCAGGCCATCGACGGCGGTTCGATCCGCGTCAGCGCACCGCTTGATCCAAGTCAGCGGGTCGACTACCTGTCGCTCCTGGAAAACCTTGAAGTCGATCCGGGGCAGGCGGTGGCGAAAGTCATCATCAACTCGCGTACCGGCACCATCGTGATCGGCCAGAACGTCAAGGTTTCACCGGCCGCCGTGACGCACGGCAGCCTGACCGTGACCATTACCGAAGACCCGATTGTCAGCCAGCCCGGCCCTCTGTCCAATGGTCAGACGGCGGTTGTGCCGCGCTCGCGGGTTAACGCACAGCAAGAAGCCAAGCCGATGTTCAAGTTCGGCCCGGGCACCACTCTCGACGAAATCGTGCGTGCGGTGAACCAGGTCGGCGCGGCACCGGGCGACTTGATGGCGATCCTCGAAGCACTGAAACAGGCTGGCGCATTGCAAGCCGACCTGATCGTGATCTAAGGGACCGTCGTCATGGATATGCGCAAGAGCGGTCTGGTCAGCAGTAGCGACTCCGGTTCCTATTCGGACTTGAATCGCTTGAACCAGCTCAAGGTGGGCGACAAGAACAGTGACGGCAACATGCGCAAGGTTGCGCAGGAATTCGAGTCGCTGTTCCTTGGTGAAATGCTCAAGTCCATGCGCTCGGCCACCGAAGCGTTGGGCAAGGACAACCCGCTCAACACGCCGGCGGCCAAGCAGTATCAGGAAATGTACGACCAGCAGTTGGCCATTTCCATGTCCCGTGAGGGCGGTGGTATTGGTCTGGCGGACGTGCTGATGCGTCAGATGTCGAAGAACAAACCACTGGCGCCGGGTGAGGCGGCAGCGGCATCCGCGGCCAAGCAGGAAGCGGCGAAAGCCGCCGTGCCGACGCCGATTGCAGCGGGCACCGTGGCCACCGACGGTCCGCTGTCGCGGCTCAATGGTCAGCGTCCGTTGTGGGCTTCGCGCTCGGTGAAAGCGCCGGCAGGCGAGGGCACGCATCGCAATGACATGGAGCTGATCAATCAGCGTCGTCTGGCCTTGCCACCGAAACTGGCGGATCGCTTGCTCGCCGGTCTGGTGCCTTCGGCAACGACTGCTGCGACCGCCAACAAACCGTTGTTGCCTGAGCGTGGCGTCGCGACGCCTGCGGCAGCGACCGGTGCCGGTCCGCTGTTCAATGGTGACTGGCTGGCCTCGCAAACGGACACGAAATCGAGCGGACGCCTGCAGATTTACGGCCGTGCCATGGCGCAGATTCCCCTGGCACCGCCGAAGAAAGCCTTCAGTTCCGCCGACGAATTCGTCAACACCATGCTGCCGATGGCCAAGGAAGCCGCCGAGCGCATTGGCGTCGATCCGCGTTACCTGGTGGCCCAGGCGGCGCTGGAAACCGGTTGGGGTAAATCGGTCATGCGCGCCCAGGATGGCAGCAGTAGCCACAACCTGTTCGGCATCAAGGCCGGCACCAGTTGGAAGGGCGATTCGGCGCGGGCCATCACCAGCGAATTCAGGAATGGCGAGATGGTCAAGGAGACGGCCGAGTTCCGTTCCTACGACTCGTACAAAGACAGCTTCCATGACCTTGTGACTTTGCTGCAAACCAACAATCGCTATCAAGATGTTGTGAAGTCGGCCGATAACCCAGAACAGTTTGTACGCGAGTTGCAGAAAGCCGGGTATGCAACCGACCCGGATTACGCAAGCAAGATCTCGCAGATAGCCAAGCAGATGACGAGTTACCAAAACTACGCTGCGGCGGGCGCTTCCACCACGCCTCTATAGGCACAAGGCATAAGGTCTGAACCATGAGTTTGCTCAATATCGGGATGTCGGGTCTGGCCGCTGGCCAATCCTCGTTGATGACTACCGGCAATAACATTGCCAACGCCGACACCGCCGGTTATTCGCGTCAGCAAACCGTGCAGAGCAGCAAAGCCTCGAATCAATTCGGCAACGTCTACATCGGCACCGGCACGACCCTGGCCGATGTGCGTCGGGTGTACAACAGCTACCTCGATGCACAACTGCAGACCACCACCTCGCTCAACAGCGATGCGGCCGCGTACGCCGGGCAGATCAGCCCGCTCGATGCCTTGCTGTCGGACAGCGGCACCGGCCTCAACGGCGCGCTGACCAAGTTCTTCGCCTCGGTGCAGAACGTCAACGCCAAGCCGGGTGACGATGCGTCTCGTCAATTGCTGCTCAGCGATGCTCAGGCCTTGAGCGCTCGTTTCAACTCCGTATCCAGCCAGTTGACCGCGCAGAACGCCAGCATCAACGGCAACCTGACGAACATGGCCGACCAGATCAACAAACTGGCCGCCACCGTGGCCCAGATGAACCAGAAAATCTCCGAGGTTTCCAAGGCCGGCGGCATGCCGAACGAGTTGCTCGATGCGCGCAACGAAACCGTGCGTCAGCTCTCCACCTTCACCGGCGCGCAAGTCATCGAGCGCGACGGCAACCTTGATGTGTACCTGGGCAGCGGCCAGCCGCTGGTCATGGGCGGTACCGCCAGCACCCTGCAAGTGGTGCCGAGCCTGGCCGATCCTTCGCGCATGGGCATTCAGCTCAACCGTGGCGGCAGCACTGTCGACATCACCTCGGTGATCACCGGTGGCGAGATTGGCGGTCTGCTGCGCTACCGCAGCACCGTGCTCGATCCGGCCATGAACGAGCTGGGACGCGTGGCGCTGGTCGTCGCCGATCAGATGAACGGCCTCCAGGCCCAGGGCATCGACAAGAACGGTGCGTTCGGTTCCAACCTGTTCAACAGCATCAACAGTGCCGCACAGATGGCCGATCGCAGTGTTGCCACCGTCGGCAACAGCGCCGGTTCAGGCGACTTCGATGTGAGCATCGAGGACAGCGGCAAGCTGACTATCAACGATTACAAAGTCACCTTCACCAGTGGCACCAACTACACCGTACAACGTCTGCCGGACGGCACGTCCATGGGCGCATTCAGCACCCTGACCACGCCGCCGCCAGTGATTGACGGTTTCTCGTTGACGCTCAGTGGCGGTACTGCCGCCGCCGGTGATACGTTCAAGATCACCCCGACCCGCAACGCGGCGGCGAACATCAAGACCGAGATGACCGACTCCAAGCGTCTGGCGATCGCGGCACCGTTGAGCGCGGCCATTGCGCCGGGCGGCAGCGGTACCCTGACCATTTCGTCCAGCGGTCAGCCAACCGTGACCACGAAGTTCGACATCTACGACACGGCCACCACCGCACTCATCCAGAACGGCATGAAAACCTCCATGCCGGTCAAAGTGGTGTTCGGTGCCCCGGCGGCCGGTGGTGCCAGCCAGCCTTACCAGTTGCTCGATGCCAAAGGCGTGCAGATCAGCACCGGCACCATCATACCGAACCAGAACAACACCCTGAGCCTGACCGTGCCGCTGCAAGATGGCACGGGTGCGCCGATCATGGATCCGGGCCCACCTGCCGTGCAGCGTACGGTCAGCTTCGACATGACCGTGGCCGGTTCGCCGGCCACTGGCACAGCGGTGGACATCAACATCGCGCAACCAGGCACGATGGATAACCGTAACGGCACCGCACTGGCCGGCTTGCAGA
The DNA here is from genome assembly GCF_024748695.1 of Pseudomonas sp. B21-040. NCBI lineage: Bacteria > Pseudomonadati > Pseudomonadota > Gammaproteobacteria > Pseudomonadales > Pseudomonadaceae > Pseudomonas > Pseudomonas sp. B21-040. The sequence continues at coordinate 1,671,372 of NZ_CP087176.1, forward strand.
CCAAGCAGGTGGTCGACACCGGCTCCGCGAGCAAAGGCATTTCCCTGACCGACGCCTACGGCAAACTGGTCGAGGGTGTGGGCGCCAAAGCTGCTCAGGGCAAGCTCGACAGCGCCGCGACCGGCGCCATCCTGGACAACGCCAAGGGCGCTCGCGATTCGCTGTCCGGTGTCGACCTCGATGAGGAAACCGGCAACCTGGTCAAATACCAGCAGTACTACACCGCCTCTTCGCAGATCATTAAAGCTGCGCAAGAAATCTTCAGCACACTGATCAACAGTCTTTAAGGAGTCGTAGCCCATGCGCATTTCTACCGCCCAGTTTTACGAGTCCTCTGCTGCCAACTATCAGAAGAACTTCTCCAACGTGGTCAAGAGCAGCGAAGAGGCCAGCAGCCTGGTTCGCATCAACACTGCTGCGGATGATCCGGTTGGCGCTTCGCGTTTGTTGCAGCTCGGCCAACAGGCTTCGATGCTCGACCAGTACAAAGCCAACACCAATACCCTGAAGTCGACCCTGGGTCAGACCGAGTCGGTCATGACCAGCATCACCAACGTACTTCAGCGCGCCCAGGAACTGGCGATCGGTGCCGGCAACGCCGGTTACACCGACGCCGACCGTCAGGCCAACGCTTCGGAACTGGGTCAGATCGAAGAGCAGTTGCTGAGCCTGATGAACAGCCAGGACGAGAACGGCAAGTACATCTTCTCCGGCTCCAAGGGCGACACCGTGCCGTTCACCCGCAACGCCGATGGTACCTACAGCTACAACGGCGACCAGGTCACCCTCGATTTGAAAGTCGGCGACACCATGTCGATGGCCACCAATAGCACCGGTTGGGAAGTGTTCCAGCAGGCCGTCAACACCAGCCGCAGCCAGGTCACCATGACCGCGCCGGCCGTGGATGACGGTCGCGTGGTCCTGTCCAATGGCCAGGTGTCGTCGAGCGTGACCTACAACAGCAAGTTCCGTTCGGGCGAGCCGTACACCGTCGATTTCGTCAGCGGCACCCAGTTGAAAATCACCGACTCGGGCGGTAACGACGTGACCGCTGAAGCCAGTCAGGGTGGCGCGTTCAACCCGGCGACCACGGTTGGCCAGACCGTGTCGTTCCGTGGCGTCGACCTGAACCTGAACATCAATCTGGCGGTCGGTGACAACGCAGCCACCGTGCTGCCAGGCCACAGCTTTACGCTTGCGGCCAAGCCTGACACCTTCACGGCAACCCGCAGCCCGGGCAACCCGACAGCCACTCAGGTCACTGGCAGCAGCATCACCAACCCAGTGGCTTATCACGCCAGTTTCCCTACGGGATCGGCAGTGATGAAGTTCACCAGCGCCACGGCGTTCGACCTGTACGCAGCACCTTTGACCGCCAACAGCCAGCCAGTGTCTTCCGGCACCGTAGCGGCTGGCATCGCCACCGCTTCGGGCGTGAGCTTCACCCTGGCCGGTACGCCGGGCGCGGGCGATCAGTTCAGCGTGGCCGTCAATACCCACGAAACCCAGAACATCCTGGATACCGTGAACCAGTTGAAGACTGCGCTGAATACGCCAATCAGCGGCAATCCGATCCAGATTCAGAAGTTTCAGGCTGCGTTGGCCTCGGGCATCGGCAACCTGGCGAGCGGCAGCGATCAGTTGTCCAGCTCTCTGAGTTCGGTGGGCGGTCGTGGTGCAGCCCTGTCTACCCAGAGCGAAACCAATCAGAGTCTGGTCATGGCCAACACCCAGACCCAGTCGGCGATCCGCGATTCTGATCCAGCCGAAGTCATGACCCGCCTGACCTTGCAGCAAACCATGTTGCAAGCGTCGCAACTGGCTTTCAGCAAGATTGCTCAACTGGGCTTGTTCAACAAAATCTGAGTCTGTGGCTGCCGAGCTACCAGCCGTCTTTTCCTAAGCGGTTCCGCAGCCTCTGCCTGAAAGGGCAGAGGCTCGCCGCTCGAGAGTTCTGTCGTGAATCAACGCCCTCTAGTCAGTATCGTCATCCCTGCCTTCAACCCGCGCTTCTTCAGTCAGGCGCTGGAAAGCTCGCTTGCTCAAACTTACGAGAACGTTGAAATCGTCATTTGTGACGATTCGTCCTCCGCCGAGATTCAGCGCATCGTCGAGTCGTTTGCCGACCCTGCACACACCGTTCGTTACTTGCGCAACCCAAAGCGTCTGGGCCTGCAAAAGAACGTATTGCGCTGCGTCAAGGAAGCTCGAGGCGAGTTCATCAAAGTGCTGTGCGACGACGACCGTCTGTTTGCGCCGAGCATCGAGTTGCAGGCCCGGGTACTGATCGATCATCCCGAGGTCAACCTCGTTTGCGGTCTGCGCATGTTGAGCGATGCCGGTAACTTCATCCTGCCGCCGCGGCTCGATAACTGCCGTTTCACGTATGGTGATGCGTTGCTCAAGGGCGATGACATGTTGGCCATTTTCGAGAACACGACGAAGAATTTCATCGGCAACTTCAGCTCGACCCTGATGCGCCGTGCCGATGTGCTGGAAGTGTTGCCTGCGCTGGTCCAGGAAGGCACCGGTTTTGTCGCGATGCTCGATTTCGCTTTATTCGTGTGCCTGCTGCGACGCGGCAATATGGCGGCGCTCAACACGGTAATGAGCACCGAGCGTATGTACCCGGAACGTCTGAGCAAGACGTCGGAAATGGTCCGCGCCGGCGCTCAGGAACTGGAATGGTTGATTCAAATGCTCACCTCGCGAGGGGGGGAGTCGGCACCGGCCTCGGGTTGGGTGCGCATGGTTGATTTAAACAAGGCTGCTGATGAGCCTCGTCAGTGGGAAGAGTTGTGCGTGGTACGCGTGCTGGGCGGTCGCAACACCGTGGTCAACGGCCGAGTCGGCGGGCAGAGCGACAGCTATGCCGAGTTCTATCGCGAATGGCTGGCAAGCCGCCGATTTACCTCGGCGGAAACGCGGCACATGCCGCAAACAATCAGCCGCTGGGCTGTGCGTCCGAACCTGGTGCCAATCATCATCGACACCGAGTCGGATGGCGTTGCGCTGAAAGCCACGCTGGACAGCCTCGCCACTCAACTCTACGCACCGCAAGCCATCGTGGTGTTGTCCAACACGCCATTCGATGCCGCCGATAACGTGCTGCCATTGCCGCTTGAGGCAAATTGGTCGCGCCAGCTCAATGCTGTGATACCGCAGCTGGAAGGCGCGCACTGGTTCTACTTGCTGCGCGCCGGCGACACGTTGCGTGAGTCGTCACTGGTGGTGCTCGCGGAACGCATTGCCGGTACGCCGGGCATGCTCTGCGCCTACAGTGACGAAGGCGCGTTGGTGGAAGGGGAGTCCGTGGAGCCAGTGTTCAAGCCAGGCTTCAATCTCGACCTGATGCGTTCCTACCCATACGTCGGGCGCACCCTGGCGTTTGAGCGCCAGCGCTTTTTGGCGGTGGGCGGTTTCGATTCGGCTCATGGCGAATTGGCGCCGCATGATTTGCTCTGGCGGCTGGTGGAAGAGGCCGGGTTGCACACCATTGAGCACATCAGCGAGATTCAGGTGGAGTCGACACAGACCTACGCCGATTGGCTGTCGTTGCCTGAAGTGATCGAAGGCAGTGAGGCGCTGGTCAGCGCGCACCTGACCCGCATCGGTCTCGAACACCGGATTCGCGATCAAGAGTTGCCGCTGCTAAAACGCATCGATTACCTGCACACTCACCGACCTGTGGTCTCGATCATCATTGCGGCGGGCGCCTCGCTGTCCGCCTTGCAACGCTGCACGGAAAGCCTGATCGAGCAGACTACGTACGCCGAATACGAAATCCTGATTGTCGATGAAGGGCGCGGCGATTCGGCGATGGCCGATTGGCTGGGCGCGATGTCTCAGCTGGGCGCCGCGATGTTGCGAGTGCTGCCTTTTGACGGTCGTACCGGTGAAGCGTCCCTGGTCAACTTCGCAGCCAGCCAGGCGCGTGGCGAGTATCTGCTGACGCTCAACCCGCGCAGTGTGATTTGCGCCGGCGACTGGCTCGCCGAACTGCTCAACCACGCCCAGCGTCCGGAAGTCGGCGTGGTCGGCGCGCGCCTGATGAACCCCAGCGGTGCGATTGTCTCCGCCGGTTTGATTCTGGGGCTGGCCGGACCCGCCACCTCGCCGTTCCTTGGCGAACATGTCAGTGCGCGTGGCTACATGCAGCGTCTGCAAGTAGTGCAGAACTGGAGCGCGGTCAGCAGTGATTGCCTGATGGTGCGTAAAGAAGTGTTCGACAGCCTGGGTCAGTTGGATGACGCCGAATTCAATCTGGAACTCGGCGCAACTGATCTGTGCCTCAAGGCGGATAAAAACGGCTACTTGATCGTCTGGACGCCTTTTGCGAGCGTCGTGATTGGGGAGGATGCCCCGCCAGCTGCGTCGCCGGGCGATGTGCAGGCGCTGGTACTTGAACAGGAAATTTTCTACCAAAAGTGGTTGCCGAAAATATCTCGCGATCCGGCCTACAATCCGGCGCTGACACTCGGTGTGTCGAGCTTCAGTCTGGAGCCTTCGCTGCGCAATAACTGGAATCCGTTCTGCCATCGCGACCTGCCGGTGATTCTCGGGTTGCCGGTCAACGAGTCGGCGATCGGGTATTACCGCGTGACAGCACCCCTGGCGGCACTTGAGTCGGCTGGGCGAGTCATTTCACGTGTGGCCTACGAGTCGCCATCGACCGTGGAAATCGAGCGCCTGTCGCCTGACACTATTGTTTTGCAGGGGCGCTACGGGGAAGGCTCGGCGGCAGACATTCTGCGCATGAAGAAATTCTCCAACGCCTTGCGAATTTTCGAGCTGGACGACTACATCGTCAGCACGCCGAAAAAGAACACTCATGCGCGCAACAAGCCGGTCAACACCGAGCAGTTGCTGCGTGAGGGCATTGCCCAATGCGACCGCGTGGTGGTGACTACCCAGGCGCTGGCGGATGCCCTGTCGAGTATGCACAGTGAAATTCGCGTGGTGCCTAACATGCTGCCACCCGAGCCGTGGGCGACGCTGACCAGTCAACGCCGCACGTCGAAAAAACCACGGGTTGGCTGGGGTGGCGGCACCAGCCACACCGGTGATCTGGAAATCATTGCCGAGGTGGTCCGCGAGCTGGCCGATGAAGTGGAGTGGGTGTTCTTCGGCATGTGCCCGGACGCCTTGCGCCCGTACGTTCATGAGTTTTATGGCACCATCGATCTACAAAACTACCCGTACAAACTGGCGAGCCTGAATCTCGATCTGGCACTGGCGCCGCTGGAGTTCCATATCTTCAACGATTGCAAAAGTAACCTGCGGTTGTTGGAATATGGCGCGTGCGGTTATCCGGTGATTTGCACGGATACCCGTGCTTATGACGGTTTCTTGCCGTGCACCAAGATTTTGAGCAATAGCACCGATGAGTGGTTGCAGGCGATTCGCATGCATCTGGCTGATCCGGATGCCAGTTATCGCATGGGTGATCAATTGCGTGAGGCGGTGCATCGGGACTTCATGTTGCGGGGGGATAATCTTCAGCATTGGTTGTGGGGGTGGTTGCCAGACTGATTTTCTGCGTTCGGTCCGTGGGGGGCGGATCAAAATCAAAGGCTTCGTGTGTGCGCTTTGGTCTGAGTGAATATCCGTTTCTTCGGTAACGGCGGCTTATGGTTTCGCTCTTACAGCGACTCACTTTTCCAGACGCCGAAAAGTAAGCAAAAGGCTTCGCCCCGGCGTACGGCACTTCGCTAAGGCTCAGTGTTCCCTCGCTCCGGTATCCATCAGGGGGCATCGCCTACGGTCTGCTTCGCGACGACCTCCTCTCGATGTGTGCGGCTTCGCCGCACGGCGCTACGCGCCTAACCCCCTGATGAACACCTACGCTCGGCCTGCCGAAGGGGCGAAAGATCAAAAGCAGATCAAAATCAAAAGCGAGGCGGCCTATGGGCCGGCCTGAGCTCAGAGCACGCATCTCTGTGTGCAAGTGAGCCTGCTCGCGAAGCTTTTGATTTTGCCGTTGCCGTTGCCGTTGCCGTTGCCGTTGCCGTTGCCGTTGCCGTTGCTTTTGCTTTTGCTTTTGCTTTTGCTTTTGATCTTTTGCCCCTTTCCCAGAGGCCGAACGCAGGCGTTGCGTAGGGGGCACCGCGGCAAGGATGCCGCGGTAGCCGCCCCCGGCCATGGATGGCCGATGGCGGCGGGCCCCCGGAGCAATGCCGGAGTGAGGGCATGCCGAGCCTAGGCGAGGCACCGAATGGAGGGGCAAAAGCCTTTGGTTACTTTGGGCTTTTCCAAAGTGACTCGCTGTAAGAGCGAAACCGCCAGCAGCCGTAACCAAAACAACGGATATGTGCCCAATCCCAAGTTCACCTCCAACTACAAACCTTCACCCCCTCCATCAGTCGCCCACCCCAAGCAATTGGCTCACTTCCTGCAAGTCCCCCGTATATCGCCATAAATCCTTCACCTCAAAGGCGTGAAGGCCCCAGTGGCTGCGGGTTAATGATGTGCATCTGACGGTTCGCCAACCCTTGCGGGGGTGGCCAAGCCGCGTGAAGAGCAAGAGGACAGCGATGAAGGCAGTAATTCTGGCGGGTGGTCTCGGTACGCGGATCAGCGAAGAGTCGCACCTCAAGCCCAAGCCAATGATCGAAATCGGCGGCAAGCCAATTCTTTGGCACATCATGAAACAGTACTCCGCCCACGGGATTCATGACTTCGTGATTTGCCTTGGCTACAAGGGCTACGCGATCAAGGACTTCTTCGCCAACTACTTCCTGCACACCTCCGACGTCACCTTCGACATGTGCAACAACCGCATGGACGTTCACCAGAACTACAGCGAACCGTGGCGCGTGACCCTGATCGACACCGGCGAAGACACCATGACCGGTGGCCGCCTGCGTCGTGCCGCCCGTTACCTGGAAGGCGAGCAAGCGTTCTGCTTCACCTACGGCGATGGTGTCTCGGACCTGAACATTGGCGCTTTGGTGGACTTCCACCTGACCCACGGCAAGCTCGCGACCGTGACCGCCGTGCAGCCACCGGGACGCTACGGCGCCCTGGAGCGTGACGGTGACAGCGTCAAGGGCTTCATTGAAAAACCGCGCGGTGACGGTGGCTGGATCAACGGCGGCTTCTTCGTGCTGTCGCCCAAAGTGCTGCCGTACATCGCCGACGATCAAACCTCCTGGGAAGCCGAGCCCTTGGCCGCGCTGGCCAACGAACAACAGTTGCAAGCGTTCCAGCACGATGGCTTCTGGCATCCGATGGACACCCTGCGCGACAAAAACCACCTCGAGCATCTGTGGCAGAGCGGGGAGGCCCCATGGAAGCAATGGGACTGAGCCAGGACTTCTGGCGCGGCAAGCGGGTTCTGCTGACCGGCCATACCGGCTTCAAGGGCAGTTGGCTGACGTTGTGGCTGCAAAGCCTGGGTGCCGAGGTCAGCGGGTTTTCGCTGGACCCGTCCACCGAGCCCAGCCTGTTTGAACTGGCGCGCGTGCACGAAGGCATCAACGATCAGCGCGGCGACTTGCGCGACTTGGGCGCGTTGCTGGAGCTGATCGCCGAGACCCAACCGGAAATCGTCCTGCACCTGGCGGCCCAGCCGCTGGTGCGCGAAGGTTATCGTGATCCGCTGGGAACGTACTCCAGCAACGTCATGGGCACGCTCAATCTGCTCGAAGCGATCCGTCAGGTTGGCGGTGTGCGCGCCTGCGTGCTGGTGACCACCGACAAGGTCTACGCCAATCAGGAATGGGTGTGGCCGTACCGCGAAAACGAAGCGCTGGGCGGGCATGACCCTTACAGCAGTAGCAAAGCCTGCTGCGAGTTGCTGGCGCAGTCTTACGCGGCTTCGTTCTTCCCGGCTGAAAAATATGCCGAGCATGGTCTGGCCCTGGCCACGGCCCGTGCCGGCAACGTGTTGGGCGGTGGTGATTTTGCACCGGAGCGTTTGATTCCCGATGTGCTCAAGGCCTGGTCCGCTGACGAACCGGTGACCCTGCGCTACCCGCAAGCCGTGCGCCCGTGGCAGCACGCGCTGGAGCCGCTGGCCGGTTACCTGCAACTGGCGGCCGGCCTCTACGAAAATGGCCCCAAGTTTGCCGGTGCGTGGAACTTCGGCCCGAGTGAAACGGACATGTGCAGCGTCGGCGAAGTCGTCGAATTGCTCGCCGACCGCTGGCCGCAAGCCCGTGGCTTGCGCATCGAACCGAGTGAATTGCATGAGGCGGGCCTGCTGCGCCTGGACAGCAGCCGCGCACGTCAACTGTTGGCCTGGCAACCGCGCTGGTCGTTGCAGCAGTGCCTGACCCACACGCTGGACTGGCACCTGGCCTGGCAAAACGGCGACGACATGCGCGCCATCACCCTGGCTCAGTTAAACCTGTATCGGGGCGCGTTGTGAGCGAGTTTCTGTTAAAGCCATTGCCGCTGGCCGGTCTGTTCAGCGTGCAGCACAAACGCTTCGAGGATGAGCGCGGGCACTTCGCGCGCCTGTTCTGCGAAGGCAGCCTGAGCGCCTTCGGCCAGCCGTTTCATATCCGTCAGATCAACCATTCCTGCACCCGCGAGCGGGGCAGTGTGCGAGGCCTGCATTTTCAAAATGCGAGTGCGCCGGAAGCCAAGCTGATCACCTGCCTGCGTGGCGAAGTCTGGGACGTGGCGGTGGATTTGCGCCCTGATTCCGCGACCTTCCTGCACTGGCATGCCGAGCACTTGCGTGCCGGCGACGGACGCAGCTTGCTGATCCCGGCCGGTTTCGCCCACGGCTTCCAGACCCTGACTGACGATGCCGAATTGCTCTACCTGCACAGCGCCGATTACACGCCTGCGCATGAGGGTGGTTTGAGTGTGAACGATCCACGGCTGGCGATAACCTGGCCGTTGCCTGTCAATAATCTGTCGGCCCGGGATTCCAGCCATCTCTTGCTCGATGAACACTTCGCTGGAGTGCGTGTATGAACTGCCGTGGTTGCGGGACTTCCCTGGCCTTGCCGCTGATCGACCTCGGCACCTCGCCGCCGTCAAACGCTTACGTGCGTGCCGATCAACTTGAGCAAGCCGAGCAATGGGTGCCGCTCAAGGTCGCGGTCTGTCAGCAATGCTGGCTGGTGCAGACCGAGGATTACACCAGCGCCGACAGCCTGTTCGATGCTGAGTACGCCTACTTCAGTTCGTTCTCCACAACCTGGCTGGCCCATGCCGAGCGTTACGTCGCCGAGATGACTGAGCGCTTCGGCCTGACGGCGGACAGCCGCGTGGTGGAGATCGCCGCCAACGACGGTTACCTGTTGCAGTACGTCGCCGGTCGCGGCATCCCGTGCCTGGGCGTTGAGCCGACCCGCAGTACCGCGCAAGCGGCGCGGGAAAAAGGCCTGGAAATTCGTGAACTGTTCTTCGGTCGCGACACCGCATCGCAGCTGGTCAGCGAAGGCTGGTCCGCCGACCTGATGGCCGCCAACAACGTGTTGGCCCATGTCCCGGACATCAATGATTTTCTTGGCGGCTTTGCGACCCTGCTCAAGCCGACCGGTGTGGCGACGTTCGAGTTTCCGCAACTGCTGACGCTGATGGCCGGCCAGCAGTTCGACACGCTCTATCACGAACACTATTCCTACTTGTCACTGACGGCCGTGCAGACCTTGTGCGAGCGCAACGGTCTGCACGTGTTCGACGTCAGTCAGTTGTCGACCCATGGCGGGTCGCTGCGGGTTTTCGTCCAGCGTGCCGATGGCGTGCGTCGCGACGTGCAGCCAGCGGTTGCACAGCAACTGCAAGCCGAACTCACCGCCGGGGTGAAAACCGCCGAGTACTACGCGACCCTCGCGCCCGCCGCTGAACGCATCAAGCACGAACTGCTGCGCTTCCTGTTGCAGGCCAAGGCCGACGGCAAGCGTGTGGTCGGTTATGGCGCCGCCGCCAAGGGCAACACCTTGCTCAATTACGCCGGGGTCAAACCTGACTTGCTGGCGTGGGTGGCCGATGCCAACCCGCACAAGCAGGGCAAGTACTTGCCGGGCAGCCGCATTCCGATTGTGTCGCCGGCGCAGATCGATCTTGAAAAGCCCGATTACGTCCTGGTGCTGCCGTGGAACCTGCTGCACGAAGTCAGTCAGCAACTGGCGCAGGTGCGCCAGTGGGATGGCCGTTTTGTCATCGCCGTGCCTGAGTTGACCGTCCTGTGAAAGTGCTCGTGACCGGTGCCACCGGGTTTGTCGGCCGCCATGTGGTCCAGGCCTTGCTTGCTCGTGGCTGCGAAGTCCGCGCCGTGGCGCGCAACGCCGAGACCGCTGCGGATATGTCGTGGATCAATGCGGTGGAGTTCATTGCGGCGGATATTCACGCCCCGACACTGAACATCCAGGCACTGACCGATGGCGTCGATGCGCTGGTGCATCTGGCGTGGCCGGGCTTGCCGAACTATCAGGCGCTGTTTCACTTCGAGCACAACCTGATGGCCGATTACCGGTTCATCAAGGGCGCGGTGGAGGCGGGGATCTCGCAAGTATTGGTCACCGGAACGTGTTTCGAATACGGCCTGCAAAGCGGCCCGCTCAGCGAGCAAACCGCACCGCAACCCAGCAACCCTTACGGGTTGGCAAAAAATACGCTGCGTGTGTTTTTGCAAAACCTGCAGCAGGCTCAACCGTTCACCCTGCAATGGGCTCGGTTGTTTTACCTGCATGGCGAGGGGCAAAACCCCAACAGTTTGCTGGCGGCACTGGACCGGGCAATCGATGCCGGTGACGAGCGTTTCAACATGTCGGCCGGCGAGCAGTTGCGTGATTACCTGGCGATTGAAACCGCTGCCGGTTACCTCGCCGCGATCCTGCAACAGCGCAAATTCGATGGCGTAATCAATTGCGCCAGCGGCCAGCCGATTTCGGTGCGGGCGCTGGTTGAGCAACGGCTACAGGCGCGTGGTTCATCGATCCGGTTGAACCTCGGTCATTACCCATACCCGACTCACGAACCGATGGCGTTCTGGGGCGTGACGGACCGTTTGCAACAGCTACTGGGAGCAGAGCATGAGGCATGAGTTGTATCGGGTCGCCGACCTGCCGGTGTTGCAAAACCGCACCTTCGCCGACCCCGCGTCAGCCAGGGCTTCGGCCAGCGCCGACATGCTGCTGGTGCAGGACGAAAAGAGCGGGTTGATCTTCAATCAGGCCTTTAACGCCAACAAGCTCAGCTACGACGCCGACTATCAGAACGAGCAGGCGCATTCGGGCCAGTTCCAGAAGCACTTGAACGATGTCGAGGGCATCATTGCCCGCCACTTCAAAGGCCGGGAACTGATCGAAGTCGGTTGCGGCAAGGGCTACTTCCTTGAACTGCTCAAAGGCCTGGGCTACGCCATCACCGGCATCGACCCGGCCTATGAAGGCAGCAACGCCGACGTGATCAAGGCTCCGTTCACCCGTGGCCTCGGTCTGGCGGCGGACGCCATCGTGCTGCGCCATGTACTGGAACACATTCAGGACCCGGTGAGTTTCCTCGCCGAGATCGCCGACGCCAATCAGGGCGGGCAGATCTACATCGAAGTGCCGTGCTTCGACTGGATCCTGGAGCACAAAGCCTGGTTCGACCTGTTCTACGAGCACGTCAATTATTTCCGCCTCGATGACCTGCGCCGGATGTTCGGCACCGTGCACGAGGCCGGCCATCTTTTCGGTGGCCAGTACCTGTACATCGTTGCAGACCTTGCAACCTTGCGCCTGACCCCGGAACAACCGGTGCCACGCCTGGACCTGCCTGACGGTTTCACCGCGAGCCTTGAGCGTGCGGTGCAGATTGTTCAAGGCGCGCCGCAGCAAGGTTCGGCGATCTGGGGCGCGTCATCCAAAGGCGTGATCTATTCGCTGTTCCTGCAACGGGCCGGCGTGGCGGTGGACCGCGTGGTGGATATCAACCCGGCCAAACAGGGCCGGTATCTGCCCCTCAGTGGCGCGCGGGTTTCCTCACCGCAAGAGGCCATGGATGCACTGCCCGAAGGCGCCAACCTGTTTGTAATGAATTCCAACTACCTCGAAGAGATCAAGCGGATGACCGGTGGACGCTACGTCTATCACGCCGTCGACAGCGCTTCGTTCCAGTGACTATTGAGATTAGAAAAATGACTGACAACACCATCAATAAAGCCTTCGAAGCCGAATGCGCAGAACAAATCGCCGCTCAGGGCGACGACCAGAAACTCACCGGCCTGGCCCAGGATTTCTTCAATCAGTCGGCCAAGCACAAGTACAGCTACCACTTCTCGTGGATGGGCCGTCCGATCATCCAGTTGCCGCAAGACATGATGGCCATGCAGGAAATCATCTGGCAGGTCAAACCAGACCTGGTGATTGAATGCGGCATCGCTCACGGCGGTTCGATCATCTACTACGCCTCGTTGCTGGAACTGCAAGGTCACGGCGAAGTGCTGGGCATTGACCTCGACATTCGCCCGCACAACCGCGAAGCCATCGAAAGCCACCCGATGAGCAAGCGCATCAAGATGATTGAAGGTTCGAGCATCGACGCCGGCATCGCCGCGCAAGTCCGCGCTGCCGCCGAAGGCAAGAAAGTCATTCTGGTCCTCGATTCCAACCACACCCACGATCACGTGCTCGAAGAGCTGCGCCTGTACGCACCACTGGTGTCGGTGGACAGCTACTGCGTGGTCATGGACACCGTGGTTGAAGACATGCCGGCCGACTTCTTCCCGGACCGTCCATGGGGCCCGGGCGACAACCCGAAAACCGCGGTATGGAAATACCTGGAAGAAAACGCTGACTTCGAAATCGACCGTCAGTTGCAGAACAAACTGCTGATCACCGTGGCGCCGGACGGCTACCTGCGTCGCGTTCGTTAATCACTATTGAAAGTAGGTTCTCGGCGTCTGGCCGGTTGTGGGGATAGAAATATGCGCGTTCAAAACACTGCTCGAAATGATGTGGCACCGCTGAATGAACGATTGACGGTGGTGGTGATTTCCCACAACCGCAACGCCTACCTGCGGCGCACCTTGCAGTATTACAGCAGCTATCCCTGCCAGATCCTGGTGCTGGACTCTTCGCTGAAAATCGACGAGAACATCGCCCGTGATTACCCTATGGTTGATTACCGGCATCTGCCGCAATTCACCTATACCGGGTTGCAGGAAAAACTCGCCTTTGGCGTCAATCAGGTCACTACACCGTACATGGTGCTGTCGGCCGACGATGATTTCCTGATTCACGACGCGGTGACCGAGTCCCTGGAGTTTCTGGAAGACAACGCCGACTACGGCATGTGCCACGGCTACGGGATCATGTACCTGGCGCGCGCCACGCAAGTGGATTATTTCCGCCGTGACCGCAAGGGGCCGGAAGATTACTGCTCGGATAACGCCGAAGAGCGCCTGATGCAATTCATGGGGCACTTCCTGCCGCCGTTCTACGCGGTCAGCCGTACCGAGTTGCTGCAGGACTGGCACAACACGTTACTGCCGGGCACCAGCTTCGAGTGGCAGGAAATCGGGCATGCCTATTACATGCTCGCGCGTGCCAAGGCGCGGATCCTGCCGATTCCGTTCGCTGTGCGGGAAATCACTTACGGTGCCACGGAGCACAACACCAACGTACTGACGGTGTTGACGTTCAAGGACGCCAAAACCGTTGCCGACCGCGAGCGCTTTGCCGAGTTTCTGGCGTCGCTACCGACCGGTATGAGCCACAAGACTCTGGCTGAGGGCAAGCAGGTTGCGCTGGACAGTTTCGCCACCATGGCTGACTGCCTGAGTAACACCCGCTCGCTCAAGGGAACGGCCATTTTCAATTCGGCCTGGCATAAAGCCGGCGAAGAGCCGGAGCGTCTGTTTGGTCAACTGCAATTTGTCGAGATGCCGTTCTATAACCAGCCGGTTTTCGATCTGCTGACTGAGTTCGAATTCCTTCTGCACACCATGCCTGCCGCCAATTATCAGTTGCAGGAACTGGAAGGCATTTTGCTCAAACAGCATGAGTTGATGCGCGTTCATCCCAACGACAACGAGCGCACTTTGCGCAGTCGTTTGTGGGAGGCCTTGAGCCTCTATGCGTTCAACCGCACGGTGGTTTCGCGTCTGGTCGAGTCGCTCAAGGGCACAGAAGAAGCGGAAGAAGGCCTCAAGCTGCAAGCCTGGGCAGACCGTCTGGCGTCGGTGCCGGCACAGGACGAACAATCGTTGTTCGAAAACATGCCGTCCGGGCGTCTGCTGAACTGGCTGGAGGCTCGCAACCCGGATGCCAAACAGCTCAAAGTGATTGCGGCGCAGCTGCGCAAACGTAATGGTGGCCCGCAGTTCGGCATCATGCTGTTGGATCTCGATGCGGACATGGTCAAGTTGCAGGCCACCTTCGACAGTCTGGCCGGAGGTCACTGCAAGGCGTTCAAAGTCGTGGTGTTCACCACCGGCGATTTGCCGGCGACCACCACGTCGCGTGACACTGTGCACTTCGTCAAAGTCACGGCCAACAACTACGTCGAACGCCTCAACCAGAGCGTTAACCAGTCCACCGCCGACTGGCTGGTACTGGCCGAGGCTGGTGATCAGTTCACCGCCAGTGGCCTGCTGCGCGCCAGCCTCGAACTGATGGGTGCCGAAGGCGTTCGTGCGGTGGCGATGGACGAAATCCAGCGCCAGGACAATGGTTCCCTGGCGGATGTGTTCCGTCCGGGCGTCAATCTTGATCTGCTGCAAACCGTGCCGTCGATGATGGCCCGGCACTGGTTGATCCAGCGTGACGTGTTGGTGGGCGCCGGTGGCTACTCGGCTGAATACATGTCGGCGCTGGAGTTCGACCTGCTGTTGCGCCTGATCGAAGACGGCGGGCTCGGTGGCCTGGCGCATCTGGCTGAGCCGCTGCTGATCTGCAATGCACCGTCCGCAGAGGAAAACCCTCACGAGCGTCAAACCCTGACCCGACACCTGACGGCCCGCGGCTACCGCGGTCAAGTCAGCTCCGAGCTGGCGCAGACCTGGCAGATCGATTACCAGCACAGCGAGCGGCCAAAGGTCTCGATCATCCTGCACAGCCAGGACAATTTGGAGACGCTGCAACGCGCCGTGGTCAGCGTGCTGCAACGTACCCGTTACCAGCAGCACGAAATTCTGATCGCCGACAATCACAGTCAGTCCGAAGAACTGGCAGCCTGGCTGTCCAGCCTGGACGGCAAGAGTGATCGCTTGCGCATATTGCGCACCGGTGAACGTCTGAGCGCCTCGGCGCTGCACAACTTCGCGGTCGCTGAAGCCAAGGGCAAGTATGTGGTGTTGATGTCGGCCCAGGTTGAAGTGGTCAACTCCAACTGGCTCGACAGTTTGCTGAACCAGGCCCAGCGTCCGGAAGTCGGGATCGTAGGTGCCAAACTGATGGATTTCCGTGGCGTTACCACGCAAGGCGGTCTGGTGCTGGGCTTCAATGGTGTGGTCGGTTCGATGTTTATCGGTGAGCGCAAAGATGCCAAGGGCTACATGAACGGTCACCTGGTCGAGCAGAACTACTCGGCCGTGTCCGGGGCTTGCATGATGATTCGCAAGGATCTGTATGAAGCCGTCGGTGGGCTGGACGAAGAACATTTCGATGAAGCGTTTGCCGACATCGACCTGTGCCTGAAAGCCGCAGACGCCGGTTACCTGATTGTCTGGTGCCCTCAAGCCCAGATGCTGCACCCGGGCCTGTTGCCGGATGCACCGCAAACGGCTGCCGCCCTGCAAGACAAGTGGCGCGCACGCTTCACCCAGGATGTGGCGTACAACCAGAACCTGGCCTTGACCGGCAAGGGCTTTACCCTCGGCGCAGCGTCCAGTGTGAACTGGGCGCAGTTGCTCGCTTAAGCCTGGCTGACAGGTACAAGGACTCAAGGCATGTTTAACGGTAAATCGATTTTCATCTCCGGCGGCACCGGCTCGTTCGGACGCAATTTCATCCGTCGCCTGCTGGAGCAATACCAGCCCAAGCGCGTCGTCGTGTTCTCGCGCGACGAGCTCAAGCAGTACGAAATGCAGCAGACGTTCAATGCCCCGTGCATGCGCTACTTCCTGGGTGACGTGCGCGACGCCGACCGTTTGCGCCAGGCCATGCGCGGCATCGATTACGTGGTGCATGCCGCCGCCCTGAAACAAGTGCCGGCAGCCGAGTACAACCCGACCGAGTGCATCCGCACCAACGTCAACGGCGCAGAAAACATCATCGCCGCAGCGATCGATAACGGCGTGAAAAAAGTCGTGGCGTTGTCCACGGACAAGGCGGCCAGCCCGATCAACCTGTACGGCGCGACCAAGTTGCTGTCGGACAAACTGTTCGTTGCGGCCAACAACATTGCCGGCGAACAGCAAACCCGGTTCGCCGTGGTTCGCTACGGCAACGTTGCCGGTTCGCGGGGCTCGGTGGTGCCGTTTTTCAGCAAGCTGATCAACGAAGGCGCAACCGAACTGCCGATCACCGATGAGCGCATGACCCGCTTCTGGATCACCCTGGATCACGGCGTGCAGTTTGTACTCGACAGCTTCGCGCGCATGCACGGTGGTGAAGTGTTCGTGCCGAAGATCCCGTCGATCCGCATTGTCGATCTGGCGCTGGGCATGGCTGAACACTTGCCGCACAAGCACGTCGGGATTCGACCGGGTGAAAAACTCCACGAGCTGATGGTGCCGCTGGACGACGCGCGGATGACCCTGGAATTCGCCGACCACTACACGATTCAGCCATCAGTGCGCTTCACCAGCGTCGATGTGGATTTTGCCGTGGACAAGCTGGGTGAGCAGGGCAAGCCCGTGAGCGAAGACTTCGAGTACCGCTCTGACACCAATCCACATTTCTTGTCCGTGGGCCAGATCGCTGACCTGCACGCAGAGCTGCCGGCATGATTCCCTACGGTCGGCAAAGCCTCGATCAGGCAGACATCGACGCGGTGGTTGCCGTGTTGCAGTCTGACTGGCTCACGCAAGGGCCGACCATCGAGCGTTTCGAGCAGGCCATGGCCGAACGTTGCCAGGCCGATTTTGCCGTCGCGGTGTGCAACGCCACAGCGGCGCTGCACATTGCCTGTCTGGCGGCAGGGCTTGGGCCGGGTGACCGTTTGTGGACCACGCCGAACACCTTTTTGGCCTCGGCCAACTGCGGCCGTTATTGCGGTGCGGAGGTGGATTTCGTCGACATTGATCCGCTGACCTGGAACCTTGACACCCACGCCCTGAAAGCGAAGCTGGAAACCGCTGAAGAGAACAATACGCTGCCTAAAGTGCTGGTGGCGGTAGCGTTCTCGGGTCAAAGCTGTGACATGCGTATGATCGCCGAACTGGCTGAGCGCTACGGTTTTACGGTCATCGAAGACGCTTCCCACGCGGTCGGCGCTTCCTACGCCGGGCGCCCGGTGGGCTGTGGTGAGTTTGCCGCCATGACGGTGTTCAGCTTCCATCCGGTCAAGATCATCACCAGTGCCGAAGGTGGCATGGTGCTGACCAATCGGCCGGAACTGGCCGAACGCTTGCAGCGTCTGCGCAGCCACGGCATGACCCGCGACCCGCAGCATATGACCGAGCCCAGCCACGGCCCCTGGTATTACCAACAAGTGGAACTGGGCTTCAATTACCGAATCACGGACCTGCAAGCAGCGCTGGGTTTGTCTCAGTTGAGCAAGCTCGACGGGTTTATCGAGCGTCGTCGTGAACTGGTGGCGCGTTATGAGCGTTTGCTGGCGCACCTGCCGCTGACCTTGCCCGGTATTCAGCCTGAGGCCGAGTCCGCATGGCATCTGTACGTCGTTCGCTTGCAGACAGATCGGATCAGTCTCAGCCATCGCCAAGTGTTCGAAGGGTTGCGAGCGGCCGGGGTTGGTGTGAACCTGCACTACATACCCGTGCATTTGCAGCCGTACTATCGTGACCTTGGATTTGCCGAGGGTGACTTCCCGCAAGCGGAGCGTTATTACGCCGAGGCCATCAGCCTGCCGCTGTTCCCCTTGCTAAGCGATGAGCAGCAAGATTATGTGGTCGAGCAATTGCGACGATTGACTGAGTAAACACTGCGAAAGCGGCTGATGAGAATGTGTGATGCGTGGACTGACCGAGCAGGAAAAATTCTGGCAGGGCGATTTTGGTAACCAGTACGTTGACCGCAACGTCGGGCAGCCGCTGGTGGCGGCTAACCTGGCGCTGTTTGCCAAGGCACTGACCCGGGCCGGGCGGATCGACAGCCTGGTGGAGTTGGGCACCAATGCCGGCAACAATTTGCAGGCGCTGCGTCAACTGTTGCCCCGGTGCGAGCTGTTTGGTGTGGAGATCAATGCCAGCGCCTGCACCCAGGCCCAGGCGTTGGACATTGCGCAGATCTGGCATGGATCGCTGTTCGACTTCCCCCGGACACGCCGCTATGACCTGACCTTGAGCAAGGGCGTGCTGATTCACTTGGCGCCCGAGCTGCTGTCCGCCGCCTATGCACAGTTGTATGAACTGAGCGAGCGTTACATCCTGATCGCGGAGTACTACAACCCGGCACCGGTGGAGGTGTCTTATCGCGGCAACAGCGGCAAGCTGTTCAAGCGCGATTTCGCCGGTGAAATGCTTGATCGCTACAGCGACCTGCAATTGCTCGACTACGGTTTTGGCTATCATCGCGACCCGCAATTCCCGGTGGATGACATCACTTGGTTTCTTCTGGAAAAACGTCCTTGAACAGCGTCGCGATCATCCCGGCCCGAGGCGGCAGCAAGCGTATCCCGCGCAAGAACCTCAAGCCGTTCGATGGCGTTCCGATGATTGCCCGCTCGATTCAAACCGCGCTCGATTCCGGTTTGTTCACTCAAGTCGTGGTCAGCACTGACGACGAGGAGATTGCCGAGCTGGCCCTGGCGTGCGGCGCTCAGGTGCCATTCATGCGGCCCGCAGAACTGGCTGATGACTACACCGGCACGGCGGCGGTGATTGCTCATGCCTTGCAAGCGTTACAGGGCCTGGATTTTGATTTTGCCTGTTGCATCTACGCCACTGCGCCACTGCTGCAAGCCCGGTTTTTGCAACAAGGGCTGGCGCTTCTGCAGCAGCACCCGGCCAAGTCTTTCGCGTTTTCGGTGTGCGATTTCGGTTTCCCGGTACAGCGTGCTTTAACCGTCGACGACCAAGGGGCCTTGACCGCGTTGTACCCAGAGTTTCGCAACGCCCGTTCCCAGGACTTGCCGCCGGCCTATCAGGACGCCGGCCAGTTCTACTGGGGCCGCCGCGAGGCATGGTTGCGGGGCGACACCTTGTACTCGCCACAAAGCCTGCCGGTGATTCTGCCACGCTATCTGGTGCAGGACATCGACACCCCTGAAGACTGGAAACGCGCCGAATATTTGTACGCCGCGTTGAAAGCCGGCGGTGAATTGCAATGAGAGTGCTGATTCGTTCCGACGCCTCGCCGACTATTGGCAGCGGGCATATCGCCCGTTTGTTGCCACTGGCCAGAACCTTGCGCAAGCAAGGGGTGTACGTGGCGTTTGCGTGCCGGCGGCTGCCGGGACATCGGTTGGACATGCTGGCTGGCGAAGGCTTCGAAACCTTTGCGCTGCCCGATCGTTATCCCGATGAAGACCCGCAGCAAGCCATCGAGTCCATGCTGCCGTGGCAGGCCGACATCGACGCGTTGGCGCAGGCACTGGAAAACCAGGCGGTATTCGACTGGATCGTCGTCGATCACTATGGCCTCGACCATCACTGGCAGCGCGCAGCACGGCGCTGGGCGCCCCGGATTGCGGCCGTGGATGACCTCGCGACGCGCACCTACGATGTCGATCTGCTGCTCAATCAAAACCTGTCCGGTACACCTGAGGCTTACGCCTCGCTGCTATCGCCCGGTTGCCAGGCCTTGCTCGGCCCACGGTTTGCGATGCTGCGCGAAGAATTCAGCTGCCCGGCCATCGAGATCAAACCGCAGGCCAAACGCGTGCTGGTGAACTTCGGTGGTTTCGATGCCGCCATGCAGACTCACCATGCGATGTTGGCGCTGACGGATTTCCATGACTTGGAAGTCGATTTTGTTGCCGGTGCCGATAACCCGGCCTGGGAGCCAATGCAGGCGCTGGCGGCCAAGCGTCCGAACTGGCGATTGCACAGTTTCGTCCGCGACTTCTATCGGTTGATGACCGAAGCGGACCTGTTTATCGGAGCCGGTGGCGGCACCAGTTGGGAGCGGGCGGCCCTGGGGCTCCCGACGATTTGCATTGCCGTGTCGAATAATCAGCAGGCCAACGGCGAGGTGATGGCGACGGCGGGCGCCCATGTCTATCTGGGGCCTCGCGAGCAGGTCAGCGTTGAACAGTTGCGTCAGGCCATTGGCTTTGTCGCTGGCAATCAGGGGCTGCGCCAGAGTCTCGCGCAACATTCCCGGCAACTGGTCGATGGCCGGGGCGCGCAACGCGTGGCTGCCGCATTGGCCGGTGCTGTTTTGCAGATGCGCCCGGCGACACCGGCCGATGCCCGGTTGCTGTTCGAGGGGCGCAATGCCGAGGCCGTGCGACGCTGGTCGCTGGAGACCGGGGTCATCGACTGGCAATCGCATCAAAACTGGCTGACCGCCAGCTTGAGCAACGCCCAGCGCTTGTTGTTGATCGCCGAGGCGGATGACGGCCCGGTGGGTGTGCTGCGATATGACCGGCGCGGCGTTGAAGCCGAAGTTTCGATTTATCTGTTTGAAGGCCGTTTCGGGCTGGGCTGGGGCAGGGCGCTGCTGGCGCGGGGCGAAACGTTTGTGAAGGCCCACTGGCCGCAATTGCAGGTGATTACCGCCCAGGTAGTGCCGACCAATCAGCCGTCGCTGAAAGTCTTTCGCGAAGCCGGTTTTACCCAGAGTGCCTGCGCGTTTACGCGCGTATTGAAGGATCACTGCAATGACTAGTTTCAAGATCGGCAACCGCTTGATCGGTGCGGATGCGCCACCCTTCATCATCGCTGAGATGAGTGGTAACCATAACCAGTCGCTGGACATGGCCTTACGCATCGTCGAAGCGGCGGCCAAGGCCGGCGCCCATGCCTTGAAACTGCAAACCTACACCGCTGAAACCATGACCCTGGATTTATCGGAAGGCGAGTTCTTCATCAAGGATCCAAACAGCCTGTGGGCTGGTTCTTCGTTGTATGCGTTGTACGAGAAGGCGCATACGCCGTGGGAATGGCATGCGCCGATTTTCGCCCGGGCCAAAGAGCTGGGGATGCTGGCCTTCTCCACGCCGTTTGATGACACCGCCGTCGACTTCCTTGAAAGCCTCGATGTGCCAGCGTACAAAATCGCCAGTTTTGAAAACACTGACCTGCCGCTGATTCGCCGGGTGGCCGCCACTGGCAAGCCATTGATCATCTCCACCGGCATGGCCAGCATCGCCGAGCTCGATGAAACCGTGCGTGCCGCCCGCGAGGCCGGTTGCAAGGACCTGATTCTGCTCAAGTGCACCAGCACGTATCCGGCGACACCGGCCAACAGCAACGTGCGCACGATTCCTCATCTGCGCGAATTGTTCGGTTGCCAGATCGGTTTGTCCGATCACTCCATGGGTGTCGGGGTGTCCGTGGCGGCGGTGGCGCTGGGGGCGACAGTGGTGGAGAAACATTTCACCCTCGACCGCGCGGCCGGTGGCGTAGACGCGAGTTTCTCGCTGGAACCGGCCGAACTCGAAAGCCTGGTGATCGAAACGGAACGCGCCTGGCAGGCGATGGGGCAGGTGCATTACGGCGTGACTGACGCCGAGCGCAAATCGCTGGTGTACCGCCGATCGCTGTATGTCACCCAGGACATGGCCGCCGGCGAGCCATTCACCACAGCCAACCTGCGAGCCATCCGTCCTGGCCTGGGGCTGGCCCCCAAACACGCTGAAACCCTTCTGGGCCGCCGCGCCCGCCACGCCATCACGCGTGGAACCCCGCTGGATTGGTCGCTGGTCGAATAACAGCTTATCGGGTTGATTCGGCAAATTAGCGTGACCTGCGAGTCATAACGCGCATCTTCACTGTATTGTATTAATCGGGAAGGTGGCGCCTGGCCTGCTTTTTGGCCCAGTGACAGCCTTTTATTCTTCCCGCCGTCGCCTTTTCGGGGCGACGTATTTCTCTGCTTGTCGGCGCCCCTCGAATCATTACGAGCGGTGGTATTGGGCTGTTTATTATTGGGAAGCCGTAATGATTGGCATAAAGAGCATTGCGAGCTACGTTCCTGTAGCCGGCATAGACAATTACGCACAAGGTGCAAAATTCGAGAAGGATGAAGAGTTCATCCTCGGCAAAATCGGTTCGGCTTTCTTGCCGCGCAAAGGCGACGGGCAAGAGACTTCGGACCTGTGCGTCGAAGCTGCCAACGCGCTGTTCGCCAATAACCCTGATTTGAAACGTGAAGCGATCGACGCGCTGATCGTGGTCACCCAGAACGGTGACGAAGAAGGCCTGCCACACACGGCGGCCATCGTTCAGGACAAATTGGGCCTGCCAACGACTGTGGCAGCGTTCGATATTTCCCTGGGCTGCTCCGGCTACGTCTATGGCATCTACGCGATCAAGGGCTTCATGGAAGCTGCGGGCCTGAAGAATGGCTTGCTGATCACCGCCGATCCGTACTCCAAGATCGTCGACCCGGAAGACCGTAACACCACCATGCTGTTCGGCGATGCCGCCACCGCGACCTGGATGGGCGAAAACGCCCCCTGGCAGTTGGGCAAGGCCAAGTTCGGCACCGACGGTTCTGGTGCTCCGCACCTGAAAGTGACCGATGGCGTGTTCTTCATGAACGGTCGTCAGGTGTTCAACTTTGCGTTGCTCAAAGTTCCGGCGCATTTGCATGAGCTGCTGACCGATTCGCAACTGACCGCCGACGACATCGATGCCTTCTGCATTCACCAGGGCAGTGCGGCGATTGTCGACGCCGTGGCACGCCGCTTCGAAGGCGAGCCGGAGAAGTTCATCAAGGACATGGTCGAGACCGGCAATACCGTGTCGTCGAGCATTCCGTTGCTGCTGGAAAAACATGTACTGGATTCCAGTTGGAAGCGTGTCGCGCTGAGTGGTTTCGGTGTTGGATTGTCATGGGGTTCGGCGATTCTTTATCGCCCGTGACGGCGGCGCTTCAGTCATAGAAAGCCAGACACAAAAATAGCGCTCAAGGTGTAATCTTGAGCGCTATTTTTTTGCCCGAACGAAAAGCGAGGCTGCATGAGCGAGTTCTTTGAGCGCAACGTCGACGTCATCCAGCAGCGTTGGCCGGCACTGGCTGTGCGTTTGCTGGTTGAAGACACGAGCCTGTTGCAGGCTGATCTGGTGGAAGGCCTGGGTTCGACGTTGAGCATCAACGGCATTCAATTGACCAGCCGCCACGATCGCACTCGCGAGGCCAGGGTCCAGGCCGATAGCTTGCCCGTCGACAGTGCGGTGCTGCATGTCTACGGCACCGGGCTTGGCGATCTGCAGGTCGAGTTGCTTGAGCGCGCCAGTCTGCAGCGATTGTACGTGCACATTCTCAATGGTGCGGTGTTTGCGCTGGTGTTGCAGTTGCTCGAACAACATCAATGGCTCAGCGACCCTCGCGTCGAGCTGTTGTATGCCGGCGACCTGGCGGAAATCCAACTGCCGTTTTTTGCCTTGCCGTCCGAGCTGGTGCTGGCGGATGACTTCAATGCCAAGATCCGCGACCGGTTGATCAGCGAAACTCATCTGACGTTCAATAATCGTGAGTTCAATCCGCAGTCGCCTGAGATCATCGAACGCTTGCAGGCCTGTTTGCCGCTCGCGACCGCCGATGCCGACGTGGCTGAACTGTTTGGCTCGCAAGCGGGGCGGGAGGTCTTTGTGATTGCCACCGGCCCAAGCCTGGAGCAGCACTTCGATACGTTGCGCGCGATTCGCGGGCAGGAAGGACGGCCGTTGTTCATTTGCGTCGATACAGCTTACCGACCCTTGCTTAAACACGGGATTCACCCGGATATAGTGGTCAGCATCGATCAACGCATCTCGGCTCGCCATCTGCCCTCTGAAGATTCGGCCGGCATTCGCCTGGTGTACATGCCCATGCTGGCCCCGTTGGTACTTCAAGCCTGGCAGGGGGCGCGGTATGCCGCTTACTCCACCAGCCCCATCTACCAATCGTTGCGCGAACAATTGACCAAGGGCGAGTTGTATGTCGGTGGCAGCGTGATTCATCCGGCGGCAGACCTGGCGGTGAAAATGGGAGCGGCGCAGATCACGCTGTTTGGCGCCGATTTCGCCTTCCCCGGCGACAAGACCCACGCCGGCTGGAACGATGGCGATCTGGGGCCGCAACTGGGCGCGGCCAAGCACTGGGTGCTGGATGGTCACGGTCAGCGGATCAAGACGCAGCTCAACTTCCGCAGCTACTTGTGTGAGCTGGAGCGGTTTATTGCCGGCCATCCGCAGGTGCGCTTCTATAACAGCAGCCGGGCAGGGGCGATTATCGTCGGGACCACGTTTCATCCGGAGTTTGCGTCATGAGCGTTCGTGAGTCTTTCATTGCCAAGGCGCAACACTGCGCCACCTTGTTCCGTCTGGGGAGTGACGTCGAAGCCGGAATAGAGATGACCGACCTGGTCGGTGAGGTCCACCCGGCATTCGATTCGGCGTCGCAGCAAGCGCAGCAGCAGTGGGTATCTCTGCTCGGCCAGCTGTCTGCGTGTCAGGAAGCGCAGAACTGGCTCGCGCTGGCCGATTATCTGGAATACGAACTGGTCGAGTTGTTGACCGAAAGCCTGTCCATTTAAGCAATTTTCTCTTCTTTCGGTGCCGGCGAACGCTCGCCAATCTGTCGCCGACGTTTCCCTGGCGTCATTTTTTCGCAATCAAATCGTTGCCAACCCCTTGATTTGTGGGGGGTGGCAACGTGATGGCAAATATTTTTGAAAATCCCCTAAAGCAAGTTGCATTGGCGACGATAACTATTACGAAGGTTCTCTAGGCCATACCCGGCGGTTGCCAGGGCCGGAAGCCGCAGTACCCAACCAACGAGGAATTCGTCATGGCTTTAACTGTAAACACCAACACCACGTCGTTGAACGTTCAGAAAAACCTGAACCGCGCTTCCGATGCCCTGTCGACTTCGATGTCCCGCCTGTCTTCCGGCCTGAAAATCAACAGCGCTAAAGACGACGCCGCCGGCCTGCAGATCGCTACCCGTATGACCTCGCAAATCCGCGGTCAGAACATGGCGATCAAAAACGCCAACGACGGTATCTCGATCGCTCAGACCGCTGAAGGCGCGATGCAGGAATCGACCAACATTCTGCAGCGTATGCGTGAACTGGCTGTTCAGGCACGAAACGACTCGAACGGTACTGCTGACCGCACCGCTCTGAACAAAGAGTTCATGGCTCTGTCGGACGAAGTGACTCGTATCGCCCAGTCGACCAACCTGAACGGCAAAAACCTGATCGACGGCACCGCCGGCACCATGACCTTCCAGGTTGGTTCCAACAGCGGTACTGCTAACCAGATCACTCTGACTCTGGCCAGCGGCTTCGACGCAACAACTCTGTCCGTTAACTCGGCTGCCCTGCAGATCACTGGTAACAGCTCGGCTACTGCTCAGGCTTCGTTCACCGCTGCTGTGACCAAGATCGACGCTGCTCTGGCAACAATCAACGCCAGCCGTGCTGACCTGGGTGCTGCACAAAACCGTCTGACCAGCACCATCTCCAACCTGCAGAACATCAACGAAAACGCCGAAGCTGCTCGTGGTCGCGTACAAGACACCGACTTCGCTTCTGAAACTGCACAGCTGACCAAGCAACAAACTCTGCAACAAGCTTCCACCGCAGTTCTGGCTCAGGCCAACCAACTGCCATCCGCTGTACTGAAACTGCTTCAGTAATAGCTGATTGAGTTTTGGCGAGGGGTGCGCGCTGTTGGCGCCCTCTCGCTTTTTCACTTTTAGAGGTGATGGACATGGATATGAGCGTGAAGCTGAACTTGTCTTATCCGGCGGCCAAGCAGGCGACGACCGTTGCCGATAAGCCTGCGGAAAAGCCTCGAGCGGAGCCCGCGAAAGTGGTCGACGTCAAGGGCGCGCGCCAGACTGCCCAGACTGAACAGGACAAGCTGAAGATGGCTGTCCAGGAAATTGAAAAGTTCGTTCAGTCGGTCAAGCGTAACCTGGAATTCTCGATTGATGAGCCTTCCGGGCAAGTGGTTGTGAAAGTCATTGCCAGTGAGTCGGGTGAGGTGGTTCGCCAGATCCCCAACGAAGAAGTCCTGAAGCTGGCCAATAGTTTGAATGATGCAAGCAGCTTGTTGTTCAGCGCTAAAGCCTGACAGCTGGCACGAATTTTGTTGCTATGTTCTTTTGGGCGTTGTAGTGGTCAAAAGACCGGCGACACACTGAAGGGAGTTCCACATGGCAAGTCCAATTTTACCGGGCACGGGTTTAGGTTCAGGTATTGATACCGGTGCTATCGTCAAGGCCTTGGTGAACGCTGACAAAGCGGCCAAGCAAGGTCAGATCGACCGTGGGACCACTACCAATACCGCGAGCATCTCTGGGATCGGTACCCTGAAGTCGCTTCTGGCCACGTTCCAGAAAGCGCTCGCCGATCTGGGCAGCACGACAACCCCTCAGTTCACGGGGTATGCGGCCACGTCGTCCGACGCCAAGGTGCTGACCGCCACGTCCAGTAACACGGCTGTTGCCGGCAACTACGTCGTCAACGTCACCAGTCTTGCCACTGCGTCCAAAGTAGCCTCTGCGGCATTTGCCGGCGGTGCGACCAGTGCGATCACTCCGGGCACGCTGACCATTACTCAGAACGGCACCAGCTACCCTGTTACCGTCGGTGCGGGCGCCACGCTGCAATCGGTGCGTGACTCGATCAACAGCCAGTACCAGGCCAGTGGTCTGAGCGCCAACATCGTGACCGACAGTTTCGGTTCCCGCCTGGTGTTGGGCTCTACCACGACCGGTGCAGGTTCTGATATCTCTGCCAGCGGCATTGCGGAACTGGCAATCAACGGGTCGCTCCCAATGGGCGCCACCCCGACGGCGACGTCTTCGGGTGCCATTAGTGCCCTTGCCAAGGATGCGGTGTTCTCGGTCGACGGTCTGGCAATGACCAGCAAGTCCAATACCATCGACAAGACGATCTCTGGTCTGAGTCTGAACCTGGTCGCCGTAGGTACATCGACTGTAACCGTCGCTTCCAACAACGATGGTCTGAAAGCGTCGATCCAGAAGTTTGTCGACGCCTACAACGCAGTCGCCAACGCTGTGACCTCGCTGACCAAGCCGTCCCTGGACGACGATGGCAAGCCAACCGTACCGGCTGCGCTGACCGGTGACCCGATGCCTCGTGCCCTGTTGGCGGCCATTCGTGGCCCATTGTCCCAGACCGGTGCCGGCGACAAGCTGACTGTTCTGTCGCAGCTGGGGATCAACACCGACCAGAAAACCGGTGCGTTGACCTTTGATGGCACCAAGTTCACCGCTGCCATGAACGACAAGAAGCTTGGTGGCGAGGTTCAGACCCTGTTTACCGGTACTAACGGTCTGCTTGAGCGCATGAACAATGTGATCAAGCCCTACACCGATACCGGTGGCATTATCGACACACGCACCGCCAACCTGAATAAAACCAAAACCAAGCTGACCGCCGATCAGGCTGATTTGGATCGTCGAGTCGAAACGCTGACCGCTCTATTGACTAAAAAGTACAACGACATGGATTCCCTCGTTGGTAAATTGAAGGCGACAGCCAGCAATATCACCAGCATGTTCGATGCCATGGCTGCTCAGCAGAAGAACTCGTAACACCCAAAACGCCAAAAGCCCGGCAGCGTTTTCAAGCGCTCCGGGCTTTTTGCATTTGAATCTAAAGTTTTTTGACGCGTCGTCGATACACTGGTTAGACGAACACAGAATTTTGATGAGGTACAACATGAATCCAATGTTAGCCCTTCGCCAGTACCAGAAGATTGGCGCTCAAGCGCAAACTTCCGAAGCCAGTCCTCATCGACTGGTGCAGATGCTGATGGAAGGTGGCCTGGATCGTATTGCCCAGGCCAAAGGCGCGATGGAGCGTAAAGACATTCCGAACAAAGGCATTCTGATCGGCAAGGCCATCGGCATCATCGGTGGTTTGCGTGAAGGCCTGGACCTCGAAAACTCCATCGAAACGGTCGGTGAACTGGATAATCTATACACCTACATGATGAAGCGTCTGGCAGAAGCCAATATTAAGACTGATCCGAAGATTCTCGACGAAGTCTCTGATTTGCTTCGTACTGTCAAAGACGGTTGGGATGGTATCGCCGCACCTGTTCCGCAGTTTTAAGGGGGTCACCATGAGTCTTGTATTGCAGCGAATCGAACACACCCGCGAAGCCCTGGTCGGTGCATTGGCCGAGCGTAATTGGGAGGCCATCGGTGAGTTGGACCTGGCGTGCCGGTCCTGCATGGAAGACGTCTTGAGTGAAGCTTCGGTGGACGAGGCCGCGTTGCGCGACAATCTTGAGGAGTTGCTTGGGGTGTACAAGCAGCTTCTTGAGGCGGCGACGGGGGAGAGGCAAGCGATAGTCGACGAGATGTCGCAGATCCATCAAGCACAGAACGCGGCAAAGGTTTACCATCTGTTCGGTTAATTAATCCTCAGTTAATCCAATGATAGTGCGCCATAAATTTGACTGTGCACGGTTTTTTGACTTAACTAGTGGCTGGTTCCAGATTTCAGACGTTTACAGGCAGAATGTGTCTGCAAGCGTCTAGCTTGCCCCATCATTTTTGGGCATTGAGTTGACTAGGGAAGTTGCTATTGCATGTGGCGTGAAACCAAAATTCTGCTGATTGATGACGATAGCGTCCGTCGCCGCGACCTGGCGGTGATTTTAAATTTTCTTGGCGAAGAAAATTTACCCTGTGGTAGCCATGACTGGCAGCAGGCTGTCGGCTCTTTGTCATCAAGTCGTGAAGTGATCTGTGTCCTCATCGGGACGGTCAATGCTCCTGGCGCACTTACGGGCTTGTTAAAGACACTCGCAACCTGGGATGAGTTCCTTCCGGTTTTGTTAATGGGCGATAATTCTTCCGTTGACCTGCCAGAAGACCAGCGTCGCCGGGTACTTTCGACCCTCGAAATGCCACCCAGCTACAGCAAATTGCTCGATTCGCTGCACCGTGCCCAGGTCTATCGCGAGATGTACGACCAGGCTCGCGAGCGCGGTCGTCACCGTGAACCCAATCTGTTCCGCAGCCTTGTCGGCACCAGCCGGGCGATTCAACACGTCCGTCAGATGATGCAGCAAGTGGCCGACACCGACGCCAGCGTGCTGATCCTCGGTGAGTCCGGCACTGGCAAGGAAGTGGTTGCGCGCAACTTGCATTACCACTCCAAGCGCCGTGATGCGCCATTCGTTCCAGTCAACTGTGGGGCGATCCCGGCCGAGTTGCTGGAAAGCGAATTGTTCGGTCATGAGAAAGGTGCCTTCACCGGGGCGATCACCAGCCGTGCCGGGCGTTTCGAACTGGCCAATGGCGGTACGCTGTTCCTCGATGAAATCGGCGACATGCCGCTGCCGATGCAGGTCAAGCTGTTGCGCGTGCTGCAGGAACGCACTTTCGAGCGCGTGGGCAGCAACAAGACCCAGAGCGTCGACGTGCGCATCATTGCCGCGACCCACAAGAATCTCGAAAGCATGATCGAGATCGGCACGTTCCGCGAAGACTTGTACTACCGCCTGAATGTGTTCCCGATCGAAATGGCGCCGCTGCGCGAACGCGTCGAAGACATTCCGTTGCTGATGAACGAGTTGATCTCGCGCATGGAGCACGAGAAGCGCGGTTCGATCCGTTTCAACTCCGCCGCGATCATGTCGCTGTGCCGTCACGGTTGGCCGGGCAACGTCCGCGAGCTCGCCAACCTGGTGGAGCGTATGGCGATCATGCACCCGTACGGGGTAATCGGCGTCGTCGAGTTGCCGAAGAAATTCCGCTACGTCGATGACGAAGACGAGCAGCTGGTCGACAGCTTGCGCAGCGAGCTTGAAGAGCGGGTGGCCATCAATGGTCATACCCCGGACTTCACCGCCAATGCCATGCTGCCGCCGGAAGGCCTGGACCTGAAGGACTACCTCGGTGGTCTGGAGCAGGGCCTGATTCAGCAGGCGCTGGATGATGCCAATGGCATCGTTGCACGCGCGGCTGAACGCCTGCGTATTCGTCGCACCACGCTGGTGGAAAAGATGCGCAAGTACGGCATGAGTCGTCGTGACGGTGATGAACAGGCGGATGATTGACGCCTGTTTTTCAAGTCCTTCATATTTGGGCGGTTTTTTTTAGGCACGGGTATTGCTAAGTCCCTCGCAACGTTCCGTTTAACTGACGGTCAGCCAAGCGAGAGAGCACGATGCCCCAAGCCGCCCAGATGTCTCCTGTCCCTGACACCTCGGGGCAACTGTCGTCCGTAGAGCAGGCAAACCGGCCAGGCCTTGAGCAGGCCTTTGCACTGTTCAGTCAGATGTCGAGCCAATTGACCGATTCCTACAGCATGCTTGAAGCTCGGGTCACTGAGCTCAAGGGCGAGCTGGCCGTGGTCAGTGCCCAGCGCATGCAAGAGCTGGCGGAAAAAGAACGCCTGGCTAATCGTCTGCAAAACCTCCTCGATCTATTGCCCGGCGGCGTCATCGTTATCGATGCCCAAGGCATCGTGCGCGAAGCCAACCCGGCGGCTTGCGAATTGCTTGGGTTGCCTCTGGAAGGAGAGCTGTGGCGCCATGTCATCGCCCGTTGCTTCGCGCCTCGCGAAGACGACGGTCACGAAGTTTCGCTAAAGGACGGTCGCCGTCTGTCGATCGCCACTCGCTCGCTTGATGCTGAGCCGGGGCAGTTGGTGTTGCTCAACGACCTGACTGAAACCCGCCACCTGCAAGATCAACTGGCCCGTCATGAGCGATTGTCTTCCCTGGGTCGAATGGTTGCCTCGCTGGCTCATCAAATTCGTACGCCGTTGTCGGCCGCTCTGCTTTACGCCAGTCACTTGACTGAGCAGGAACTCCCCGTCGCAACGCAGCAACGTTTTGCCGGTCGCCTGAAAGAGCGCTTGCATGAGTTGGAGCATCAGGTTCGCGACATGCTGGTGTTCGCGCGTGGGGAGTTACCGTTGACCGATCGCCTCACGCCCGGGCAGCTGATGCGGTCGCTGCAAGCGGCGGCATTGACCCAGGTTCAGGATTTGCCGGTGCGTTGGCAGTGCGACAGTCACGCCGGAGAGTTGCTGTGCAATCGCGACACGCTGATTGGGGCGATCCTCAATCTGATCGAGAATGCGATTCAGGCGAGTGCCGGCGATGTCCGTTTGAAGGTTCACTTTTATACCCGTGAAAACAACCTGCGCGTGTGCGTCAGCGACAGTGGCAGTGGCATCGACAGCAAAGTGCTGGCGCGTCTGGGGGAGCCGTTCTTTACCACCAAGACCACCGGAACCGGCCTGGGCCTGACCGTGGTCAAGGCGGTAGCGCGTGCGCATCAGGGAGAATTGCAGCTGCACTCGCGGCCCGGGCGCGGTACGTGTGCGCAAGTGATCCTGCCGCTGTTTTCGGGTGAAAAGCGCAATGCTCAGGGAGCGAAGTGAAGGGCATGACAATCAAGGTTCTGCTGGTCGAAGATGACCGCGCGCTGCGCGAAGCGTTGGCCGATACGCTGATGTTGGCGGGTCACGACTACAAGGCAGTCGGCTCGGCCGAGGATGCGTTGGCGGCTGTGGCTGTCGAGGCGTTCAATCTGGTCATCAGTGACGTCAACATGCCGGGCATGGACGGGCATCAACTGCTTGGCTTGCTTCGGGCGCGTCAGCCGCAATTGCCGGTGTTGCTGATGACGGCTCATGGCGCCGTCGAGCGGGCGGTCGATGCAATGCGCCAGGGCGCGGCGGATTATTTGGTCAAGCCGTTCGAACCCAAGGCATTGCTTGATTTGGTGGCGCGGCATGCGCTGGGCAATCTCGGTACGGCCGAGGGCGAAGGCCCGGTGGCGTTCGAGCCGGCCAGTGCGCAATTGCTGGAATTAGCCGCCAGAGTGGCGCGCAGTGATTCCACGGTGTTGATCTCTGGCGAATCGGGCACGGGTAAAGAAGTGTTGGCGCGCTACATTCACCAGTATTCCCATCGCGCCAGTCAGCCGTTCATTGCGATCAACTGTGCGGCGATTCCCGACAACATGCTCGAAGCCACGTTGTTCGGTCACGAAAAAGGTTCGTTCACTGGCGCCATCGCGGCGCAGGCTGGCAAGTTCGAACAGGCTGACGGCGGCACGATTCTGCTCGACGAAATTTCCGAAATGCCCCTTGGACTTCAAGCCAAGTTGCTGCGTGTTTTGCAGGAGCGCGAAGTCGAGCGGGTGGGCGCACGCAAAACGATCACGCTCGACATCCGAGTGGTGGCCACCACCAACCGGGATCTGGCCGGTGAGGTGGCGGCGGGGCGTTTTCGTGAAGACCTTTACTATCGGCTGTCGGTGTTTCCGCTGGCCTGGCGTCCGCTGCGCGAACGCACCGCCGACATCCTGCCGCTGGCCGAGCGCCTTCTGGCCAAGCACGTCAATAAAATGAAGCATGCCGCGGCGAAGCTGTCGCCCGAGGCGCAGGCCTGCCTGATGGGATATCCGTGGCCGGGCAACGTGCGGGAGCTGGATAATGCGATCCAGCGTGCCTTGATTTTGCAGCAGGGTGGTTTGATTCAGCCGCAGGATTTCTGCCTGTCCGGGCCGGTCGCCTGCGCGCCGTTGCCTGCAATGGCGCCGGTGCCGGTGCGTGCGGTGGAGGTTGATGCTGAATCGGCTGGCGCTTTGGGTGATGACCTGCGTCGCCGCGAGTACCAGATGATCGTCGACACCTTGCGTTCCGAGCGCGGCCGTCGCAAAGAGGCCGCCGAACGACTGGGCATCAGCCCGCGCACCTTGCGCTACAAGCTGGCGCAGATGCGCGACGCCGGCATGGACGTCGAAGCTTACTTGTTCGCCACCGGATCCCTGTAGCAGCTGGCGAAGCCTGCGTCCGGCTGCGTAGCAGTCGTAAAGCCTGAGTACTCGATTTTCCTGAAACACCGCATTGACTGATTTTACGACTGCTGCGCAGCCGGACGCAGGCTGCGCCAGCTGCTACAGATAGCGTTACAGGTTGTGAGGATGCGGTTTTGTTTGGAGTGGCCACGGAGCTGGCACCCTTGTTGCTAACACCTCACTACCCGCCGAGTGAGTGTCAAAAAATTGCGGGTCGCCAATGAGAGTAGACCATGAGCCAAGGTATTGAATTTAATCGGTTGATGCTGGATATGCGTTCCATGCAAATGGATGCCATGTCTGCGCCGAAATCGACTGCCGCAGTCCCTGAATTGGGTGGCAGCAGCTTTTCCGACATGCTCGGTCAGGCCGTCAATAAAGTGAACGACACCCAGCAGGCGTCCAATCAGTTGGCCAGTGCCTTCGAGATCGGCAAGAGCGGCGTCGACCTGACGGACGTAATGATCTCCTCGCAGAAGGCCAGCGTGTCTTTCCAGGCGTTGACGCAAGTGCGCAACAAGCTGGTTCAGGCTTACCAAGACATCATGCAGATGCCGGTTTAAGGACGAATTGAGTCATGGCAGAAGCAGTCGCCGATAACGTTCCGGCCAAGGTCACTCCAATAGACGGCAAACCGCCGCTGTTCGGGTTGTCCTTCCTGGAAAACCTCTCCGAGATGACCATGTTGCGTCAGGTAGGCCTGTTGGTCGGCCTGGCTGCGAGCGTGGCGATTGGTTTTGCCGTCGTGCTGTGGTCCCAGCAGCCGGACTACCGGCCTCTGTACGGCAGCCTTGCCGGTATGGACGCCAAGCAGGTCATGGACACCCTGGCCTCCGCCGATATTCCCTATACCGTTGAACCCAATTCCGGTGCCTTGCTGGTCAAGGCCGATGACCTGTCCCGTGCGCGTCTCAAGCTCGCGGCCGCTGGTGTCACTCCCAGCGATGGCAACATCGGCTTTGAAATCCTCGACAAGGACCAGGGGCTCGGGACCAGCCAGTTCATGGAAGCGACCCGTTATCGTCGCGGCCTCGAAGGCGAACTGGCACGGACCATTTCCAGCCTGAACAACGTCAAGGGTGCCCGCGTGCACCTGGCGATTCCGAAAAGCTCGGTGTTCGTGCGTGATGAACGCAAGCCAAGCGCTTCGGTACTGGTTGAGCTGTATTCCGGTCGTTCGCTGGAACCGGGTCAGGTGATCGCGATCATCAACCTGGTCGCGACCAGTGTTCCTGAACTGAGCAAATCGCAGATCACCGTCGTCGACCAGAAAGGCAACCTGCTGTCGGATCAGGCGGAGAACTCCGAACTGACGATGGCCGGCAAGCAATTCGATTACAGCCGTCGCATGGAAACCATGCTGACCCAGCGCGTGCACAACATCCTGCAACCGGTGTTGGGCAATGACCGCTATAAAGCCGAAGTCTCGGCTGACGTCGATTTCAGTGCCGTCGAGTCGACCTCCGAGCAGTTCAACCCGGATCAACCGGCGTTGCGCAGCGAGCAATCGGTCAACGAACAACGCACCGCCAGCAATGGCCCGCAAGGTGTGCCGGGTGCCTTGAGCAACCAGCCGCCGTCGCCAGCCTCGGCACCGCAAACCACTGGTGGCACGACCGCCTCAGCCGGCATGGTGCAGCCAGGCCAGCCGTTGATCGATGCCAACGGCCAGCAAATCATGGATCCTGCCACCGGTCAGCCAATGCTGGCGCCGTACCCGGCAGACAAGCGTCAACAATCCACCAAGAACTTCGAGCTCGACCGCTCCATCAGTCACACCAAGCAACAGCAGGGTCGATTGAATCGCCTGTCGGTGTCGGTGGTGGTGGACGATCAGGTCAAGGTCAATGCAGCCAACGGCGAAACCACCCGTGCGCCGTGGAGTGCCGACGAATTGGCACGCTTCACTCGCCTGGTGCAGGACGCCGTCGGTTTCGACGCCAGCCGTGGCGACAGCGTCAGCGTGATCAACATGCCGTTCTCCGCAGAACGCGGTGAAGTGATTGCCGATATTCCGTTCTACTCGCAGCCGTGGTTCTGGGACATCGTCAAGCAAGTGATGGGTGTCTTGTTCATCCTCGTGCTGGTGTTCGGCGTGCTGCGTCCGGTGCTCAACAACATCACCGGTGGCGGCAAAGACAAGCAACTGGCTGGCTTGGGCAGCGACGGAGAACTCGGTGGCATGGTCGGCCTGGACGGCGAACTGGCCAACGATCGCGTCAGCCTCGGCGGCCCGCAAAGCATCCTGCTGCCGAGCCCGAGCGAAGGCTATGACGCACAGTTGAATGCAATCAAGAGTCTGGTGGCAGAAGACCCGGGTCGCGTGGCCCAGGTCGTGAAAGAGTGGATTAACGCAGATGAGTGATAACCGAGCCGTTGCCGCCAAACTGACCAAGGTCGACAAAGCCGCGATCCTGCTGCTGTCCCTCGGTTCGACCGATGCTGCCCAGGTGTTGCGCCACATGGGGCCTAAAGAGGTCCAGCGTGTAGGTGTGGCGATGGCCCAGATGGGCAACGTGCACCGCGAGCAAGTCGAACAGGTCATGAGCGAGTTCGTCGACATCGTCGGCGACCAGACCAGCCTGGGCGTCGGCTCCGACGACTACGTGCGCAAAATGCTCACCCAGGCACTGGGCGAAGACAAGGCCAACGGCCTGATCGACCGCATCCTACTGGGTGGCAACACCAGCGGCCTCGACAGCCTGAAGTGGATGGAGCCGCGCGCCGTCGCCGACGTGATCCGTTACGAGCACCCGCAGATCCAGGCGATCGTGGTGGCGTATCTCGACCCGGATCAGGCTGGCGAAGTGCTGGGTAACTTCGACCACAAGGTACGACTGGACATCATTCTGCGAGTCTCCTCGCTGAACACTGTGCAGCCGGCGGCCCTGAAGGAACTCAACCAGATTCTCGAGAAGCAGTTCTCCGGCAACTCGAATGCCTCGCGCACCACCCTGGGTGGTATCAAGCGCGCGGCCGACATCATGAACTTCCTCGACAGCTCGATCGAAGGTCAGCTGATGGACTCGATCCGCGAAGTCGACGAAGACCTGTCCGGTCAGATCGAAGACCTCATGTTCGTGTTCAACAACCTGTCCGATGTCGACGACCGCGGAATTCAGGCGTTGCTGCGCGAAGTGTCCTCCGACGTGCTGGTGCTGGCCCTCAAGGGTTCGGACGAAGGCGTCAAGGAAAAGATCTTCAAGAACATGTCCAAACGGGCGGCCGAACTGTTGCGCGACGACCTCGAGGCCAAAGGCCCGGTGCGCGTCAGCGACGTGGAAACCGCGCAGAAAGAAATCCTCACCATTGCCCGCCGTATGGCCGAAGCCGGAGAAATCGTTCTCGGCGGGAAGGGCGGCGAAGAGATGATCTAAGGTCACTATGTCGTCCAAACATGATGAGTCCCAGACCGACCTGATTCGCGGTAAGCACGTTGCCGGTTTCGACGTCTGGGCGCTGCCCAGTTTCGACCCTTTCGTCCCGGAGCCCGAGCCAGAACCTGAGCCCGAGCCACCGGAGATGGAAGAAGTGCCGCTGGAAGAAGTCCAGCCACTGACCCTCGAAGAGCTCGAAGCCATTCGCCAGGAGGCCTACAACGAAGGCTTCGCCGTTGGCGAGAAAGAAGGTTTCCACAGCACCACGCTCAAGGTCCGTCAGGAAGCCGAAGCGGCCCTGGCGCCGAAAATCGCCGGGCTGGAGCAACTGATGGTCAACCTGTTCGAGCCCATCGCCGAGCAGGACACCCAGATTGAAAAATCGCTGGTCGACCTCGTGCAGCACATCACCAAACAGGTGATCCAGCGCGAATTGGCCATCGATTCGACACAGATCGAACACGTCATGCGTGAAGCGCTCAAGCTCCTGCCATTGGGCGTGGGTAACGTGCGCTTGTACATCAACCCGCAAGACTTCGAACAAGTCAAAGCCCTGCGCGAACGCCATGAAGAAACCTGGCGCATCGTCGAAGACGAGTCGCTGTTGCCTGGCGGTTGCCGCGTCGAGACGGAACACAGCCGCATCGATGCCACCGTCGAAACCCGCGTTGCCCAAGTCATGGCCAAGTTGCTCGATCAACTGCACGATCAGGCGTTGCACCCGTCTGCGCCGGATCTGAGCCTGGACGTTCCGGTCGACGAAAAACCTGTTGCCGAGCCGACACTGGACGACCCCGATGCGCCTTGATCGCACCAGCTTCGCCAAGCGCCTGGGCGGTTACGCCGAGGCCACGGAGCTTGCCGGCGCGCCGATCCTGGAAGGCCGTTTGTTGCGCATGGTCGGCCTGACTCTCGAAGCCGAAGGCTTGCGGGCGGCCATGGGCAGCCGCTGCATGGTCATCAACGACGACACGTATCACCCGGTGCAGGTCGAAGCCGAGGTCATGGGCTTCTCCGGCAGCAAAGTTTTCCTGATGCCGGTCGGCAGCGTTGCCGGTATTGCGCCCGGTGCCCGCGTGGTTCCCCTGGCCGATACCGGTCGCTTGCCGATGGGCATGAGCATGCTCGGGCGGGTGCTTGATGGCGCCGGCCGCGCGCTCGACGGCAAGGGCGGGATGAAAGCCGAAGACTGGGTGCCGATGGACGGCCCCACGATCAACCCGCTCAAGCGCGAGCCGATCAGCGAACCGCTGGACGTTGGCATTCGTACCATCAACGGTTTGTTGACAGTCGGTCGCGGTCAGCGGCTCGGGCTGTTCGCCGGTACCGGCGTCGGTAAGTCGGTGCTGTTGGGCATGATGACGCGCTTCACCGAGGCCGACATCATCGTCGTCGGGCTGATCGGTGAGCGGGGTCGCGAAGTTAAAGAATTCATCGAGCACATCCTCGGTGAAGAAGGGCTCAAGCGTTCCGTGGTAGTGGCGTCGCCTGCGGACGATGCGCCGCTGATGCGTCTGCGCGCAGCGATGTACTGCACGCGCATCGCCGAATATTTCCGCGATAAGGGCAAGAACGTCCTGTTGCTCATGGACTCCCTGACCCGTTTTGCCCAGGCTCAGCGGGAAATCGCCCTGGCCATCGGCGAACCACCTGCCACCAAGGGTTATCCGCCGTCGGTGTTCGCCAAGTTGCCAAAACTGGTGGAGCGGGCCGGTAACGCCGAGAAGGGCGGAGGTTCGATCACCGCCTTCTACACGGTGTTGTCCGAAGGCGATGATCAGCAGGACCCGATTGCCGATGCCGCGCGAGGCGTGCTCGACGGGCACATCGTGTTGTCCCGGCGCCTGGCCGAGGAAGGGCATTACCCGGCCATCGATATCGAAGCGTCCATCAGCCGGGTCATGCCGTCGGTGGTCAGCCCGGAACACATGACCCGTGCGCAAATGTTCAAGCAATACTGGTCACGCTATCAGCAGAGTCGCGATCTGATCAGCGTCGGTGCCTATGTGCCGGGCGGCGATCGTGAAACCGACACCGCGATCTCCCTCCAGCCGGCCATGGTTACTTACCTGCGTCAGGGTTTGAACGACAACATTGGCATGGGCGCCAGCGTCAACCATCTCGCCTCCGTCTTTGCCCCGGCAGCGGGCGGCTAACCGACCATGGCCCTGAGTCGAGCCGCGCGCCTGGCGCCGGTGGTGGAAATGGCCGAAAAGGCCGAGAAAACCGCCGTCATGCGCCTCGGGCACTTTCAGGGTCAGGTTCGCGTGGCGGAAAGCAAACTCGCCGACCTCGAAGCCTTTCGCCTCGAATACCAGGAACAATGGATCGTGCGCGGCAGCAGTGGCGTTTCTGGTCAGTGGTTGCTCGGCTATCAGGGCTTTCTGACGCAACTCGGTACGGCCATCGATCAGCAGCGACAGAGCCTGAACTGGCATCAAAACAACCTGAGCAAAGCGCGCGATTCCTGGCAGCAGGCGTTCGCGCGGGTTGAAGGCTTGCGCAAACTTGTACAACGTTACATGGACGAAGCGCGGCAGTTGGAGGACAAGCGCGAGCAGAGATTGCTGGATGAGCTGTCCCAGCGCTTGCCGCGTCAGAATCCGTATTGAACAATCGCTGCGCCTTGCTCCCCTCTCTACCAAGTGCTAAACCTTGTACAGCACGCTACCCCATGACAAGGAAGCCGTTAAATGTCAGTCATCTCAGAAGTGTCCAAAGATGGGCAAAAACTGACGATTTCGATCAAGGGACGATTCGATTTCGCCAAGCATCAGGAGTTTCGTGAGTCTTACGAGGACAAGGCGCTTTCGGCGGTCGTGGTCGACTTGAAAGATGCGACCTACCTCGACAGCTCCGCGCTGGGCATGTTGCTGCTGCTACGGGATCACGCCGGTGGCGACGATTCCGATATTCGCGTGGTCAACAGCAGTTCGGACGTCAGGAAGATCCTCGCCATCTCCAACTTCGACAAGCTGTTCGACATCAGTTGACTGCCATGCAGTCGCTCGCCCCCCTGACGATACTCATCGCCGAAGACAGCGCGGCCGATCGCATGCTGCTGTCGACTATCGTCCGTCGCCAGGGCCATGAGGTGCTGACGGCCGCCAATGGCGCCGAAGCGGTCGATGCATTTCGTGAACAGCGACCGCAACTGGTCTTGATGGACGCCATGATGCCGGTGATGGACGGTTTCGAGGCGGCGCGCCAGATCAAACTGTTGGCCGGGGAAACCCTGGTGCCGATCATCTTTCTGACGTCGCTCACCGAAAGTGAAGCCTTGGCCCGTTGCCTGGAGGCCGGCGGTGACGACTTTTTGGCAAAGCCCTACAACCCGGTCATTCTCGCCGCCAAGATCAACGCGATGGATCGCTTGCGCCGCTTGCAGGCGACGGTGCTGCAACAGCGCGACCTGATCGCCAAACATCACGATTATTTGCTCAATGAGCAGCGGGTGGCGAAGGCGGTGTTCGACAAAGTGGCGCATTCGGGCTGTCTGAATGCGCCGAACATCCGCTACCTGCAATCACCCTATGCGCTGTTCAACGGTGATCTGCTGTTAGCGGCCTTCACCCCGGCCGGCGACATGCACGTGCTGCTGGGGGATTTCACCGGCCATGGCTTGCCGGCGGCCGTGGGCGCCATGCCGCTGGCGGAAGTGTTCTACGGCATGACCGCCAAGGGCTACGGGCTGGCCGAAACCCTGCGTGAAATGAACGCCAAGCTCAAACGCATCCTGCCGGTGGACATGTTCTGTTGCGCAACGCTGTTGAGTTTGAGTTTTCAACGACGTTCGGTGGAAGTCTGGAATGGCGGAATGCCGGATGGCTACCTGCACGTCATTGCTACGGGGGAGCGCAAACGATTGAAAGCGCGCCACCTGCCGCTGGGGGTGCTGAGTCCGCAAACCTTCGATGACCGCACCGAAGTGTTTCCGATGGCGGTCGGGGATCGCGTGTTCCTGCTGTCCGACGGGGTCATCGACACCTGCGATAGCCACGAACAATTGTTTGGCGTGGACCGGTTGCAGCAGGTGTTTGCAGCCAATCGTCAGCCTGACCTGCTGTTTGAGGAAATCGAACAGGCCTTGCGCGATTTCGGTGGCCAGGCCCGTGATGACGTGAGTATGGTCGAGGTCAGTCTGCTGGAGGCGGCGCAACTGAGCCCGCCGGCACTGGTGTATTCCGACAGTGGTCAGTCCTGCCCGCTGGACTGGTCGGTGAGTTTCGAGTTTCGTGCGGCCACCCTCAAGCGTTTCAACCCGCTGCCATACCTCTTGCAGTTGTTGCTTGAGGTTCATGGGCTGCGGGCTCAAAGTGGCGCGCTTCACAGCGTGCTCGCCGAGCTGTATTCCAATGCCCTGGAGCACGGCGTGCTGGGGCTGGATTCAAGCCTCAAGCGTGATTCGTCGGGGTTCGCGCGTTATTATCTTCAGCGAAATGAGCGGCTGGAGGCGCTGCAGGACGGCTATGTGCGGGTGCATTTGCAAGTGGTGCCCGAAGGCGAGGGCGGTCGGCTGATTGTTCGGGTTGAGGACAGCGGTATCGGTTTTGATGTGGATCGGGTGCTGGAGCGACCGCTTGATGGTATCCGTCTGTCGGGTCGTGGCATCAGTCTTATCCGCCAGTTGAGCCGTAACGCGAGCTGGTCTGACGATGGTCGAAGTGCGCGCGTGGAGTTTCTCTGGGAGGCTCTGGCATAATTCACCCATTCTTGATCAAGGAGTGAGCAAGTGGCTGACGAACATCTGGACCGAAACGTGCTGAGCGCGTTGCAAGAGGTCATGGAACAAGACTATCCCGAATTGCTGGATACGTTCCTTCGCGATTCAGAAGAGCGTTTGCTTCTGCTGAAAAAGGCTGGCGATGCCGCGCAGCTCGTGGAAACCGCCCATAGCTTCAAGGGAAGCAGCAGTAACATGGGCGCCGTTCGCCTGGCTGAGTTGTGCGGTGACCTTGAACGGCGTGCCAAGCAAGAAAGCCCCGAAGTCATTGGGAATCTGGTGGAGAAAATTGAGGCTGAATTCGCCATCGTCCGAGTGCTTTACGGGGCGGAAAAGCAACGCTCTCTGGCTGGGCTATCCAGCCACTCGACGTTTTAAACATTATTCTGGCAATTCTGGCCCGACACTTGCACGTATACCGATCAACTGTACCTACGATCCCAGTGCAGCGGAGACCGTTTTATGCCCGTTACCCCCAATTCACTTCTTCAGGCCAGCCCGGCGGCCAAGACTCCCGCCGCTTCCGCCAATACCCCGGCGGTGGCTGCCGAGCCAGGGGACAAGGCGTCCAGCTTTGCTGAGGTTTACGCCAAACAGGGTCAGGACACGCCTGTTGTGGTCGCTGATAAATCGGCCAAGCCGACGACTGACAATGCGCCGCAAGACGCCGCCAAGCCTGGCGCCAGCACCGATACGGCTGCCGTCGTGGAACCTGCGGTTGCCGATAGCGGCAATTCCTTGCCCGCCGATAAACCGGCGCCGACAGATGACACGACGGCCAGCGATGACCCACTGCTGACAATTGATACGCCGGTAGCCGATGTTCCACCGGCAGATCCGACCCTCGATCCGGCCCTCGATCCTGTCTTGATGCAAGCCGTGCAGCCGTTGGTGACTGTGCCGGTAACGCCGGCACCTGCACCGGTTGTGGCGAGCGTTGCGCCGAAAGTTGAAGCGCCGGTGGCTGCAGCCGTCGTTGCCGCTCCCGCGCAAGTGGCCGCTCCTCTCGCTGACAGCGGGTTCGATCCTGAAGCCGATCCACTTGATGCGCTACCAGCCGTGCGTCTGGCCATGGAGCAAAGTGGTCACGTGTCCGCTTCCAGCCAGGCCCAGCCAAAAGCTTCCCAGGCCCAAGTCCAGGCCAACAGCGAGCCGACGTCGGCGCAGAATTTTGCCGCCGGCATGGCGAGCATGCTCGACCTGCAAGTCGATAAAGACAGCACCAGCCAAGGCGGCGAGAAAGCCTTCAGCGGTCTCATCGACGATGGCCTGAAAGACCTGACCTCCGCCAGCAGCGATACCCGTGTCGACGACTTCGCCAACCGTCTGGCGGCATTGACTCAGGCAGCCACACCCAAGACCGCCAACGCGTTGCCGGTGAATCAGCCGATCGCCATGCATCAAAGTGGCTGGACCGAAGAAGTGGTCAACCGGGTCATGTACCTCTCCAGCGCCAATCTCAAGGCGGCGGACATTCAGTTGCAACCGGCCGAACTGGGTCGCCTGGATATTCGGGTGAACATGGTTCCGGACCAGCAGACCCAAGTCACCTTCATGAGCGCCCATCCAAGCGTTCGCGAAGCGCTGGACAGCCAAATGCATCGCCTGCGTGACATGTTCTCGCAACAGGGCATGGGGCAGGTCGACGTCAACGTGTCCGATCAGTCCCGTGGCTGGCAGGGGCAGGGTCAAGAGCAGGCTCAGCAGGGGCAGGGTGGACGCACCAGCGCCAGTGGCGGTCGCGTTGATTCGATGGATGAGGAGCTTTCGGCTTCCATCACTGAAGCCACCGCCGAAACCAGCAGCGTGATCGGCTCAAGCGCGGTCGACTACTACGCCTGATCAAACGCAACAAAAACCTGTGGGAGCGGGCTTGCCCGCGATGAGGGTCTGACAGTCAAAATCTTCATTGACTGTCACACCGCTATCGCGCGCAAGCCCGCTCCCACAGTCGTTTAGGGTGGCTGAAGCTCCCGGCCCCAACTGCCTCCGACACTTCTGGCATAACACTTGCTCTTGCCTTGCCGTGCGACTGTGAAAACCCGAATAGTGACGGATTATTGGCATGGCGAAGAGCGAAGCAGCAGTAAAAGACCCCGCAACCAAAGGCAAGATCAAGCTGATCATTTTGATCGTGGTGGCCTTGCTGCTGGCGATCGGCATGTCCGTGGGGGCGACCTGGTTCTTCATGAATAGCGCCCAGAGCAAGCCTGTTGCCGCGGAACCCGCAGTGGTTGGCAAGCAGCCCGCGATCTTCGAACCCATGGCGCCGGCCTTCGTGGCCAACTACAACCAGAATGGCCGTCAGCGCTACATGCAGGTGAGCATCACCATGCAGGGGCGC
This sequence comes from Pseudomonas sp. B21-040, assembly GCF_024748695.1. NCBI lineage: Bacteria > Pseudomonadati > Pseudomonadota > Gammaproteobacteria > Pseudomonadales > Pseudomonadaceae > Pseudomonas > Pseudomonas sp. B21-040. The sequence continues at coordinate 1,714,788 of NZ_CP087176.1, forward strand.
AATCAGGCCGACCTGGAAGCGCTCAAGGTGCACATGCCGGTGATCCGCAACAATCTGGTCATGCTGTTCTCCGGTCAGGATTTCGCCACGCTGGCAACGCCGGTTGGTCAGGAAATGTTGCGCCAGAAGGCTACGGCCAGCGTGCAGGAAGTGGCGCAGAAAGAGCTCGGCAAAGTGGTTATCGAACAGTTGCTTTTCACTAATTTCGTACTGCAGTAGGAACACGACATGGCCGTGCAGGACCTGCTGTCCCAGGATGAGATCGATGCGCTGTTGCATGGCGTCGACGATGGTCTGGTACAGACCGATAACGTTGCTGAACCCGGCAGCGTCAAAAGCTACGACCTGACCAGCCAGGATCGCATCGTCCGCGGACGCATGCCGACCCTGGAAATGATCAACGAGCGTTTTGCCCGTTACACCCGCATCAGCATGTTCAACATGCTGCGCCGCTCGGCGGACGTTGCCGTCGGCGGTGTGCAGGTCATGAAGTTTGGCGAATACGTGCACTCGCTGTACGTACCGACCAGCCTCAACCTGGTCAAGATCAAGCCGTTGCGCGGTACCGCGCTGTTCATCCTCGACGCCAAGCTGGTGTTCAAGCTGGTGGACAACTTCTTCGGTGGCGACGGCCGTCACGCCAAGATCGAGGGGCGTGAATTCACCCCGACCGAACTGCGTGTGGTGCGCATGGTGCTGGAGCAGGCCTTCGTCGATTTGAAGGAAGCCTGGCAGGCGATCATGGAAGTGAACTTCGAGTACATCAACTCGGAAGTGAACCCGGCCATGGCCAACATCGTCGGCCCGAGCGAAGCGGTAGTGGTGTCCACGTTCCACATCGAACTCGATGGCGGTGGCGGCGACCTGCACGTCACCATGCCGTACTCGATGATCGAGCCGGTGCGTGAAATGCTCGACGCCGGTTTCCAGTCCGACCTCGACGATCAGGACGAGCGCTGGGTCAATGCCTTGCGTCAGGACGTGCTGGATGTCGACGTGCCGATCAGCGCCACGGTTGCCCGTCGCCAGTTGCGCTTGCGCGACATCCTGCACATGCAGCCGGGGGACGTTATCCCGGTCGAGATGCCGGAAGACATGATCATGCGCGCCAATGGCGTGCCGGCCTTCAAGGTCAAGATGGGCTCGCACAAAGGCAACCTCGCGTTGCAAGTGATCGAGCCGATCGAGCGCCGCTGACCGGCGCTCCACTTCCCTATTAATTGACTGCTCTTGATTGAATAGTTGCCCGCCGAGGACAAATGATGAACGACGATATGAACGCCCAGGACGACCAGGCGCTGGCTGATGAGTGGGCTGCGGCCCTGGAAGAAACCGGTGACGCCGGTCAGGACGATATCGACGCCTTGCTGGCTGCCGATACCGCTGGCTCGTCGTCCAACCGTGTGCCGATGGAAGAGTTCGGCGGCGTGGCGAAAAGCAACGATCCGGTAAGCCTGGAAGGTCCGAACCTGGACGTGATCCTGGATATCCCGGTATCGATTTCCATGGAAGTGGGCAGCACCGACATCAACATTCGCAACCTGCTGCAACTCAACCAGGGTTCGGTGATCGAGCTGGATCGTCTGGCCGGCGAGCCGCTGGACGTGCTGGTCAACGGCACATTGATCGCTCATGGCGAAGTGGTTGTGGTCAACGAGAAGTTCGGCATTCGCCTGACCGATGTGATCAGCCCAAGCGAACGCATCAAGAAGCTGCGCTAAGTGAAAAAGGTCCTGGGTTCTTTGCTGGCATTCGCGCTGGCGTTGCCGTTCAGCGTGCTGGCTGCCGAACCGGTAACGACCGCGACGGTGGCCGCAGCGCCCGCCGTCAGCAGCGGTGTGGCCGGGCAATTGACACAGTTGGTGTTCGGCTTGCTGTTGGTGCTGGGGTTGATCTTCTTCCTCGCCTGGCTGCTGCGCCGGGTCCAGCAGGCCGGGCCGGCCGGTAAAGGGCAGGTGATCGAGTTGATCGGTTCCCGTGCGCTGGGCCCGCGCGACCGTTTGATGCTGGTGCAAGTCGGTAACGAACAGATTCTGCTCGGCCTCAGCCCTGGCACCATCACTGCGCTGCATGTGCTCAAGGAGCCGGTGCAAGTGCCGGGCGGGACTGAGAAAGCGACCCCCGAGTTTGCCCAGCATCTGTTGAAGATGCTCGGCAAGGATCAGAAGGATAAGAAGTAATGGGTGCGTTACGCATCGTCTTGACGCTGGCCCTGATGCTGGCTGCACCGCTGGCGTTCGCCGCCGATCCGTTGTCGATCCCGGCGATCACCCTGGGCACCAACGCCAATGGCGCTCAGGAATATTCGGTCAGCCTGCAAATCCTGCTGATCATGACGGCGCTGAGTTTCATCCCGGCGTTCGTCATGCTGATGACCAGTTTCACCCGGATCATCATCGTCTTCTCGATTCTGCGTCAGGCCCTGGGCCTGCAACAGACACCGTCGAACCAGATTCTCACGGGCATGGCGTTGTTTCTGACGATGTTCATCATGGCGCCCGTCTTTGATCGGGTGAACCAGGACGCCTTGCAACCGTATCTGGCGGAAAAACTCACCGCTCAGGACGCCGTCGCCAAGGCCCAGGTGCCGATCAAGGATTTCATGCTGGCCCAGACGCGCAGCAGTGATCTTGAACTGTTCATGCGCCTGTCCAAGCGTACCGATATCGCCTCGCCGGATCAGGCGCCGCTGACCATTCTGGTGCCGGCGTTTGTCACGTCCGAGCTGAAAACCGCGTTCCAGATCGGCTTCATGATCTTCATTCCGTTCCTGATCATCGACCTGGTCGTGGCCAGTGTGTTGATGGCGATGGGGATGATGATGCTCTCGCCGCTGATTATTTCCCTGCCGTTCAAAATCATGTTGTTCGTGCTGGTGGATGGCTGGGCGTTGATCATCGGTACGTTGGCGAGCAGCTTCGGCGGTGTATCGCCATGACGCCGGAAGTGGCGGTAGACATCTTTCGCGAAGCGCTGTGGCTGACCACTATGATGGTCGCCGTGCTGGTGATTCCCAGCCTGCTGGTCGGCCTGTTGGTGGCGATGTTCCAGGCCGCGACGCAGATCAACGAACAGACCCTGAGCTTCCTGCCGCGCCTGTTGGTCATGCTGGTGACGCTGATCGTTGCCGGTCCGTGGCTGGTGCAGACGTTCATGGAATACATCCTGCAGCTGTACGGCAGTATTCCTCAGGTCATTGGCTGAACCATGCCCTCGTTGTTGCAGCTGACCGACATCCAGATCAGTACCTGGGTGGCGACTTTCATGTTGCCGCTGTTTCGCATCGGGTCGTTGCTGATGGTCATGCCGGTGTTCGGTACGACGCTGGTGCCCAAGCGAGTGCGTTTGTACTTCGCGCTGGCAATCACCGTGGTGATTGCGCCGGGCCTGCCACCGATGCCGCCGGTCAATGCGCTGGACCTGAGCGGGTTGCTGCTGATTGCCGAGCAGATCCTGATTGGCGCGGTGCTGGGCTTTTCCTTGCAGTTGTTTTTCCAGGCCTTCGTGATCGCCGGGCAGATCGTCTCGATTCAAATGGGCATGGGTTTCGCGTCGATGGTCGACCCCACCAACGGCGTTTCGGTGGCGGTGATCGGGCAGTTCTTCACCATGCTGGTCACGCTGCTGTTCCTGTCGATGAACGGGCATCTGGTGGTCTTCGAAATTCTCTCGGAAAGCTTCACCACGCTGCCGGTCGGTAGCGGGTTGATGGTCAATCATTTCTGGGAGCTGGCCGGCAAGCTTGGCTGGGTCCTGGGTGCCGCGTTGTTGCTGGTGCTGCCGGCGATTACGGCGCTGCTGGTGGTCAACATCGCGTTTGGCGTGATGACCCGGGCTGCGCCGCAGCTCAACATTTTCTCTATCGGTTTCCCGCTGACGCTGGTGCTCGGGCTGTTCATTGTCTGGGTCGGGCTGGCGGACATCATCAATCAGTATCAACCGCTGGCCAGCGAGGCCTTGCAGTTTTTACGCGAACTGGCACGGGCGCGCTGAGTCATGGCTGAGAGCGAAAGCGGTCAGGACAAAACAGAAGACCCCACGGAGAAACGCAAAAAGGACTCCCGGGACAAGGGTGAAATTGCGCGCTCCAAGGAGCTCAATACCCTGGCGATCATGCTCGCCGGCGCGGGCGGATTGCTGATTTTCGGCGGTGCCCTGGCGCAGGAGATGATGGAATTGATGCGGATGAACTTCACGCTGTCGCGGGAAGTCATTCTGGATCAGCGCAACATGGGGGCCTTCCTGCTGCATTCAGGGCAGATTGCCCTGGTCGCGATTCAACCCGTGATGATCACCTTGTTGCTGGCTGCTTTGATTGGCCCGATTTCCCTGGGTGGCTGGTTGTTTGCGGCAGGCTCGATGGCACCGAAATTCAGTCGAATGAACCCCGGTGCGGGCCTCAAGCGAATGTTTTCGGCCAAGGCTATCGTCGAGCTGCTCAAGGCGCTGGCGAAGTTTTTGATCGTGCTGTTCGTGGCGCTGGCGGTGTTGTCTTCCGACATCGACGACCTGATGCGTATCGCGCACGAACCGCTGGAGATGGCGATCATTCACAGTCTGCAAGTCGTCGGCTGGAGCACGTTGTGGATGGCCTGTGGGCTGATCATCATCGCCGCTGTCGACGTGCCGGTGCAGTTGTGGGAAAGCCACAATAAACTGCTGATGACCAAGCAGGAGGTGCGCGACGAACACAAGGATCAGGAAGGGCGGCCGGAGGTCAAGCAGCGCATTCGCCAGTTGCAGCGCGAGATGTCGCAGCGCCGGATGATGGCAGCCATTCCCGAGGCCGATGTGGTTATCACCAACCCGACCCACTACGCCGTCGCGCTCAAGTACGACCCGGACAAAGGCAGCGCGCCGGTGCTACTGGCCAAGGGTACTGATTTCCTGGCCTTGAAGATCCGTGAAATCGCCGTGGCCAACGAGGTGCTGCTGCTCGAATCGCCAGCCCTGGCGCGTTCGATCTATCACTCCACCGAGCTTGAGCAGGAAATTCCCGGCGGGCTGTACCTGGCGGTCGCTCAGGTCCTGGCCTACGTCTACCAGATCCGCCAGCACCGTGCGGGCAAGGGCAAGCCGCCGGAGCCGCTCAAGGATGATCTGCCGATTCCACCGGATCTGCGCCGCGATTCCTGATCCCTACGCCTGTAGCAGCTGCCGAGCTTGCGAGGCTGCGTCCGGCTCGGTCCGCGCTCGGGCGAAGCAGTCGTAAGGCTTTGCGAGGACTCCGTCCTCGGACGCAGCCTCGCAGGCTCGGCAGCTGCTACAAACCCTAATAAACCCCTCTATTTACGACCTTTGCAAAAGTTGGAAGGCTTCTTGCAATAGCCGCCCTGCGCCTGCTTCAGGCGTCAAAAGTTTGCTTTAAAGGAACGGGGAAAACCGGTGGATCGCTCTCAGTTACTCAACAGTGCCCGCACAAACGTTGCCGACTTAAGTCGGGGCAATCTGGGCGTGCCGTTGCTGCTGCTGGTCATGCTGGCCATGATGATGCTGCCGGTGCCGCCGTTCCTGCTGGACGTGTTCTTCACGTTCAACATTGCGCTGTCCATCGTCGTGTTGCTGGTCTGCGTCTACGCCTTGCGGCCGCTGGATTTTGCGGTGTTCCCGACCATTCTGCTGGTGGCGACGCTGTTGCGGCTGGCGCTGAACGTGGCCTCGACGCGAGTGGTGATGCTCCACGGTCAGGACGGTCATGCTGCCGCCGGTAAGGTGATCCAGGCCTTCGGTGAGGTGGTGATCGGCGGTAACTACGTGGTCGGTATCGTAGTGTTCGCGATTTTGATGATTATCAACTTCGTCGTGGTGACCAAGGGCGCCGGGCGGATTTCCGAGGTGAGCGCGCGATTCACCCTCGATGCGATGCCCGGCAAACAAATGGCGATCGACGCCGACCTCAATGCCGGCCTGATCGATCAGAACCAGGCCAAGCTGCGCCGGATGGAAGTCGCTCAGGAAGCCGAGTTCTACGGTTCCATGGACGGTGCCAGTAAGTTCGTGCGCGGTGACGCCATCGCCGGCCTGCTGATTCTGTTCATCAACCTGATCGGCGGCATGGCGGTTGGTATCTTCCAGCACAACATGTCATTTGCCGACGCAGGCAAGGTTTACGCGCTGCTGACCATTGGTGACGGTTTGGTGGCGCAATTGCCATCACTGCTGTTGTCCACCGCTGCAGCGATCATGGTGACCCGTGCTTCCGGTTCGGAAGACATGGGCAAGCAAATCAACCGCCAGATGTTCGCCTCGCCCAAAGCGTTGGCGGTGGCCGCTGGCTTGATGGCAGTGATGGGCCTGGTGCCCGGCATGCCGCACTTCTCGTTCTTGAGCATGGCCGCCGTCGCCGCCGGTGGTGCCTACCTGTTCTGGAAAAAACAGAACGTGGTCAAGGTTCAGGCGCTGCAAGAGGTCAAGCGTCAGCAGGAACTGCTGCCTTCGCCGGCCCGTGCCATGGAAACCAAAGAGCTTGGCTGGGATGACGTCACCCCAATCGACATGATTGGCCTTGAAGTCGGCTACCGCTTGATTCCGTTGGTTGACCGCAATCAGGGTGGTCAGTTGCTGGCGCGGATCAAGGGCGTACGCAAGAAGCTGTCCCAGGACCTGGGCTTCCTGATGCCGACCGTGCATATCCGTGACAACCTCGATCTGGCGCCGAGTGCCTATCGCCTGACGTTGATGGGGGTGATCCTGGCCGAGGCGGAGATTTATCCGGATCGCGAACTGGCGATCAACCCGGGGCAGGTTTACGGCACGCTTAATGGCATAACTGCCAAGGATCCGGCATTTGGCCTGGAGGCGGTCTGGATCGAAATCAGCCAGCGGGCCCAGGCGCAATCGCTCGGGTACACCGTGGTCGATGCCAGTACGGTCGTGGCAACCCACTTGAACCAGATTCTGTACAAGCACTCCAGCGAACTGATCGGTCACGAAGAAGTCCAGCAACTGATGCAGTTGCTGGCCAAAAGCTCGCCTAAACTGGCCGAGGAATTGGTGCCGGGCGTGGTTTCGCTGTCGCAACTGCTCAAGGTGTTGCAGGCGCTGCTGGCCGAACAGGTGCCCGTGCGCGATATTCGCAGCATCGCCGAAGCGATCGCCAACAATGCGGCCAAGAGTCAAGATACTGCCGCATTGGTGGCCGCAGTGCGCGTCGGCGTATCGCGCGCAATCGTGCAAAGCATTGTAGGCACTGACTCCGAGCTACCAGTGATCACTCTGGAGCCAAGGTTGGAACAGATATTGCTCAATAGTCTTCAGAAGGCAGGACAAGGCTCGGAAGAGGGTGTTCTGCTGGAGCCAAGCATGGCGGAGAAGCTGCAGCGCTCGTTGATCGATGCGGCGCAGCGTCAGGAAATGCAAGGTCAACCGGTGATTCTGCTGGTGGCCGGTCCGGTTCGCGCAATGTTGTCGCGATTTGGCCGACTGGCAGTCCCGGGTTTGCATGTGTTGGCTTATCAGGAAATCCCTGACAACAAGCAAGTGACCATCGTTGCGACAGTAGGGCCCAACGGCTGAGGTAGTGGTTTATGCAAGTTAAGCGTTTTTTCGCCGCCGATATGCGTCAGGCCATGAAACTGGTTCGTGATGAGCTGGGCGCCGATGCAGCCATTATTGGCAATCGCCGGATCGCCGGTGGTGTCGAGCTGACGGCTGCCCTGGATTACAAGTTGTCGGCGCTGGCCCCGCGTGTTCCGAACATGGAACTCGAGGATGAGCTGCGCAAGACCCAGTCGCGGATCGTCACCGCCCAGGCCGAACTGAGCCTGCGTGGCGATGGCGAAACTGACGGCGACAAGACCACCAATCGCCAGCTGTTCGCCGGTCTGCCGCTGACCGCCGCCGAGCCGCTGATCGAGCCGACCTACGCCGAGCCGCGTCGCGCTGCGCCAGCACCGGCACCTGCCGCGGGCGGCGTGGATCCGCGTGCGTTCGACTCGATGCGTTTCGAACTCAACAGCCTGCGCGAACTGATGGAAGTGCAGCTCGGCTCGCTGGCCTGGAATCAACTGCAAGGCAGCCGTCCGGCCCAGGCCAATCTGTGGCGTCGCCTGCAACGCATCGGCTTGTCCGGCCCGTTGTCCCGCGATTTGCTGGCGATGGTTCCCGACATCGATGAGCCCCGTCAGGCCTGGCGCATGTTGCTGGCGCACCTGGCGCGGATGATTGCCACGCCGGAAGTCGAACCACTGGAAGAGGGCGGTGTGATTGCCATGGTCGGTCCTGCCGGCATGGGCAAGACCACCACGCTGGCCAAACTCGCGGCCCGTTACGTGCTTAAGTACGGCGCGCAGAACATCGCGCTGGTGAGCATGGACAGCTTCCGCATCGGTGCCCAGGAACAACTCAAGACGTTGGGGCGTATCCTCAATGTGTCGGTAACCCACGTCGATCCGGGCCAGTCCCTGGTTCAGGCACTGGAGCCGCTGCTGCGCAAACGCGTCGTGCTGATCGATACCGCGGGCCTTCAGGCCAGCGATCCGGCACTGCGCATGCAGCTTGAAAGCCTGGCCGGACGTGGCATCAAATCAAAAAATTATCTGGTATTGGCAACCACCAGCCAGAAACAGGTTCTAACAGCCGCTTATCACAGTTACAAGCGCTGCGGGCTCGCTGGCTGCATCCTGACTAAACTGGATGAAACGGCAAGTCTGGGCGAGGTGTTAAGCCTGGCGATCAGTCATGAGTTACCGGTGGCCTACCTGACTGACGGTCCGCGGATTCCGGATGATTTGCATCTGCCGCGTCGTCATCAATTGGTCAGCCGTGCCGTCAGCGTACAAATGCAGGAAGAACCCAGCGAAGAAGCCATGGCTGACATGTTCGCTGATATTTACCACAGCCCGACCAAGCAGGTTGGCTAAGGTAGTAATGAACAGTTTTTGTACCTACATCGATGGTCTGCCATGCATTGTTCCAATTGCGAACGCGCAGCCAGTAATGTGGCCTCCGTCTATGCAAGACAAGGTAAAGAAATAACATGGGCAGCATGCATCCCGTACAGGTGATCGCGGTGACCGGCGGCAAGGGTGGCGTCGGCAAGACTAACGTGTCAGTGAATTTGTCGCTGGCCCTGGCTGAGCTCGGCCGTCGCGTCATGCTGTTGGACGCTGACCTGGGCCTGGCGAACGTTGACGTCCTGCTGGGACTGACACCCAAACGTACCCTGGCCGACGTGATCGAAGGCCGCTGCGAGCTGCGCGACGTTCTGTTGCAAGGGCCGGGCGGTATTCGAATCGTTCCGGCGGCGTCCGGTACACAGAGCATGGTTCACTTGAGCCCGGCGCAACACGCCGGCCTGATCCAGGCGTTCAGTGATATTGGCGACAACCTCGACGTACTGGTCATCGACACCGCTGCAGGTATTGGTGACTCGGTAGTCAGTTTTGTTCGCGCGGCCCAGGAAGTATTGCTGGTGGTCTGCGATGAGCCCACCTCGATCACTGACGCCTACGCGCTGATCAAATTGCTCAACCGCGATTACGGCATGAACCGCTTCCGTGTCCTGGCCAACATGGCCCAGAGCCCGCAAGAAGGTCGCAACCTGTTCGCCAAGTTGACCAAAGTCACCGATCGCTTCCTCGACGTCGCCCTGCAATACGTCGGCGCGGTGCCTTACGACGAAAGCGTGCGCAAGGCCGTGCAGAAACAGCGCGCCGTGTACGAAGCCTTCCCGCGTTCCAAGTGTGCCCTGGCGTTCAAGGCCATCGCTCAGAAGGTCGATACGTGGCCGTTGCCTGCCAACCCGCGTGGGCACCTGGAGTTTTTCGTCGAGCGCCTCGTGCAACAGACCGCAGGACCCGTCCTATGACAGCCAGTGGCTACAACCTCTACAAGAAGTCGGCGCGTGACGCGCAGTACGAGCTGATCGAGCGTTACGCGCCACTGGTCAAACGCATTGCTTACCATTTGCTGGCGCGTCTGCCAGCCAGTGTGCAGGTTGAAGATTTGATTCAGGCCGGGATGATCGGCCTGCTGGAAGTATCGACCAAATACGACGCCAGCAAAGGCGCGAGTTTCGAGACGTACGCGGGCATACGAATCCGCGGCGCAATGCTCGATGAAGTGCGCAAGGGGGACTGGGCGCCACGCTCGGTCCACCGAAATACCCGCATGGTCAGTGACGCAATTCGCTCTATTGAAGCTAAAACCGGCCGTGACGCTAAAGATCACGAGGTTGCGGCCGAACTCCAATTGAGTCTCGACGATTATTACGGGATTTTGAACGACACCCTGGGCAGCCGCCTATTCAGTTTCGACGATCTGTTGCAAGACGGCGAACACGAAGGGCTGCACGAGGATGGCGCGAGTGCTCATCTCGAACCGTCACGCGATCTGGAAGATGAACGCTTCCAGGCGGCGCTGGCGGACGCGATTGCCAATTTGCCGGAGCGCGAGCGACTGGTGTTGGCGCTGTACTACGACGAAGAGTTGAATCTCAAGGAAATCGGTGAGGTCCTGGGGGTCAGCGAATCGCGGGTCAGCCAGTTACACAGCCAGTGCGCGGCCCGCTTGCGGGGGCGTTTGGGGGAGTGGCGAGCGCGCTGAAGGCAGTGTGGGGACACTGCGAACGTGGCTGGTGCGGTTTTGAACGGCACCGGTTGCGATCTGTTGTGCTCCAGACAGTCATCGAATGCATTGCCGGATTGATTGAAATGGCGCGTCCAGGTGCTGGGCGCGTTTAAGACTGCTTGGAGGTCGAATTGGACAAGAACATGAAAATCCTCATCGTTGATGACTTCTCAACGATGCGGCGGATCATAAAAAACCTGTTGCGTGACCTTGGGTTCACCAACACGGTCGAGGCCGACGATGGCACTACTGCCATTCCGGTTCTCAACAGCGGGAGCATCGACTTTCTGGTAACGGACTGGAACATGCCTGGCATGACCGGTATCGACTTGCTGCGTCACGTGCGCGCCGATGAAAAGCTCAAGCACCTGCCGGTGCTGATGGTGACCGCTGAAGCCAAGCGCGAGCAGATCATTGAAGCAGCCCAGGCCGGTGTAAACGGCTACGTGGTCAAACCCTTCACGGCCCAGGCGTTGAAAGAAAAAATCGAGAAGATTTTCGAACGCATCGGTTGATCCACTGCGCCACGGGGGAGCTATGGAGCATAAAGAATCTTCACTGGGCGATTTTGAATCGACCCTGAAAAAACACGCCGTCGAACTGGTCGCCAGCCTTGAAAAAGGCAGGTTCGGCGAGGCTGTGCAACTGATCCATGAGCTCAATCAGACCCGTGACCGCGGCCTGTATCAGGAAGTGGGCAAGCTCACTCGCGAGCTGCACAGCGCGATCGTCAACTTCCAGATTGACCCGAACATGCCGCAAGCCGAGGAAGTGTCACAGATCACGGACGCCACCGAGCGCCTGGGGTATGTGGTCAAGCTCACCGAGGCCGCGGCCAACCGCACCATGGACCTGGTGGAAAGCGCCACGCCGCTGGTCAACAACCTGAGCGATGAAGCCCAGGCGTTGAGCACCGACTGGAGCCGGTTCATGCGTCGTGAAGTCGGGGCTGAAGAGTTTCGTGAACTGGCCCGTCGGGTCGACGGTTTTCTGACTCGCAGTATCGAAGACAACCGCATGGTGTCGAGCAACCTCAACGACATCCTGCTGGCTCAGGATTACCAGGACCTCACCGGTCAGGTCATCAAGCGTGTGACCCAATTGGTCACCGAAGTTGAAAGCAATTTGCTCAAGCTCGTACTCATGGCCAGCCAGGTAGACCGCTTTGCGGGTATCGAACATGACCGTGAATCGATGCTGGCTGAAAAAGATCCGCAAAAACATCTCTCTCAGGGTGAAGGTCCGCAGATTCATGCCGATAAAAGAGAAGACGTTGTGTCCGGTCAGGACGATGTGGACGATTTGCTATCCAGCCTGGGATTTTAGAGTTTTAGCATTCTAGGTTTTTTAGGTTTTTAAACCTGTTAGGAGCACCCCATACATGAGCTTCGGCGCCGATGAAGAGATCCTTCAGGATTTCCTGGTTGAGGCCGGCGAGATTCTAGAGCAACTGTCCGAACAGCTGGTCGAGCTTGAGAGCCGACCGGATGATGCGGACTTGCTCAATGCAATTTTTCGCGGTTTTCACACTGTAAAAGGGGGCGCCGGCTTCCTCCAGCTCAACGAGCTGGTGGAGTGCTGCCATATCGCCGAGAACGTGTTCGACATCCTGCGCAAGGGTGAGCGTCGCGTTGATTCAGAACTGATGGACGTGGTGCTCGAAGCGCTGGACGCGGTGAACAGCATGTTCAGCGAAGTCCGCGAGCGCAGCCCGATCACGGCTGCCACACCTGAATTGCTGGCAGCTCTGGCCCGACTGGCCGAGCCGCAAACGGCTGATGAAGCTGCACCGGTCGCTGAAGTGTTTGAAGCGCCTGCCGCTGAAGCCGAATCGGGCGACATCACCGATAACGAATTCGAACAACTGCTGGACTCGCTCAATGCCGTCAAGGCTCAAGCTGAGGCTCCGGCGGCTGCACCTGCACCAACGCCTTCCAGCGATGCCGCTGCGAGCGACGAAATCACCGATGCCGAGTTCGAGTCCTTGCTCGATCAACTGCACGGTAAAGGCCAGTTCGCTGTCGATGCCGTGGCCGCCGCGCCAGCTGCACCAGCCGCCCCGAAAGCGGCAGGCGATAGCTCCGACATTACCGACGACGAATTTGAAGCACTGCTCGACCAGTTGCACGGCAAAGGCAACTTTGCGGTGGATGCGCTGGAGTCGGCCATTGCTTCTGTGCCAGTTCCTGCTGCGCCAACTGCAGCGGCGGCGGGTGGTGATCTGATCTCCGATCACGAGTTCGAATCGCTGCTCGACGAATTGCACGGTAAAGGCAAGTTCAGCGAAGTCGGCACAGGTTCTGCTGTATCGAATGTCGCGGCACCCGTCGCCAAGGCTGCCGCACCGGCCCCGATCGCCAAGGCGCCTGAACCGAAAGCTGAAACACCGAAACCAGCCGCCACTGCTGCACCGGCCCCGGTCCGTGCTCCAGCCGCGCCGCCACCGGAAAAACCGGCCAGCGAAGCCGAGACCACCGTGCGGGTCGATACCGCTCGCCTCGACGAAATCATGAACATGGTGGGCGAATTGGTGCTGGTGCGTAACCGCCTGGTTCGCCTGGGTGCCAACAGTGCCGACGAGGCAATGTCCAAGGCTGTGTCGAACCTCGACGTGGTCACGGCTGACTTGCAAACCGCGGTCATGAAGACCCGGATGCAACCGATCAAGAAAGTCTTCGGGCGCTTCCCGCGCCTGGTTCGCGACCTGGCTCGCCAGCTCAAGAAAGAGATCAACCTGGAACTGGTCGGTGAAGAAACCGACCTCGACAAGAACCTCGTCGAGGCCCTGGCCGACCCGCTGGTCCACTTGGTACGCAACGCGGTCGACCACGGCATCGAGTCGCCGGAAGAACGCGAAGCTTCGGGCAAGTCCCGTGGCGGCCGGGTGGTCCTTGCTGCCGAACAGGAAGGCGACCACATCCTGCTGTCGATTTCCGATGACGGCAAAGGCATGGACCCGAACGTCCTGCGTTCCATCGCGGTTAAACGCGGTGTGATGGACAAGGATGCGGCCGATCGCTTGAGCGATACCGAGTGCTACAACCTGATTTTTGCGCCAGGGTTCTCGACCAAAACCGAGATCTCCGACGTGTCGGGTCGTGGCGTGGGCATGGACGTGGTGAAAACCAAGATTTCCCAGCTCAACGGTTCGATCAACATTTACTCGACCAAGGGCCAGGGTTCGAAAATCGTCATCAAGGTGCCGTTGACCCTGGCGATCATGCCGACGCTGATGGTCATGCTCGGCAACCAGGCGTTTGCGTTCCCGCTGGTGAACGTCAACGAGATCTTCCACCTCGACCTGTCGACCACCAACGTGGTGGACGGCCAGGAAGTGGTGATCGTGCGAGACAAGGCGCTGCCACTGTTCTACCTCAAGCGCTGGCTGGTCAGCTCCGCCGCTCACGAAGAGCAGCGCGAAGGCCATGTGGTGATCCTTTCGGTGGGCACGCAGCGGATCGGCTTTGTCGTCGATCAACTGGTGGGCCAGGAAGAAGTGGTCATCAAGCCATTGGGCAAAATGCTCCAGGGAACCCCGGGCATGTCGGGCGCCACCATCACCGGTGACGGCCGTATTGCGCTGATTCTCGATGTTCCGAGCATGCTCAAGCGTTACGCCACACGGCGTATTTGATTCTGGTGGAGCGGGGCGACTGAGGCCCCGCTGCGTCTAACGGAGTGTTTATGGCAGTTAAAGTCCTGGTGGTGGACGATTCGGGGTTTTTCCGCCGCCGCGTCTCGGAAATTCTTTCAGCGGATTCGAATATCCAGGTCGTCGGTACGGCGACCAACGGAAAAGAGGCGATCGATCAGGCCCTGGCCCTCAAGCCGGACGTGATCACCATGGACTACGAGATGCCCATGATGGACGGCATCACCGCCGTGCGGCACATCATGCAGCGCTGCCCGACGCCGGTGTTGATGTTCTCGTCGCTGACGCACGAAGGCGCCCGGGTCACCCTCGATGCGCTGGACGCCGGCGCCGTCGATTTCCTGCCCAAGAATTTTGAAGACATCTCCCGTAACCCGGAGAAGGTCAAGCAACTGCTGTGCGAGAAGATTCTCAGCATTTCACGCAGTAACCGTCGCGCCAGCGCCTACAGCGCGCCGGCACCGGTTGCCGCGCCAACCCCGACGCCCGCGCCTTCGAGCGTCAGCAGTTACGGCAGCAGCACACCTTCGCGCCCTGCACCGGCACCGATCCCGACACGTACGCATCATGCCCCTGCGTCCCCCGGCCCATCGTCGCCTGCACCCAAGCGCAAAGCCTACAAACTGGTTGCCATCGGCACGTCCACGGGCGGTCCGGTTGCGCTGCAACGAGTCTTGACTCAGTTGCCGGCCAACTTCCCGGCACCGATCGTGTTGGTCCAGCACATGCCGGCAGCCTTCACCAAGGCCTTCGCCGAGCGTCTGGACAAGCTCTGCCGCATCAGCGTCAAGGAAGCCGAGGATGGCGACATCCTGCGTCCGGGCCTGGCGTTGCTGGCACCGGGTGGCAAGCAAATGATGATCGACGGCCGTGGCGCGGTGAAAATCCTGCCGGGCGACGAGCGTCTCAATTACAAACCGTGCGTGGACATCACCTTCGGTTCGGCAGCCAAGTCCTACGGCGACAAAGTTCTGGCGGTCGTACTCACCGGCATGGGCGCCGACGGTCGTGAAGGTGCTCGCCTGCTCAAACAGAGCGGTAGCGCGATCTGGGCTCAGGATGAAGCCAGTTGCGTGATCTACGGCATGCCGATGGCCATCGTCAAAGCCGATCTCGCGGATGCGATCTATGGGCTGGAAGATATTGGCAAGCACTTGGTCGAGGCGTGTATCTGATGGATGTTTTAAGCCTTATCGGCATCATCATGGCGTTCGTCGCCATTATTGGCGGCAACTACCTTGAAGGTGGCCACCTTGGCGCGCTGGCCAACGGCCCGGCGGCGCTGATCGTTCTCGGTGGGACCATTGGCGCAGCCTTGTTGCAGTCGCCGATGAGCGCCTTCAAGCGCGCCATGCAAATTGTTGGCTGGATTCTGTTTCCACCTCGCGTTGATCTGGCCGGTGGCATTGATCGAGTCGTGAACTGGAGCCTGACCGCGCGCAAGGAAGGATTGCTGGGCCTGGAAGGGGTGGCCGATGCCGAACCCGACAGCTACTCGCGCAAAGGCCTTCAGTTGCTGGTCGACGGTGCGGAACCGGAAGCGATTCGCAGCATTCTGGAAGTGGATTTCTACACCCAGGAAAGCCGCGATATCGAGGCCGCCAAAGTCTTCGAAAGCATGGGCGGCTACGCGCCGACCATCGGGATTATCGGTGCGGTGATGGGCCTGATCCATGTCATGGGCAATCTCGCTGACCCGACGCAACTGGGCAGCGGCATTGCCGTGGCCTTCGTCGCCACCATCTACGGCGTGGCCAGTGCCAACCTGGTGTTGCTGCCGATTGCGTCCAAGCTCAAATCGGTTGCATTGCGCCAATCGCGTTACCGCGAAATGTTGCTGGAAGGGATCCTGTCGATCGCCGAAGGTGAGAACCCTCGCTCTATTGAGTTGAAGCTTCAGGGCTTCATGGATTGATGGGGGTAATGGATTATGGCTCGTCGTCGCCAACCTGAAGAACATGTAAACCATGAACGTTGGCTCGTTTCCTATGCCGACTTCATTACCTTGCTCTTCGCATTCTTCGTGGTGATGTACTCGATCTCGTCGATCAACGAAGGCAAGTACAAAATCATTTCGCAAGCGCTGATCGGGGTCTTCACCGATGCCGATCGCTCTCTCAAACCGATCCCGGTGGGTGAAGAGCGACCGATGACAGTGACGCCGGCCAAGCCGTTGGTGAAAGACAGCGAGCAGGTCGATGCCGGTGTTGCCGGTTCCAACGACCCGCTCAAAAGCATTGCAGACGACATCAGCGCGGCGTTCGGCGACCTGATCAGCTCCAATCAGATGACCGTGCGTGGCAATGAGTTGTGGGTCGAGATCGAACTCAATTCCAGCCTGTTGTTCGGCAGCGGCGATGCCATGCCCAGCGACAACGCGTTCAATATCATCGACAAGGTGGCCGGGATTCTGAAGCCGTTCGACAACCCGATTCACGTCGAAGGCTTTACCGACGATCAACCGATCCGCACCGCGCAGTACCCCACTAACTGGGAACTGTCCTCGGCCCGCTCGGCGAGCATTGTGCGCATTCTGGCGATGCAGGGCGTGAACCCGAGCCGAATGGCCTCCGTGGGTTATGGCGAGTTTCAGCCCGTGGCCAACAATGCCACCGCCGAAGGCCGGGCACGCAACCGTCGTGTGGTGCTGGTGGTTTCGCGCAATCTCGATGTACGTCGCAGCCTCACCGGCACCGGAACCGCTCATGCGCAACCGGACGCCGCGTTGAAGCGTGCTGGCACACAAACTGCACCGTCAGCGGTCAAGTCGCCGGTACGAGAGAGCGCCGTCAATTCTCCGTCACCCGCATTAAAACGTTGAGCTATTTCTCGGCTGACCTCGTCGGCCGGGAGGAAACATTCAAATGAGAGTCTGGGCCGTTGCCAATCAAAAGGGTGGTGTTGGTAAAACCACTTCCTCTATCGCTTTAGCCGGTTTGCTGGCCGAGGCGGGCAAGCGCGTGGTTGTGGTCGATCTCGATCCGCACGGCTCCATGACCAGCTACTTCGGCTACGATCCCGATAGCCTGGAACACAGCAGCTACGACTTGTTCCTGCATAAGGGCAGCGTGCCGCAAGGCTTGCCCGGTCAGTTGTTGTTGCCCACCAGTCACGACAGTATTTCGCTGCTGCCTTCGAGTACCGCACTGGCCACGCTTGAGCGTCAATCGCCGGGGCAGAGTGGCTTGGGCCTGGTGATCGCCAAGAGCCTGGCGCAGTTGTGGCAGGACTTCGATTACGCGGTGATCGACAGCCCGCCGTTGCTCGGTGTGCTGATGGTCAATGCCTTGGCGGCGAGCCAGCAATTGGTGATCCCGGTGCAGACCGAGCACTTGGCCGTCAAAGGCCTGGAACGCATGGTCAACACCCTGGACATGATCAATCGTTCACGCAAACAGGCGCTGCCGTTCACCATCATCCCGACCTTGTTTGACCGTCGTACCCAGGCGTCCCTCGGGACCCTGCGCGTGCTGCGTGACAAGTACCCGGAAGAAATCTGGCAAGGTTACATCCCGGTCGACACCCGCTTGCGGGATGCGAGCCGGGCCGGCCTAACGCCTTCGCAATTCGACGGCAAGAGCCGTGGAGTTCTCGCTTACCGTGCGCTGCTCAAGCATTTGCTGGCGCAGCAATCTGTCGCGCAGGTGGCGTGAGATGAACCTTCCTTGCGTGGTGCTTAAATGAATCGGCCGGTGAAGATCACCTCTCGCCCGCAACTGGCGCTCCAGCATTATCTGGACAGCTTGCTGCAGGACGCGACGGAGGAGCTTGCGCCGATCATCGAAGCGCCCGCCGAAGTGCTCGAACCGGATAACACCCTGGACGAATTCCAGGCCGCGGTCCTCGAAGAACAAGCGCGCGATGCACGCCCGGCGGCGGTTGCTGCGCCTGTAGTTGCCGCACCTGTGGTTGCAGCGCCCGTGATCGCCGCCGTGGCCAAGGCGCCAGCGCCGGTCATGGAGGCGCCGGCACCGATCCTCGCACCGGTATCGACCATTGCACCCCTGCTGCAAACATTGGTGCCGCCCGTCGTCGAAGTCCACTTGCCACCGAGCAACACGCCGCCACCGGTCGAAACCGATGGTCGCCCGTCGTGGGCCGCCGAGCCGTTCGAGTGTCTGTTATTCGACGTCGCCGGGTTGACCCTGGCGGTGCCACTGGTGTGCCTGGGTTCGATTTATTCGTTGGCGGGCCACGAGCTGACGCCGCTGTTCGGCCAGCCAGAATGGTTCCTCGGGATTCTGCCGAGCCAGGCCGGCAACCTGAAAGTCCTGGACACCGCACGTTGGGTCATGCCCGACCGCTACCGCGACGATTTCCGGCAGGGCCTGCAATACGTTATTTCGGTTCAGGGCTACGAGTGGGGGCTGGCGGTGCATCAGGTCAGCCGCTCGTTGCGCCTGGACCCGAACGAAATCAAATGGCGCAGCCACCGTGGTCAACGGCCATGGCTGGCGGGCACTGTGATTGAACACATGTGTGCATTGCTCGACGTCTCCGCGCTGGCCGAGTTGATCGCCAGTGGCGGGGCAAAGCACATAAGCAATATCAAGCCGGCTCACAAACCAGCATAAAAAACACGCAACGGCAGTGAATGCCGCTGCACAGAACACACACCGCCAGGGCGGTTTTTTGAGGGGTCAGGGTATGAATGATAAGGCGACGGCTGCAAAGGGTTCCGAAGATCCGATCCTGCAATGGGTAACCTTCAAGCTGGACAACGAAACCTACGGCATCAACGTGATGCGCGTCCAGGAAGTCCTGCGCTACACCGAAATCGCCCCGGTTCCGGGTGCCCCGACCTACGTGCTGGGCATCATCAACCTGCGCGGTAACGTGGTCACCGTGATCGACACCCGTCAGCGCTTCGGCCTGATGAATGCGGAGATCAGCGACAACACCCGTATCGTCATCATCGAAGCCGACAAGCAGGTTGTCGGGATCATGGTCGACAGCGTGGCCGAAGTGGTTTACCTGCGTCAGTCGGAAATCGAAACTGCGCCAAACGTCGGTAACGAAGAATCCGCCAAGTTCATTCAAGGCGTGTGCAACAAGAACAACGAACTGCTGATCCTGGTCGAGCTGGACAAGATGATGAGCGAAGAAGAATGGTCGGACCTGGAGAACATCTGATTGATTCTTGAGGTTGCGGTCATTGTCCTGTTCCTCTTCTGGGCAGGCACGCTGGCGATGTTTCTGGCGTACATTCGCGGTCAACGACTGATCGCCGCTCAACAGGCCCAGGGCGATGCGCTGCGGGATCAGCGCATCAAGGACCTGGCCAAACGCGTGGACGACTACCAGAGCGGCAACGTGCGCATGGGTGAAGACCTGCACGAACTGCGCGCGGTGGTTGGTCCCTTGCCGGACAAACTGGCACAGCTGGAACAGCGCGACCCGTCGAGCCTGTCGTTCGCCCAGGCGGCGCGATTGGTGGGAATGGGGGCGACGGTTGATGAACTGACTCAGTCTTGCGGGTTGACCCAGGCTGAGGCGGAGTTGATGCGTAAGCTTCACAAGAACTGATGCCTGTCAGAGATCGTTCCCACGCTCTGCGTGGGAATGCCTCTGGGGACGCTCCGCGTTCCGTTGTTGAATGTGACGCGGAACGTCACGGGCTGCATTCCCACGCAGAGCGTAGGAACGATCAATAATCATCCCCGCGATCGGTGACATCCTTCTCGATCATCGGCGCGTGCGGATCATGCCCCGCCGGAAACTTGCCCTTCAAATTCCACGCAAACGCGATGATTTCGGCCAGCGTGCGGTACAACTCCTGCGGAATACTTTCCCCCAGTTCCATCCTCGCCAGCAGCTTTACCAGCTCGGCGTTCTCATAGATCGGCACTTCATAATCGCGGGCAATGCGCAGAATTTCTTCGGCCAGTTCTTCGTCACCCTTGGCCGTGAGGGTAGGGGCGTGGCTGCCGTCGTATTTGAGGGCGATGGCCTGGCGTGGGGCGTTGGTGGTTTTCATGCGGTTTCGTCGACCCAGCGTTGTTCCAGACGGGTTTGCGGTCCTTGTGGCGGGGTGCCGAGGTGGCAATCCAGATCGCCGACGTTCAGGCCCGATGCCAGCAAGCGTTCGCGCAGGCCGGCCAGGTTACTTTCGATCAGGCTGGCGGTGTACGGCCGTTCGGCCCAGAGCTGGCTGGACAGGCTGCCCTTGATCAGTTGCGCGTGAACCTGCAAGGGGCCCAGCGGTTCCATGTCGAAGGCCAGGTCGACACGCCACAGCGGTTGCTTGGGTTCGTGTTCGTCGCGGCGTTCGTGGGGGTGTTCTTTCTCGGGCGCTTCTTCGCGCTGGAACTTGACCTGCAGCGGGACAATGTCCTGCGCGTTTCGCATCGGGATTTCCAGTTGCCAGGTGCTGAGCAGCCGACCATCGTCGGTCACGCCGGTTTGCTCCAGGCTCGACAGTTGATGGCTTTGCAGGCGCGAAACGGCTGCCGCCGCCAAACGCAGCAAATGCTCCAGATCACCTTCACCGTCATGGCTTTGCAGCAGGCGTTCGGGCAGCGGGAAACTGGTCGGCAGCGGCTTGGCGCTGACTTGCCCGAGCATCCCCAGGGCGCTGCGCACGAAGCTCGGCATCGTCTGCACCAATGTATTGGCGGCGATGATCGCGTTGAGGTTGGTATTGGCCGGTAGTCCCGGTGTCAGTTGCGCGATCAGCTTGAGCAAATCGCCTTTCATGTCCGGCGCCAATGTCGGATTTTGCCCGGTGAGCAATTTCGCTTCCAGGAACAGTCCGCTGTTTGCCAGCGCTTGAGCCAGGCCCTTTGGCGTGCTCAGTTGCTGAACGTCCGGCAGGCCGGCGAGGAGTTTTTCCACGGCCAGGCGCAGGTCGCTGGAGGTTGGGTCCAACGCAAGTGGCGATGGCTGCAATGGCGGCTGCAGTGACGATTGCGGCGTCGGCGTCAGGTTTTGCAAGGCTTTGATCAAGCCATCCAGCGAACCTTGGCGGCTTTGCTGGCTGACCAGTTGCTGCGTCACCGCCAACTGTTCCTGACGGCTGCTCAGCGGGACGAATTTAAGCGTTTGGGTGTCTTGCACCATGGCGCTCAACAACGTGCCAATGCGCAGGGGCGTGGGGCTGTCGATGCTCAGCGTGCTGCCGCTCAGCACTGTGTTCAGCAAGCTCACCATGGAGCGGAACACCGTGGGTTGCCCCGGTACTTGTGGCAGGACTTGTGAGGTCAGCACTTTGCCCTGCAACAGCGTGCCAGCGGGCAGTTGCGCCGTGTCAATGCGGGTGAGGGTGGCGACGCTCGCCGCGATGGCCTGTTGCACGGTGATCGCCAGGTTGCTGGCCGACGGTTGGGTGATCGCCAGGCTGGTGCCTTGAGGCAGAGGCTGGCTGCTGGTGGCCTGGACCGTGGTCTGGCGACCGCTGTCGAGGGTGACTTTGAGCAACAATTGAAAGGTCTGATCCGTCTGCTTGAGCGACAGCACTTCAGCCTTGGCGGTTTGCCCGACGGAGATCAGGCCCTCCATTGGCGTCAGTAACTTGAGCAGGTCGCCACTCACCACCAGCGGCCGCGACGTCGCGGGCGGGGTCTGCGGTAGCGGGAGAATGTTCATTTCGCCTGTCATACGCGGTCACAACCTGAGGAAATTGCCCTCTTGAGAGTAGGGCATGGCATGTATAATGCCGCCCCGTTATCACTGGGGCGCTAAAAACATTGCAAATGTTTGACCCAGCTCTCTATGACGGGCCGCCAATGCATCTATTCTGCATCTCTTTAGCGGCCGTACTACTGCCGACTTGAACCGCAAAAGGCCCGTGATCCCTTGACCAGCCCAGTCCTGCAAACCGTTGCCCTCGCTTGTGAGCGAGACCTTCGGCTGCTCTTCGAAAATCTCGATTTGAGACTGGCCAGTGGCGAAATGTTGCAAATCAGCGGCCCCAACGGCAGTGGCAAGACCAGCCTGTTGCGCCTGCTGTGCGGTCTGATGCAACCGACCGCCGGCCAAGTGCTGCTCAATGACCAGCCGCTCAATGAGCAACGCTTTGAGCTGGCACGCAACCTGTTGTGGATCGGACATGCCGCCGGTATCAAGGAATTGCTGACCCCTGAGGAAAACCTCAGCTGGCTCTGCGCCCTGCATCATCCGGCGTCCCATGACGCCATCTGGCAAGCTTTGGCGGCGGTGGGGTTACGCGGTTTCGAGGACGTTCCCTGTCACACGCTGTCTGCCGGCCAACATCGCCGTGTAGCGCTGGCGCGGTTGTACCTGGATAGCCCGCCGTTGTGGATTCTCGATGAACCGTTCACCGCGCTCGACAAACAAGGCGTGTCGCAGCTCGAAGAGCACCTGGCCGCACACTGCGAGCGCGGCGGCATGGTCGTTCTGACCACTCACCACACGCTGACACGGATGCCGGCCGGTTATCGCGACATTGATCTGGGGAATTGGGCCGTATGAGTGTTTTCGGCCTGTTGGTCGCCCGTGAGGCCCGTTTGTTGTTCCGCCGTCCTGCGGAGTTGGCGAACCCGTTGGTGTTCTTCGCCATCGTGGTTGCCCTGTTCCCGCTAGCGGTCGGCCCCGAGGCTCAATTGTTGCAAACCTTGTCTCCGGGGCTGGTCTGGGTCGCGGCCCTTTTATCGGTTTTGCTCTCGCTGGACGGGCTTTTCCGCAGTGATTTCGAGGACGGTTCCCTCGAACAGTGGGTCCTTTCGTCGCACCCTCTGCCTCTTCTGGTTTTGGCCAAGGTACTGGCACACTGGGCCTTCTCGGGCCTGGCACTGGTTTTGCTCGCTCCACTGCTGGCGTTGATGCTCGGTTTGCCTGCCGCTTGTCTGCCGGTGTTGCTGCTTTCGTTATTGCTGGGTACACCGGTACTGAGCCTGCTCGGTGCGGTGGGCGCAGCCCTGACGGTAGGATTGAAGCGTGGCGGCCTGTTGTTGGCGCTGCTGATTCTGCCGCTGTACATCCCGGTGTTGATTCTCGGCAGTGGCGCCTTGCAGGCAGCCTTGATGGGCATGCCGGCGACCGGTTATCTCTTGTGGCTTGGTAGCCTGACCGCCCTGGCGATAACCCTGACACCGTTTGCAATAGCTGCTGGCCTGAAGATCAGCGTCGGCGAATAATGAGGTCTGGTTAAAATTTGACCAGTAAAGACCCAGCCCTTCACAGCGAAGGGCAACCGTGATGGAAACAGTATGAACTGGACGTGGTTTCACAAGCTCGGCTCGCCCAAATGGTTTTATGGCATCAGCGGCAAACTGTTGCCCTGGCTGAGCGTCGCGGCGTTGCTGTTGATCGGCGTTGGCGTAGTCTGGGGCCTGGCCTTCGCGCCGCCCGACTACCAGCAAGGCAACAGCTTTCGCATCATCTATATCCACGTTCCTGCCGCGATGCTGGCGCAATCCTGCTATGTGATGCTGGCCGTGTGCGGCATTGTCGGGTTGGTCTGGAAGATGAAACTGGCCGATGTCGCCCTGCAATGCGCGGCGCCCATCGGTGCCTGGATGACTGCCGTGGCGCTGGTCACCGGCGCGATCTGGGGCAAACCGACCTGGGGCTCGTGGTGGGTCTGGGATGCGCGACTTACGTCTATGTTGATTCTGCTGTTTCTGTACTTCGGTCTGATTGCGCTGGGCAACGCCATCAGCAATCGTGACAGCGCCGCCAAGGCGTGTGCGGTGTTGGCGATTGTTGGCGTGATCAACATCCCGATCATCAAATACTCGGTGGAGTGGTGGAACACCCTGCACCAGGGCGCGACCTTCACCCTCACCGAAAAACCGGCCATGCCGGCCGAAATGTGGCTGCCTCTGCTGCTGACGGTGCTGGGCTTCTACTGTTTCTTTGGCGCGGTCCTGTTGCTGCGCATGCGCCTTGAAGTACTCAAGCGCGAAGCGCGGGCCAGTTGGGTCAAGGCCGAAGTACAGAACAGTCTGGAGGTCGCTCGATGAGTTTTGCTTCATTTGGCGACTTCCTCGCCATGGGCCATCACGCCCTGTATGTCTGGTCAGCCTATGGCATCTGCCTGGCGGTGCTGGCCCTCAACGTGGCGGCGCCGATCCTGGCCCGCAAGCGGTATCTGCAACAAGAGGCGCGTCGTCTGCGCCGGGAGAACGGCAAGTGAATCCGCTGCGCAAAAAGCGTCTTATCATCATTCTCGCGATCCTGGTGGGTGTCGGCGCTGCCGTCGGCCTGGCCCTGAGCGCCCTGCAGCAGAACATCAATCTGTTTTACACCCCGACCCAGATCGCCAATGGCGAAGCGCCGCAAGACACGCGCATCCGTGCCGGTGGCATGGTCGAGAAAGGTTCGCTGCAACGTTCCGGTGATTCGCTGGACGTGAAATTTGTCGTTACTGACTTCAACAAATCCGTGACCATCACCTATCGCGGCATTCTTCCAGACCTGTTCCGTGAAGGGCAGGGTATCGTGGCCCTGGGCAAAATCAACGCCGACGGCGTGGTGGTGGCCGACGAAGTGCTGGCCAAGCACGATGAGAAGTACATGCCGCCGGAAGTGACCAAGGCCCTGAAAGACAGCGGCCAGTCGGCGCCCACACAAGCCAAAGAGGGTTAATTGATGACATCCGCTCTCTATAATTCAGGGCTGTTTATCCCCGAACTGGGCCACCTGGCCATGATCCTGGCGCTGTGTTTCGCGCTGGTTCAGGCCGTGGTGCCGTTGCTCGGTGCCTGGCGCGGTGACCGCTTGTGGATGAGCCTGGCGCAGCCGGCCGCCTGGGGTCAGTTCACCTTCCTGGTGTTCGCCTTCGGGTGCCTGACCTACGCGTTCATGACTGACGACTTCTCGGTCGGCTACGTCGCCAGCAACTCCAACAGTGCCTTGCCGTGGTACTACAAATTCAGCGCGGTATGGGGCGCCCACGAAGGGTCATTGCTGTTGTGGGCATTGATCCTCGGCGGCTGGACCTTCGCGGTGTCGGTGTTCTCCCGCCAATTGCCGCAAGTCATGCTGGCCCGGGTACTGGCCGTGATGGGCATGATCAGCACCGGTTTCCTGTTGTTCCTGATCCTCACGTCCAACCCGTTCAAGCGCATCCTGCCGCAGATGCCCAGCGATGGCGCCGACCTCAATCCGTTACTGCAAGACATCGGCCTGATCGTTCACCCGCCGATGCTGTACATGGGTTACGTCGGTTTCTCAGTGGCCTTTGCCTTCGCCATCGCGGCGCTGATGGGCGGTCGCCTGGATGCCGCGTGGGCTCGCTGGTCGCGTCCGTGGACCATCGTCGCCTGGGCATTCCTCGGCATCGGCATCACCCTCGGTTCGTGGTGGGCGTATTACGAACTTGGCTGGGGCGGCTGGTGGTTCTGGGACCCGGTGGAAAATGCCTCGTTCATGCCTTGGCTGGTGGGCACCGCGCTGATTCACTCGTTGGCGGTCACGGAAAAACGTGGCGTGTTCAAGAGCTGGACCGTGTTGCTGGCCATCGCCGCGTTCTCGTTGAGCTTGCTGGGTACGTTCCTCGTGCGTTCCGGCGTGCTGACGTCGGTTCACGCGTTTGCGTCCGACCCTGAGCGCGGCGTGTTCATCCTGATCTTCCTGTTGTTTGTGGTCGGTGGTTCGCTGACGCTGTTCGCCCTGCGCGCGCCTGTGGTCAAGAGTCAGGTGGGCTTCAACCTCTGGTCCCGGGAAACCCTGCTGCTGGGCAACAACCTGGTGCTGGTGGTGGCGGCCTCGATGATCCTGCTCGGCACCTTGTACCCACTGATCCTTGACGCAATGACCGGCGCCAAGCTGTCGGTCGGCCCGCCGTACTTCAACGCGTTGTTCATTCCATTGATGGCGTTGCTGATGATGGTGATGGCGGTCGGTGTGATCGTGCGCTGGAAAGACACGCCGGTGAAATGGCTGGCCAGCATGCTCACGCCGGTATTGCTCGGCAGTGCCGCACTGGCCGTAGTGGCCGGCGTCGCTTACGGCGATTTCAACTGGGCGGTGATCGCGACGTTCATGCTCGCGGCCTGGGTATTGCTGGCCGGCGTGCGAGACATCTTCGACAAGACCCGCCACAAAGGCCTGATCAAAGGCTTGCCGACCCTGACTCGCAGCTATTGGGGCATGCAGGTCGCGCATTTGGGCATTGCCGTGTGCGCACTGGGCGTCGTGTTGTCGAGCCAGAACAGCGCCGAGCGTGACCTGCGCCTGGCGCCGGGCGAGTCCATGGACCTGGCCGGTTATCACTTCGTGTTCGAAGGCGCCAAGCACTTCGAAGGCCCGAACTTCACCTCCGACAAGGGCACCGTTCGAGTGATTCGCGACGGCAAGGAAGTCAGCGTGCTGCACCCGGAAAAGCGCCTCTACACCGTGCAGAACTCGGTGATGACCGAAGCCGGGATCGACGCCGGTTTCACCCGTGACCTCTACGTCGCCCTCGGTGAGCCGCTGGGCGATGGCGCCTGGGCTGTTCGTGTTCACGTCAAACCGTTTGTGCGCTGGATCTGGTTCGGCGGACTGCTGACCGGTTTCGGTGGGTTGCTGGCGGCGCTGGATCGCCGTTATCGGGTCAAGGTGAAAAGCCGGGTGCGTGAAGCACTGGGCATGTCGGGAGCCACTGCATGAAGCGTTGGTTGATGTTGTTGCCACTGGCGATTTTTCTAGTGGTCGCTGTATTCCTTTACCGTGGGTTGTACCTGGACCCGGCCGAGCTGCCTTCGGCGATGATCAACAAGCCGTTCCCGGAGTTTTCCCTGCCTTCGGTGCAGGGCGACAAGACCCTGACCCGCGCTGACATCGTCGGTAAACCGGCGCTGGTCAATGTCTGGGGCACCTGGTGCATTTCCTGCCGGGTCGAGCACCCGGTGCTGAATAAGCTGGCCCAGCAGGGCGTGGTGATTTATGGCATCAACTACAAGGACGTCAATGCCGACGCCTTGAAGTGGCTGGTGGAGTTTCACAACCCCTACCAACTGGATGTTCGTGACGATGCCGGCACCCTGGGTCTGAACCTCGGTGTCTACGGCGCGCCGGAAACCTTCTTCATCGACGCCAAGGGCATCATCCGCGACAAGTTCGTCGGCGTGATCGACGAGCAAGTCTGGCGTGAAAAACTGGCCGCCAAGTATCAGGCGCTGGTCGATGAGGCCAAGCCATGAAGCGCTGGATAGCCGCCGTGGTGTTGGGCTTGAGCTTGGCCGGCGTGGCACACGCGGCCATCGACACCTACGAGTTCGCCAAAGAAGGTGATCGCGAGCGTTTTCGCGAGCTGACCAAAGAGCTGCGTTGCCCCAAGTGCCAGAATCAGGACATTGCCGATTCCAACGCACCGATTGCCGCCGACCTGCGCAAAGAGATTTTTCGCATGCTGGGCGAGGGTAAGGACAACCAGCAGATCATCGACTTCATGGTTGATCGGTACGGCGATTTCGTCCGCTACAAACCCGCACTGAACGCCAAGACTGCACTGCTCTGGTTCGGCCCGGCCGGTCTGCTTTTGGGCGGTTTTGTGGTCATCGCCGTGATCGTCCGCCGTCGTCGCGTGCAACGCGCCGAAACCAAGACTGAGCTTTCCACCGATGAGCGTGAGCGCCTCGACCACCTGTTGGATAAAAACCAAGAATGATTGATTTCTGGCTCGCTGCAGGTCTGCTGCTTCTGGTTGCCCTGAGTTTTCTGTTGATCCCGGTTCTGCGCGGTCGCCGCGCTCAGCGTGAAGAGGATCGTACTGCCCTGAACGTCGCGCTGTATCAAGAGCGCGTGGCTGAGCTGCAGGTTCAGCAGGAAGAGGGCGTTCTCGACGCGGCGCAAATGGACGCCGGCCGCGCCGAAGCGGCCCGTGAGCTGCTCGCCGACACCGAAGGCGTTGGGGCGCCGCGAGTGACCCGCCTGGGCAAGCCGTTGCCTTTGCTGGCGGCGGTTCTGGTTCCGGTGTTGGGCCTTGGTTTGTACCTGCATTTCGGTGCCAGCGACAAAGTCGAGCTGACCCGCGAGTTCGCTCAGGCGCCGCAGTCGATGGAAGAGATGACCCGTCGGCTGGAACGCGCCGTCGCTGCTCAACCGGAGTCGGCTGAAGGCCTGTATTTCCTCGGCCGCACGTACATGGCTCAGGATCGTCCGGGCGACGCGGCGAAGATTTTCGAACGCACCGTGAACCTGGCCGGTCGCCAACCGGAACTGCTCGGCCAATGGGCTCAGGCGCTGTATTTTGCCGAAGGTAAAAAGTGGTCGGACAAGATTCAGGCCCTGACCGATGAAGCGCTGAAAGCCGATCCGAAAGAAGTCACCAGCCTGGGCCTGCTCGGTATCGCCGCGTTTGAAAGCCAGCGTTACCAGGACGCCATCAACTACTGGAATCGTCTGTTGACGCAACTGCCACCCGATGACAACTCCCGCGCTGCGCTGCAAGGCGGGATTGCCCGGGCCACCGAGAAGCTCGAAGCCAGCGGCGGCAAGGTGGTTCAGGCACCTGCGGCCAAAGCTGCAGCGTTGTTGAAAGTCACCGTTGACCTGGCCCCGGCGCTCAAAGCCAAGGTCCAGCCGGGCGACAGCGTGTTCATTTTCGCCCGCGCCACCTCCGGTCCACCTGCACCGTTGGCCGCCAAGCGCCTGACCGTGGCCGACTTGCCGGTGACCGTCGAATTAGGCGATGCCGACGCCATGATGCCGCAGTTGAAACTGTCGAACTTTCCTGAAGTCCAACTGGTTGCGCGCGTCTCCCGTGCCGGCCAACCGACTGCCGGTGAATGGGTCGGTCGCAGCCAGCCTCTGGCCAGCAACACGACGGCGCCGCAGACACTGACCATCGACAGCCCTGACAAATAACAGGAAAACGCCCCATGACCGCCATCGCTCGTATCACCCTGCTCAGTCTGGTCTTGGGGTTAAGCGCTTGTGCGGTCCAGCCGCCGGAGCGAACGTCGCCGCCACCGATTCCGCCGTCACAGCCAAGGCCTACTCCGTCGCCAACACCCACGCCAGGTAAACCGGGCATTCCGGCCAAGCCTGCCAAACCGATGCCGCGCACCTCCGCCAGCTTCGCGCCGCCGCCGGGTGGCAACAGCCATTGGGATGCCAAACTCGGCGTCTACGTGCTGGATGACCAGACCAACACCTTCTACCGCCAGCGCACCTACTACCGCTGGAACAATGGCTGGAGCCGCTCGATCAGCCCCAACGGGCCATGGGAAGACACGGATATTCACGGCGTGCCGGGTGGGTTGGGACGGCAATTCGGGCAGTAAGCAAAGGCGACCTTCGGGTCGCCTTTTTTGTGCCTGTTGAAATTCCCGATTCACCCCAAACCTGTAGCAGCTGGCGAAGCCTGCGTTCGGCCGGTCCGCGCTCGGGCGAAGCAGTCGTGAAATCAGTCCACGCGTACTGTCAGGAAACGAAACCGGCGAACCTCAGGTCTCTTTTGTCAGCAACTCCTGCACATACTCCACAAACGCCCGCGCCTTGGCGCTGGCCATTCTTCCGGTTGGAAACACTGCCCACAGGTCCAGGTTGGGCAGCGTCCAGTCCGTCATCACTTCCCTGACCGCCCCGTTGGCCAACTCCGGGGCAAACATCCATTGCGACGCCATGGTCAGCCCCTGATGAGCCAGAACTGCTTCTCGCAATCCCTCGGCGGCGTTGACGCGGATTCGGCCGCTGATGATCACGGCCTGTTCTTCAGAGGCGTTTCGAAATTGCCAATTGGCGCCGCCGCCCAAGGAGTAGACGACCGCCTGATGCTTGCACAGGTCAGCGGGGCAGGTGGGTTCGCCGTATTTTTCGAAGTAGGCCGGTGTGCCCAGTACCACGCGTCGACACTCGGCGATTTTGCGGGCCGTCAGCCCCGAGTCGCTCAGGGCGCCCATGCGCAGGGCAATGTCGACGCCTTCCTCGACCAGATTGACGTTACGGTCGTCGAGCATCAGGTCGATGTTCAAGTCCGGGTTCTGTTCGAGAAACGGCCCAAGGTGCGGCACGATGTGCAGCCGGCCGAAGGTCACGGCGGCGCAAATGCGCAGGTTGCCAGTGAGTCCGCTGGCGGCACCGCGGGCGGCGTTGTCGGCCTCGTCGGCTTCTTCGAGGGCGCGTTTGGAACGCTCGAAAAAGGCCAGGCCGGCCTCGGTCGGTGTCAGGCCTCGGGTTGAGCGCAACAGCAGTCGCACGGCAAGACGTGATTCCAGCTGCGCAATGGCTTTCGACACGGCGGGCTGGCCGATATTCAGACGCCGGGCGGCAGCGGAAAACGAGCCGGTTTCCACCACGTAGACGAAGGTTTCCATTGCGCCGAGGCGGTCCATCGAAGGTCCTTATGAGGTTCTGAAATTCACCGAAAATCGTCGGTCAGAAAGCGGCTTTTCCTATTGAGGCGCCGCCGTCGACAAACAACGTTTGCCCGGTAATAAACCCACTCTGCTCGGACAACAAAAACGCAATCGCCGCCGCGATTTCTTGTGGTTGCCCCAATCGACCCATCGGCACTCCCGCCAGATACCGTGCTTCACCTTCACTGCCCGGCGGGTTATTGGTGCGAAACAGTTCGGTCTCGGTCGGCCCTGGCGCCACGGCGTTCACCGTCACGCCGGTTTTCGCCAGTTCCAGCGCCCAGGAGCGCGTGAAGCTGATCAGCGCTGCTTTGGCCGCCGCGTAGGCCGTGCGTTGGGTAATCCCGAGGACGGTCAGGCTGGAAATGTTCACCACACGACCCCACCCCTTGTCGCGCATGTGGGGCAGCAGCGCCTGAGTGGCCTGCAACGCCGAATGGAGGTTGACCCGCATCACGTCGTCGAAGGTGTCCAGGTCAATCTCGCCCAGTACTTGTGGGCGCACCAGGCCGACGTTGTTCACCAGCCCGTCAAATTCGTAAGTCCGGGCCAGATCGGCCAGCACTTCCTGGGTCAGGACGCGGTCGCTCAGGTCCAGCGGAAACAGGATGCCGGGGAACGTCAGGTCGGGCGTGCGGGCGATGCCCACCACCCGGTGGCCCGCACGATCCAGGTGCTCGGCCACAGCGCGGCCAATGCCTTTGCTGGCGCCGGTGATGAGGAAGGTACGACGGGTCATTTCACACTCCTTGAAAAAACATGCCGCGGGTCAGGCGGCATTTGATCGGTTAGCCGCGAATAGCATCCAGCATCGCTTCAGGCTCAGGACGCTGAGTGTAATCCGGGTTGACCTCGGCGTAACGAATCACACCGTCCTGACCGATCACATAGCGTGCCGGCATCGGCAGCGTCCACGACGGATCATCATTGAAAGTTGGCAAATCGTTACGCAGATTCTTGTACAGCTCGATCAGGTAATCCGGCAACTCAAAGCGCAAACCCAATGCATGCGCCACGTCATTGTGGGTGTCGCTGAGGATAGGAAACGTCAGGCCATTGGTACGCATCGACTTGCGGCTGTTGGCGGCGATCTGTGGCGAAATCGCCAGCAGGCTGGCGCCGGCGTCCTGCAGCAGTGGCAGAAAATCCTGCAACGCTTGCAGCTCCATGTTGCAGTAAGGGCACCACACGCCACGGTAAAACGTCAGCACCAAAGGCCCCTTGGCCAGCAGATCGATGGAGGACACTGGATGCCCGTCGGGATCTTTCAGGGTAAACAGCGGCGCCTTGTCACCGACCTTCAGCGCTTTGTTCGCCGCACCCGAGGCGATCAGCTCGGCAGTCGCGCGCTCCATGATCGGGTGGATGTCAGCCGGGGCGTTATAGGGCGGTTTGCCAGCCTTGAAGTCCGCTTTGAAGGCATCGAGTTTTGCTTGTAGGGTCATGATCGTAATCCTTGGTGGGAAAGCCGGTTGGCTGGGATCAATGGTGACCTTGAGGCGGGGAGGGCGGAACGCAGGCGGGGGGCATAGGATTCATTCTTGGGGGGAATGAGGTGGCGGATACGTCACATTTGTCGGAACACCGACCGGATCTTGCTCCGGCCGGTATTGCGAAGTTGTTTTTGAACACTTAAGCCGTCGCCAGCGAGCCCTTCTGCGAAACACTCAAAAAACGCAGCAACGCCAACAGTGGAAACGCGCTGCCGACTATCACGATCCACAACCAGCCACCGTGCTCGTACACGGCACTGGCCACCGAAGAGCCAAAGGCGCCGCCGATGAAGATGCTGGTCATGTACAGCGCATTCAGGCGGCTGCGGCTTTTGGCGTCGAGGGCGTAGACCGCGCGTTGGCCGAGCACCATGTTCATCTGCACACAGAAGTCGAGGACCACGCCGGTCACGGCCAGGCCAATGACGCTGTAGAGCGGATGGATGAACGCCGGCAGAAAGCTCAGGCTGGCGAACAGCAGGGCCAGCAGCGAGGCGATGCGCGTGTGGCCGGCATCCGCCAGGCGACCGGCGATGGGCGCCGCGATAGCGCCGATGGCGCCGACCAGGGCGAAGATCGCGATCTGGGTTTGCGACAGGCCGTGATTGCGCGCCAACTCCAGCGGCACGGCGGTCCAGAACAGGCTGAAGGTCGCGAACATGCAGCCTTGATAAAACGCACGCTGACGCAATACCGGTTGTTGGCGCAGCAATGTCCACAGCGAACCCAGCAATTGCCCATAAGATGCACTGTGATCAGGCTGGCGCTTGGGTATGGTCAGCGCCAGCACGATGCTGATCGCCACCATCAACACCGCTGCTATCACAAACATCGCGCGCCAGCCGAAATAGTCAGCCACCACGCTGGACACCGGGCGAGCCAGGAGAATCCCCAGCAGCAACCCGCCCATGATCCCGCCGACCACGCGGCCACGCGACTCTTCCGGAGCCAGGTGCGCGGCCAGTGGAATCAGGATTTGCACCGACACCGAGCTGAAGCCCACCAGCAACGAAATCAGCAAAAATACATTGGGCTGATCGGTGAACGCGGCGCCCAGTAAACTCGCAATCGCCACCACGGTGGTGATGATCATCAGTCGGCGGTTTTCCAGCAAATCGCCCAGCGGCACGAGGAAGAAAAGCCCCAGTGCGTAGCCAATCTGTGTCAGGGAAACGATCAGGCTGGCCATGGTGCTGGTCAGGCCGATGTCCGGCG
This sequence comes from Pseudomonas sp. B21-040, assembly GCF_024748695.1. NCBI lineage: Bacteria > Pseudomonadati > Pseudomonadota > Gammaproteobacteria > Pseudomonadales > Pseudomonadaceae > Pseudomonas > Pseudomonas sp. B21-040. The sequence continues at coordinate 1,747,964 of NZ_CP087176.1, forward strand.
CGATCAGGCCGATGATCGGTTGGGCATAGTAGAGGTTGGCCACAATGGCGCCGCAACAGAAGGCGAAGAGCAGCACCATGCCTTTGGTCATTGTCGTGGCACCGTGAGGCGCCGGCGTCGCTGGATTCATAACGTGTCTCGCTGAACAGAAGGGAATGCGCGAAGGCTAAGCGGCAAGCCGGGACGGCGGAAGTGGGATTGAAGTGATAGTAATCATTCCATTGCGGAATGAGTGGCACCGGCATGTGCAGTTGGCCCATGCACCTTGCGTCCAAATAATCAGGTCCGATGATACATTCACTTACATCCTGTTCGATAGCGTGCTTATGTTCTCTCTCACGTTTCATCACCGCAAGGTACTTCCATGAATACGATGTTCCGTCACCTGATTCGCGGCGCTTCGGCCCTGACACTGATCACATTGTTCACCACAGGCCTGGCCCAGGCCGCCGACGCGCCGGGATTGCGTATCGGTGTTCGTGGCGAAATCACCGGGGTCAGCCCTGAAGTGTTGAAGGTTCACGTCAACAGCGGCGAAAACGTCGTGATCAACCTGACCCCGGATACCAAAGTCCGCGCTGTCACGTTGGCCAATATCGACGACATCAAACCGGGCAGCTACATCGGCTCGGCGGCTATTCCTCAGGAGGATGGCACTCTCAAGGCGTTGGAAGTCCATGTCTTCCCACCGGAACTGGCGGGTAGCGGCGACGGGCATCGACCGTTCGACCTGGTCAAGGGCAGCAGCATGACCAACGGCAGCGTCGGCGATCTGGTGGTCAGCAACGGCCGGGTCTTGACGGTCAACTACAAGGGCGGCCAGCAGAAGATTCTGGTGCCGGAGGACGTGCCGATTGTGAACCTGATGCCGGGGGATCGCAGCTTGTTGAAAGTGGGGGTGAAGATCGTGACATTTGTGACACAGAGTGCGGACGGGACGCTGACGGCTCAGTCGATTTCTGCGGGTAAGGAGGGTGTGACGCCGCCGATGTAAGGGCTTGGCGAAATCCTTGTGGGAGCGGGCTTGCCCGCGAAGAAGGCGCTACATTCAGCATTGATGTGACTGATAAACCGCCATCGCGGGCAAGCCCGCTCCCACAGGATTGACGTCGTACAAGGAAACTGTAACCGCTGAAACCCACAAAAAAGGCGACCTGCAAAGGTCGCCTTTTTCATGGCCGCTCAGCGATTACTGACCGGTGTAAATCTGATCGAAAATCCCGCCATCATTGAAGTGAGTCTTCTGCACGGTGCGCCAGTCACCGAAGGTCTTCTCCACCGACAGGAAGTCCACTTTCGGGAAGCGATCGGTGTACTTGGCCAGCACCGCCGGGTCACGCGGGCGCAGGTAATTGGCTGCCGCAATTTCCTGGCCTTCCGGCGACCACAGGTACTTCAGGTATTCCTCGGCGGCGGCACGGGTGCCTTTCTTGTCGACGGTTTTGTCGACCACCGACACCGGTGGCTCGGCTTCGGCGGAAACGCTTGGGTAGATCACTTCAAACTGGTCGCGACCAAACTCGCGGGCAATCATTTCCGCTTCGTTCTCGAAGGTCACCAGGACGTCGCCGATCTGGTTGGTCATGAACGTTGTGGTAGCGGCACGACCGCCGGTGTCCAGCACCGGTGCTTGCTTGAACAGCTTGCCGACAAACTCCTTGGCCTTGTTCTTGTCACCGCCGTTCTTCAGCACATAACCCCAGGCGGACAAGTAGGTGTAGCGGCCATTGCCCGAGGTTTTCGGGTTGGGCACGATCACCTGAACGCCGTCCTTGAGCAGGTCAGGCCAGTCTTTCAGGGCTTTCGGGTTGCCTTTACGGACGATGAACACCGTGGCGGAAGTAAACGGCGCACTGTTGTTCGGCAGGCGCGTGACCCAGTTCTCCGGCACCAGTTTGCCGTTGTCTGCCAGGGCGTTGATGTCGGTGGCCATGTTCATGGTGATGACATCAGCCGGCAAGCCGTCGATGACTGAGCGCGCTTGTTTGCTGGAGCCGCCGAAGGACATTTGCAGGGTGATGTTTTCGTTGTGTTCGGCTTGCCAGTGTTTCTGGAAGGCAGTGTTGTAGTCCTTGTAGAAATCGCGCATCACGTCGTAAGAAACGTTGAGCAGGGTCGGTGCGGCCTGGGCCATGCTGGTCAGTGCCAGGCCAGCGGCCAGAAGTGAGGCGCCAAAGAGTTTTTTCACTGCGCAGTCCTTGTTCTATTTAAATTGAGGCAATTTGCCAGCGACTATAACTGGGCTCGCATAGAGCCTTAAAGATTAAAAAGCTCTTTGCTTATTCCTGTTTTTTGAACAGCGCATTGCCGCAGCGAGAGCAGAACGATGCTTCCTGTTCATGGTTGTCTTTGGTACACACCGGGCAATCGTGATGCAACTGGCCACCGCGCATGGCCGTGGCCAGTTCGGCGGTGAAGATCCCGGTGGGTACGGCGATGATCGAGTAACCGGTGATCATCACCATCGACGAAATCACCTGGCCCAACGCGGTCTTGGGCACGATGTCACCATAGCCGACGGTGGTCAGCGTCACGATCGCCCAGTAGATGCCTTTGGGAATGCTGGTGAAGCCATGTTGCGGGCCTTCAACCACATACATCAGGGTGCCGAACACCGTGACCAGGGTGCAGACGCTGAGGAGGAACACGAGGATTTTCTGCTTGCTGCCGCGCAGGGCATCGAGCAAGTAATGGGCTTGCTTGAGGTAGGGACCGAGCTTGAGCACGCGGAAGATGCGCAGCATCCGGATCACCCGAATGATCAGCAAGTACTGGGCGTCGCTGTAATACAGCGCGAGGATGCCCGGCACGATGGCCAGCAGATCCACCAGGCCGTAAAAACTGAACGCGTAACGCATGGGTTTGGGCGAGCAATACAGGCGCAGGAAGTACTCGCCCAGGAAAATCACCGTGAAGCCCCACTCGATGGCCGCCAGCAGGCCGGCGTAGTTCTGATGAACGTCATCGATGCTGTCGAGGATCACCACCACCAAGCTGGCGAAAATAATCAGCAGCAGGCTTGAGTCGAAGCGCCGTCCGGCGACGGTGTCGGTCTGGAAAATAATCACGTAAAGGCGATTGCGCCACGTGTCGTTGCTGTTCATTCAAATCGCCTTGGCCGCTAATCAGCGCAGCCTAGGTTGATTCTCCCCGGGAACGCAAGGCGCGCTTTCGACCGTGGCTTTGCCGAGCATCTGCACAACCGTGCGGATCAACCAGCCTGCGAGAATGAACGGCGCGGTCAGCGTGGGCAGGCCGATGGCGGCAAACACCGGCGTCAGTAACAGCGCCAGGCCGATGCCCACCAACGGCAGCCACGGTTGGCGACGCTGTGAGCTGAAGGCGAGGGCGGCGAGTACGGCGTTATAGCTCCCGAGACCGAGCAATGCGCTGTAGAAGTCGTGGTGCAACATACTCCAGCCCATGCCCGCGACAGACGCCAACAACGCCCAGCAGAATGCACGGCGATCTGCGATCAGCAAACCGACGGCAATCATCGCACCGGCCAGTGGATGGCCGAGGAACATCACCTGACCCACGCCTTTGAAGGGGGCGGCGAGCATGTTCAGCGTGTTGATTTCGATCAAATGCGCCGTTGTCGAGGGCGTGGCGAAGCACAGCAGCAACCAGCCCAGCCCGACGAAGGGCGCCGTGTAGGCCGGCAGGCATTGGCTGACCCGGACGCGCTTGAGCCACTGCTGGGTGATCATCGCGCTCAGACCGCCGGCGGCCAGAATTAGCGGTGGCATCATCGCCGACCAAGGGAAATACAAACTCAGCAACAGACCGAGCAGAACGCCGTTGTAGCTGAACAACCCGGCCTGACGATCAGCCTTGGCATAGTTGCGGCGTTGCGCAGTGAGCAAACCGGCGACACCGCCCAGCAGCGCACCGCCGAGCAACGTCGGCGCGGTAAACAGAATCGCCAACAGGCACAGCAGGCCGCACAGCGGATTGCGCTGGAGGAAGATCTGACTGAAGCCGTTGAGCAACGCTTCGGCCCAGTCGGGACAGTGGGTGTTGAAATGGTGGGCAGGCATTTTAGTTCAGTGTGTCAGTGGGACCGTGTCGCCTGCATCGCGAGCAAGCTCGGCTCCTACAGGTCCTCAACGAACCGTAGGAGCCGAGCTTGCTCGCGATGAGGCCGGATAGGCGCTAAATCAATGTCTCGATACGCAGTGAGTTAGTCGATCCCGGCTGCCCAAACGGCACACCTGCCGTGATCAATAATGTATCGCCACGCTTGGCCATGCCCTGTGCCTGGGCGATTTCCAGCGCCGTCGAGCACACTTCATCCACTTGCCGCAGTCGGTCATTGACCACCGAATGCACGCCCCACGCCACGGTCAAGCGGCGCGCGGTTTGCAGGTTCGGTGTCAGGTTGAGGATCGGCACCGTCGGCCGTTCCCGCGCCGCACGCAAGCTCGAGGTGCCGGACTCGCTGTAGTTCACCAGCACGGCCACCGGCAGCACGTTGCTGATGCGACGAATCGCGCAGCTGATCGCATCGGACACCGTCGCCTCGGCTTTCGGTCGGCTCACGTCAAGTTGTGCCTGATAGTCCGGGCCGTTTTCCACCTGGCGGATGATCTTGCTCATCATCTGCACGGCTTCCAGCGGGTACTCGCCGGAGGCGGTTTCCGCCGACAGCATCACCGCATCCGCACCTTCGGCCACGGCGTTGGCCACGTCGGTAACCTCGGCCCGGGTCGGGGCCGGGGAGAAGCGCATCGACTCCAGCATCTGCGTGGCCACCACCACCGGTTTGCCTAGCTCGCGGCAGAGGGTGATGATGTTTTTCTGAATCTGCGGCACGCTTTCGGCGGGCACTTCCACGCCGAGGTCGCCACGCGCCACCATGATCGCGTCGCTCAACTCGGCGATTTCCCGCAGTTGCGTCACGGCCGATGGCTTCTCGATCTTGGCCATCAAAAAGGCCTTGTCGCCGATCAGTTCGCGGGCTTCGCGAATGTCTTGCGGACGTTGCACAAACGATAGCGCGACCCAGTCCACACCCAACTCCAGACCGAAGCTCAAGTCGCGGCGATCCTTGGCGGTCAGCGGGCTTAGGTCCAGCACCGCTTGCGGCACGTTCACGCCTTTGCGGTCCGACAGTTCGCCGCCATTCAACACGGTGGTGTCGATGGCGTCGGAGTACTTGGTGACCACTCGCAAACGCAGCTTGCCGTCGTCCAGCAGCAAGTCCATGCCCGGCTCCAGCGCCGCGATGATTTCCGGGTGAGGCAGATTAACGCGGCGCTCGTTCCCTGGCGTCGGGTCCAGGTCCAGTCGCAGGGCCTGACCGCGATGCAGTTGCACCTTGCCCTCGGCAAACTTGCCGACCCGCAGTTTCGGGCCTTGCAGGTCCATCAGAATACCCAGCGGATAATTAAGCTGGCGCTCGACTTCACGAATCCACTGGTAGCGCTGTGCGTGGTCGGCGTGATCGCCGTGGCTGAAGTTCAGGCGGAAAATGTTGACCCCGGCCTGCACCAGTTCGCGAATGTCGTCGATCCCGTCGGTGGCGGGGCCGAGGGTGGCGAGGATTTTAACCTTCTTGTCAGGCGTCATTTTTTGGGTTCTCGAGAATCAGGATGGCGCGGAAGTCGTTGACGTTGGTGCGGGTCGGCTCAGTGACGATCAGGGCGTCCAGTGCCTCGAAATAACCGTAGCCATTGTTGTTGTCCAACTCGTCGCTGGCGCTCAGGCCCAGCGCCGTGGCACGGGCGTAGCTGTCCGGGGTCATGAGGGCGCCGGCGTTGTCTTCGGAGCCATCGATGCCGTCGGTGTCACCGGCCAGGGCATACACACCGGGCAGGCCTTTGAGGCTGTCGGTCAGGCTCAGCAGGAATTCGGCGTTGCGCCCGCCACGGCCATTGCCGCGCACGGTCACGGTGGTTTCACCGCCCGACAAAATCACACATGGCGCCGCCAGTGGCTGGCCGTGCAGGACCACTTGCCGCGCAATGCCGGCGTGAACCTTGGCCACTTCACGGGATTCGCCTTCCAGATCACCGAGGATCAGCGGGCTGAAACCGGCCTGCCGCGCTTTCACGGCGGCCGCTTCAAGCGATTGCTGTGGGCGGGCGATCAACTGGAAGTGGCTGCGGGCCAGGCTCGGGTCGCCGGGTTTGACCGTCTCCGATTCCGGGCTTTGCAGCCAGTTGCGCACAGAGACCGAAACGTCAATGTCGTAGCGCTTGAGGATCGCCAGTGCTTCGGCAGAGGTACTTGGGTCGGCCACGGTCGGACCGGAGGCGATGACCGTGGCGAGGTCGCCCGGTACATCGGAAATCGCATAGGTATAAACAGTGGCAGGCCAGCAGGCTTTGCCGAGACGGCCACCCTTGATCGCCGAGAGGTGCTTGCGCACGCAGTTCATCTCGCCGATGGTCGCGCCGGATTTGAGCAGGGCTTTGTTGATTGATTGCTTGTCGACGAGGGTGATGCCGGCCGCCGGCAATGCCAGCAGGGCAGAGCCGCCGCCCGAAAGCAGGAAGATCACGCGGTCGTCTTCGGTCAGGTTGCTGACCAGTTCAAAGACCCGTTTGGCAACGGCCTGACCGGCAGCGTCCGGCACTGGGTGGGCCGCTTCGACCACTTCGATTTTTTCGCACGGGGCACCGTGACCGTAACGGGTCACCACCAGACCGCAGACTTCACCCTGCCAGCAACGCTCGACCACCTGGGCCATGGCGGCCGCAGCTTTGCCGGCGCCGATGACGATCACCCGACCGCTACGGTCTTTGGGCAAATGGGCTTCGAGGACTTGCTGTGGGTGGGCGGCGTCGATGGCTGTGGCAAACAGCTCGCGCAGGAATTGTTGCGGATCGACCGACATGGCGGGCTCCCGGAATTCTTGTTATTGGGGTTATCGAACGTGCACGATCCCTGTAGGAGCAAGGCTTGCCCGCGATGCAGACGCTGAGGTGTTTCTGCTGCACCGAGGCGATTCCATCGCGGGCAAGCCTTGCTCCTACAGAGGGCCAGTCAGGCCCTCTGTAGCGCAGGGCTTACTTATCGCGAATCGAGAAATTCGCCATGTGCTCCAGGCCCTTGATCAGCGCCGAGTGGTCCCAATTGCTGCCACCAATGGCTGCGCAGGTGCTGAACACTTGCTGGGTGTTGGCGGTGTTCGGCAGGTTGATGTTCAGTTCCTTGGCCCTTGCAGGGCCAGGTTCAGGTCCTTCTGGTGCAGGCTGATGCGGAAACCCGGATCGAAGGTGCCTTTGATCATGCGCTCGCCGTGTACTTCGAGGATCTTCGAGGAGGCGAAACCGCCCATCAGTGCTTCACGCACCTTGGCTGGATCAGCACCGTTCTTCGAAGCGAACAGCAGGGCTTCAGCCACCGCCTGAATGTTCAGCGCCACGATGATCTGGTTCGCCACTTTCGCGGTTTGACCGTCGCCGTTGCCACCGACCAGGGTGATGTTCTTGCCCATGGCCTGGAACAGCGGCAGGGCGCGTTCGAAAGCATCGGCATCGCCGCCGACCATGATGCTCAGGCTCGCCGCCTTGGCGCCGACTTCACCGCCGGACACCGGTGCGTCGAGGTACTGGGCGCCTTTTTCATTGATTTTGGCGGCGAAAGCCTTGGTGGCAGTAGGCGAGATCGAGCTCATGTCGATGACGACTTTGCCTTTGCCAACACCGGCTGCAACGCCGTCGGCGCGGAACAGCACGTCATCGACCTGGGGGGTATCCGGCACCATGACGATGATGAATTCGGCTTCTTGTGCGACTTCTTTCGGGTTCGCCAGAGCAACGGCGCCGCCAGCAACCAAGTCGGCAGGGGCAGCGTCGTGGTGCGCCGACAGGAACAGGCTGTGGCCGGCTTTCTGCAGGTTCAACGCCATTGGGTGGCCCATGATGCCGGTGCCGATAAATCCGATTTTAGCCATGAGAAAATCCTCTTGTTTTTGTCTTGCTCAAGCAAATAGGGGGCGTAGCTTTTTGTAGGAGTGAGCCTGCTCGCGATTCAGCCGCTGCGGTACATCAGGTGTACCAAGGTGATTTCATCGCGAGCAGGCTCACTCCTACAGGGATCGGTGTCAGATCGCGTTATGGGTTTTCAGCCAGCCCAGGCCCGCTTCAGTGGTGGTCAGCGGCTTGTATTCGCAACCCACCCAACCCTGATAACCGATGCGGTCAAGGTGTTCGAACAGGAAGCGGTAGTTGATTTCACCGGTGCCCGGTTCGTTGCGCCCAGGGTTGTCGGCCAACTGGATGTGGTTGATTTCGCCCAGGTGCGTGGCCATGGTGCGGGCCAGGTCACCCTCCATGATTTGCATGTGGTAGATGTCGTATTGCAGGAACAGATTGGCGCTGCCGACCTGTTCGCGAATCGACAGGGCTTGCGCGGTGTTGTTCAGGTAGAAACCCGGGATGTCGCGAGTGTTGATCGCTTCCATCACCAGTTTGATGCCCACCGCTTGCAGCTTGTCTGCTGCGTATTTGAGGTTGGCGACGAAGGTTTTTTCCACGGTGGCATCGTCCACGCCTTGTGGGCGAATACCGGCCAGGCAGTTGACCTGGGTGTTGCCCAGCACTTGCGCGTAAGCAATGGCGAGGTCGACACCGGCGCGGAACTCTTCAACCCGATCCGGCAGGCACGCGATACCGCGTTCGCCCTTGGCCCAGTCACCGGCTGGCAGGTTGAACAGCACTTGGGTCAGACCGTTGGCATCCAGCTTGGCCTTGATCTCGGCGGAGCTGAAGTCATACGGGAACAGGTATTCGACACCACTGAAGCCGGCCTTGGCGGCCGCTTCGAAACGGGCAAGAAAATCTTGCTCTGTGAACAGCATGGACAGGTTGGCTGCGAAACGCGGCATGGTGGTCTCCTGTAAAAATAGTTGCCTGTAGCAGCTGCCGAGGCACGAGGCTGCGTTGGGCTGCGAAGCGGCCCCCGAGGGCGGTCCTGCGGACACGCAACGCAGCCTCGTGCCTCGGCAGCTGCTACAGGTATCAGGTCTTCTTAATCAAGCAACGAAATCGCCGTTGGCGCATCGTTGCCGACCAGCGCCAGGTCTTCGAATTCGTTGACGGCGTTGATCTCGGTGCCCATGGAAATGTTGGTCACGCGCTCCAGAATAATCTCGACAATCACCGGCACCTTGAACTCTTCGATCAGTTCCTGAGCCTTGCGCAGGGCAGGCTGGATCTGGCTTGGTTCAAACACGCGCAATGCCTTGCAGCCCAGGCCTTCGGCCACTGCGACGTGATCGACACCGTAACCGTTGAGTTCCGGAGCGTTCAGGTTATCGAAGGACAGCTGCACGCAGTAGTCCATGTCGAAACCGCGCTGAGCCTGACGAATCAGCCCCAGGTACGAGTTGTTTACCACAACATGGATGTACGGCAGTTTGAACTGCGCGCCGACTGCCAGCTCTTCGATCATGAACTGGAAATCATAGTCGCCCGACAGCGCCACGACCTTACGGGTCGGATCCGCCTTGACCACGCCCAGTGCCGCCGGAATGGTCCAGCCCAAGGGACCTGCCTGACCGCAGTTGATCCAGTGACGCGGCTTGTAGACGTGCAGGAACTGCGCGCCGGCAATCTGCGACAGGCCAATGGTGCTGACGTAGCAGGTGTCTTTGCCGAACACCTGGTTCATTTCTTCGTAGACGCGCTGCGGCTTGACCGGCACGTTGTCGAAGTGAGTCTTGCGCTGCAGGCTGGCTTTGCGCTGCTGGCAGTCTTGCAGCCAGGCGCTGCGGTTTTTCAGCTTGCCGGCGGCTTGCCATTCACGAGCGACTTCAATGAACACGGTCAGCGCGGCTGCGGCGTCAGAAACGATGCCCAGGTCCGGGTTGAACACGCGGCCGATCTGCGTCGGTTCGATATCAACGTGAATGAACTTGCGGCCTTCGGTGTACACGTCGATCGAGCCGGTGTGGCGGTTGGCCCAACGGTTGCCGACGCCCAGTACCAGGTCGGATTTGAGCATCGTCGCGTTGCCGTAACGGTGCGAGGTTTGCAGGCCGACCATGCCCACCATCAACGGGTGATCGTCCGGGATGGTGCCCCAGCCCATCAGGGTTGGAATGACAGGGATGCCGGTCAGTTCGGCGAACTCGACCAGCAACTCGCTGGCGTCCGCATTAATGATGCCGCCACCGGCAACCAGCAATGGGCGTTCAGCCTGATCGAGCATGGCCAGGGCCTTCTCGATTTGCACGCGGTTAGCGGTGGGCTTGGCCAACGGCAGCGGCTGGTAAGCGTCGATGTCGAATTCGATCTCGGCCATCTGCACGTCGAACGGCAGGTCGATCAGCACCGGGCCTGGACGGCCGGAGCGCATTTCGTAGAAGGCTTTCTGGAACGCATAAGGCACCTGGCCCGGTTCCATGACGGTGGTTGCCCACTTGGTCACTGGCTTGACGATGGTGGTGATGTCGACAGCCTGGAAGTCTTCCTTGTGCATACGGGCGCGGGGTGCCTGGCCAGTAATGCAAAGGATTGGAATCGAGTCGGCCGAGGCGCTGTAGAGCCCGGTGACCATGTCGGTACCGGCAGGGCCGGAAGTACCGATGCACACGCCGATGTTGCCGGCCTTGGTGCGGGTGTAGCCCTCGGCCATGTGCGAGGCGCCTTCAACGTGGCGAGCGAGGACGTGATCGATGCCACCGACCTTCTGCAGGGCGGAGTACAGCGGGTTGATTGCAGCACCCGGGATGCCAAAAGCGGTATCAACCCCTTCACGGCGCATCACCAGAACGGCGGCTTCGATTGCTCTCATTTTGCTCATGGTTTTGTGCCTCTTACGTTTTGTAATTGTATACAAGTGGCTTTGCGCAGAGTGTATTCACGGCGGACGGCGCAGGTCAATCCATTTTCTCAAGCGACTGTTTCATTCGTCGGAAGCCCTTTAACGTGTGGCTTTTCGTCGCATGTGGCGCTTTTCGATAATTATTGTATACAAAAAAATAATTCATTGTGTTCTATTTGTTGCATCGGACTGCGGCACAACGGCGCAGCCCAACGGCTTTCCGAAAAACAAAATGAGGACGGCACCATGAGCGCTTTAACCTTGAAAGTCGCAGTCAACCTGATCGATCAGGCCATCTCTGCCGGGCGTGCAATCTCTGCAGCTCCATTGACCATTGCAGTACTGGATGCCGGCGGGCACCTGATCACCCTGCAACGCGAAGACGGCGCCAGCCTGCTACGCCCGCAGGTCGCCATCGGTAAGGCCTGGGGCGCCATTGCCCTGGGCAAAGGCTCGCGTCTGCTGGCGCTGGACGCACAACAACGCCCGGCGTTTATCGCGGCGTTGAACAGCCTGGGGCAGGGCAGCATCGTGCCGGCACCGGGTGGTGTGCTGATTCGCGATCTGGCAGGGAACGTGCTGGGGGCGGTCGGCATCAGCGGGGATCTGTCGGATGTTGATGAACAGTGCGCGATTAGTGCGATCGAGGCGTTGGGGTTGACGGCGGATGCTGGGGTAACGGCTTGATGTGAATTAAATCGATACTGCCGGCAGGACGCTGGTGACGAAGCGGGGCGGCCTCTATAGACTGCCGCCCCTCTCGTTTTTGTATCAAGGAAGATATGCGTGAAGACGCTGTTTGGCATCACCCTGGCTGCGGCCATGACCCTCTGCCCCCCTTTTCTGCACGCCGACGAAGCGCTGGACGCCGATGAAATCGCTTTCCAGGCGCTCAGTCCTGTCGTCACTGCGTTGCTCAACGCCGAAGATGCAGAAGAGCTAATGGCCCGGGCTGAAAAACTGGAAGGTACCGACACCTTGCAGGCTATTGCTGTTTACCTGGCGGCGAGCCGCGAAGAACCCGAGCAGTTGATAGCGCCTTATCAGGTGGCGGCGCTGTTTGCCCGTCGCGGTGACAACAAGCTGGCGGAGCGCTTTTTGAAGGAAGCCGATGACCGCGGCATGTGGTTCGGTCCACTGATGGCGAGCGACGAGGACTTTGCCGATCTGCGCCAGACATCCACCTACAAGAACGTGTTGGCCAATGCCCAGCAACGCTATCAGAAAATTGCCCTAGGCAAGGTCGGAGCTATTTCAGTGCTCAATCCTTCCGCCACTATTCCTGTGCCCGCCGCGTGTCGGCCGGTGGTGGTCTGGTTGCACGGGTATGGCGTGAACGGTGAAGTCGATGAGGATTACCAGCCACTTGCGGACACCGGTGCCATTATCTTGGGCATTAATGGCACTGAAATGATCAATTCTGTCGACAGCTTCCGCTGGATCGGCCCGGGTTTTGAGGGCACGCATAAAGCGGTACAAAACGGTCTGAAGGAGCTGGCGGTGCAGCAATGCATCGACCGCAAACATGTTTACCTGATGGGCTTTTCTCAAGGCTCACAGCATGCCGGAGCGTTGTTGGCGCAACATCCGGATGATTACGCAGGCGCATTGTTGCTGTCACCCGGCGGTATGCAACCGACACCGACCACGAGCAAGGCGCGTGGCAAAAAGGTGTTTGTGATCAACGGGAAGATGGAAGGACCGGGCAACTTGCAAATGAGTGCCGATTTTCGTGCGTTATTCAGTGAGGGTAACGAGGTTAAATCCATTACCCATGATGGCGGGCACACGTTTCCGGACGGCTGGAGAACATCACTCCCGCAGGCATTGCGCTGGATGATGGGCGGTGAAGTTTAGGCTCAAAGATCGCAATCTTCGCCAGCGCGCGACTGCTGCATGGGCCGGTGATCTTTTCGCTTTGAACCGGTCTGTCAGTCCGGTTCACACCCCTTGAGCACCAACCGGATAATCGTCTGCGCCGCTGCTTCATAATCGGCCTCATCCAGTTTGGCTTTGCCGGTGATGGCGGTGATCTGCCAGTCAAAGTCGGCATAGGTCTGGGTCGCGGCCCAGATGCTGAACATCAGGTGGTTAGGGTCGATGGCGGCGATCTGGCCGCGGTCGATCCAGGTTTGGATGCAGTCGATGTTGTGTCTGGCCTGGCTGTTGAGTTGTTCGACCAGGTCGGCGCTCAGGTGCGGGGCGCCGTGCATGATTTCGCTGGCGAACACCTTGGAAGCGAAAGGCAGGTCGCGGGAGATGCGGATTTTCGAGCGGATGTAGCCGCTCAGCACTTCGCTGGGCACACCTTCAGGGTTGAACGGTGTCGAGGCCTGCAGAATCGGCTCGATGATACTTTCCAGGACCTCGCGGTAGAGGTTTTCCTTGGATTTGAAGTAGTAGTAGACGTTGGGCTTGGGCAATCCCGCCTTGGCTGCGATGTCGCTGGTTTTGGTCGCAGCGAAGCCCTTGTCGGCAAATTCTTCACTGGCGGCACGCAGGATCAGTTCTTTGTTGCGCTCGCGGATAGTGCTCATAAACCAGGGGGTTCCTTGCCTGTTCTGGCGGTTGCGCATGGTATCACCGGCCTCGCGCGCCGCTCAAGAATGCCCCGTGTGGCACTCGGCCGCGCTATGCTGCGCAGCATTCATTCAAGAAGGAAACCTGATTCATGGCAGGAAGCAGTTTGCTGGTGCTGATCGATGACATCGCCGCTGTGCTCGACGATGTGGCATTGATGACCAAAATGGCCGCCAAGAAGACCGCCGGTGTACTGGGCGACGATCTGGCGCTCAATGCCCAGCAGGTCAGCGGCGTGCGGGCCGAGCGGGAAATCCCGGTGGTTTGGGCGGTCGCCAAGGGCTCGTTTCGCAACAAACTGATCCTGGTGCCGTCAGCGTTGGCCATCAGCGCATTCATTCCGTGGTTGGTCACCCCATTGTTGATGGTCGGCGGCGCGTACCTGTGTTTCGAAGGCTTCGAGAAACTTGCCCACAAATTTTTGCACAGCAAGGCCGAGGATCAGGCTGAACATGCAGAGCTGGTCGAGGCTGTTGCCGATCCGGCGGTCGATCTGGTGGCTTACGAACAGGACAAGATCAAGGGCGCGGTCCGCACCGACTTCATCCTGTCGGCAGAAATCATCGCCATCACGTTGGGCACCGTGGCGGGCGCCTCGCTGACCCAGCAAGTGATCGTGCTCTCGGGGATTGCCATCGTCATGACCGTCGGCGTCTATGGCCTGGTCGCCGGTATCGTCAAACTCGACGACCTCGGTTTGTGGTTGACCCAAAAGCCTGGGCAGATGGCGAAAAGCATCGGGGGCGGCATTTTGCGCGCAGCGCCTTACATGATGAAAAGCCTGTCGGTGATCGGTACGGCAGCGATGTTCCTGGTCGGTGGCGGGATCCTGACTCACGGCGTGCCGGTGATTCATCACTGGATTGAAGGTGTTGGCGCAGCGGCCGGTGGCGCCGGGTTTATCGTGCCGACCTTGCTCAATGGGGTCGCGGGGATTGTGGCCGGCGCGGTGGTGTTGGCGGGTGTGCTGGTAGCCAGCAAAATCTGGAAAGCGGTGAAAGGTTAAGGAACTCAAAGCGCCCACATTCCTTTCAGATTGTTCCTACAAGGCTATTTTTGGGGTTCTCGTAAACTGCGCTCCGCTATTTGGGCTGCAATGGCCTGAATAGAATTTCCGGTAGCGAAAGGGTTTAGGGATGAAGTGGTATTTGCAGGTGCTGAGGAAGTACGCCACGTTTAGAGGGCGCGCCAGTAGAGAAGAGTTCTGGATGTTCGTGCTCTTGGAGACTTGTTTTCTTGGCGTTTGGACGGCCATAGCTATTTGGACTGGCTTGATCCGTGAAATAGGTTTTCTTATTGCTGAACTTGTATATGGGCTTTTAACTGTATGTCCAAGATTGGCGCTGATTTGGCGCCGATTCCACGACATGAATAGAAGTGGACTGAATTTCTTCTGGGCAGGTATCCCTCTGATTGGGCCGTTTATTCTCCTGATTATGATGGCGGCAAGCGGGACGAAGGGAGAGAATAATTTCGGTCTGGACCCATTGGAGTCTGAAGTAGATCAGAAGGTGTAAACCTTATTCAGGACGGGACACAGGCATGAAAAAAGGCCATTCGACTCACATCGAATGGCCTTTTTTGTTGCCGCCGGAATTACTCGGCGATCTGCAACTTACGTGACTCGGTATACACGTAACGCACTTTCTCGTACTCGAACGGCGAGTTCAGCTGGCCATAGCGGAAGCGGGTCTGGTTGCGTTTGTCGATGCCGCGCAGGATCCACACTTCAGGATGATTGGAGCTGACTTCGGAGACGTTCAGGTAGTTGATCGCCGACTCTACGGTGAAGTCGACTGCCAGGCCGCCGGTGTCGCGGATGTTGGACGGCCCGAGAATTGGCAAGACGAAGTAGGCGCCGCCTGGTACACCGTAGAAGCCCAGGGTCTGGCCGAAGTCTTCGTTCTGGCGCGGCAGGCCCATGGCGGTGGCCGGGTCCCACAGGCCGGCGATGCCGATGGTGGTGTTGAGCAGCAGGCGCGCAGAGGTTTCCATCGAACGCTTGCCCTTGAGTTGCAGCAGGCTGTTCACCAGGTTCGGCACGTCGCCGAGGTTGTTGAAGAAGTTGCTCACGCCGGTACGCAGGAAGCTTGGCGTGACGTAGCGATAGCCGTCGACCACGGGCAGGAACACCCATTGGTCGAAGCGGTAGTTGAAGTGATACACCCGGCGGTTCCACTCTTCCAGCGGGTCATAGACGGCCAGTGCGTTGAGCGTCGAGCGTTCGAACTCGCGCTGGTCCAGCCCGGGGTTGAACTTGAGTTTGCTCAGCGGCTCCTTGAAGCCGTCATTGTCGATCACGACGGGGGCGTTGGCTTTGCTGTTGTCGGCATTGGCGACGCCTGCACAGAGTAACGCAGCGATAAGCAGGAGATATTTAGCCACGGAAGAACTCCAGCATGGCGTCGCTGTTGACGCGGTAGTTAAGGTTGCCGCAATGGCCGCCGAGTGGATAAACGGTCAAGCGATCGCCGAAGGTCTTGCGCAGGAAACCGAGGTCGCCCGGGCCCAGGATCACGTCGTCGGCGTTGTGCATCACAGCGATTTTCGGGCTGTCGTGCAGGTAGTCCTTGAGCGCATACAGGCTGACCTGGTCGATCAGTTGCAGCAGGCTGCCGCCGTCAGTGCGGGCACGCCACATCGGAATGACCTGTTCGGTGATGTAGCAGTCGAAGTCGCATTGCAGCGCACGCTTGAGAAACGGCGTGAGGCTGGTGCCTTCGGTGATCGGGAATTTCGGCGGCGTAATCAGGCCGCGACGGTTGATCAGGTCCGAGGTGAAGGCAATGTCGGCAGCCGAGAAACGGAATGAAGTGCCGATCAGCATGGCCATCTGTTCGTTGGTCAGGTGTTGCTTGGACTGCTGGAAGTCGTAGAGCAGGGCATCGTTGAGGTCGATGTAGCCTTTCTGCTGGAAGTAGCGGGTCAGCTTGTTCAACACCAGCTCATAAAACGTAGTGCTGCTGGTGATGCCCTTGACCTCTGTCTGGACCAGTTTGTCCAGGTTGGTGATCGAGGTGTACAGGTTGACTGGCGGGTTGAGCAGCAAGACTTTCTTGAAGTTGAAACTGCGGCGGGTTTCGTCCAGATGCGCGACAAACGCCGCGTCGAGGGCGCCCAGGCTGTAACCGGTCAGGTAGTAATCGGTGACCGGCAGATTCGGGTTTTGTGCCCGCACGGCCTGCATCACTCGATACATGTCTTCGGCATCTTCCTTGGTTATGCCGGGGGTGGCGAAGCGAGAGGCGGCGGCGATGAAGTCGAAACTGGTCGGCGACGAGAGTTGCACCACGTGATAGCCGGCCTGGTAGTAGAGCTTTTTCAGGTATTCGTTGAGGGTGCTGTCATAACGGGCACCGGTGCCGGCAATCAGGAAGATCAGCGGTGCGGCTTTATCTTGCGTAGCGATGCGGTAGGTCAGCTTCTTCACGGCCCAGAAGTTGTCTGGCAGTTCGAAGGCGCGCTCCGGGCGTAGCGTGATGGTTTCATCCCGCTGATTGATGTCGTCGTCCAGCGGCAATTCCGGACGCAGGTCCGGAGGTGTCGTTGCGATGGTCGCCTCGAACGGGTTGGTCAAGGGGTAGCCATAACTGGCGGCGTCGATATCGACTGCCAGTGCGGACGCACTCAATATAAGGCCGCAAAACAGGGCGGCGAAGCGCAAGGAACGGAGCATGACTAGATCCCTTAGAAGAAGGTGCTGAATAAAGTTCGCAGGCTAAGACCACTTGTATTGCGCCAAAGTGCCACGCATCGGCACCAAAGAGGCTTATTTTCGGGTAATAGTAGCTGGACGATACACTTTGCAGCGGTTTCCTTACCAATTATCTGTTGCTCGCGTTTGCATACCGCTGTCGGGGGATTAAGCTGGCCGCCGTTTTCCCCTATTGGAGTGTTTCATGTCCCGCCGTCTGCCCGTGTTTTTGCTGCTCGTTTTGCTGCCTTTATGGCTGGCCGCCAGTTACGGCGCGCGTTATGGCTTCATGGAGGATGGGCAGTGGGTGGGCATCTGCGTGGACGAGGCTAACCGCTGGGAATGTGGGGTGCGTTCGAATCTGGGCTTGATGATTCACTTCAACGTGCTGGGCTGGGCGGCGATTTCGGCAGCGGTGCTTGGCTTCGTGCTGCCGGGCCGGGCAGGTTGGTGGCTGGCGGTGCTGGCGCTGGTGTTCGGGTTCCCGGCACTGGCGTTGTACAACACGACGCTGGCTGTTTTTGCGGTGGTGATTGCGGGTTTGCGGTTGGTTCGGGCTTCTCGTAGCGCCTGATAAATCGTCATCGCGGGCAAGCCCGCTCCCACAGGGATTTTGTCGTACACAAATGCTGCATTCGCTGCAGAGTCCTGTGGGAGCGTGGCTTGCCCGCGATGAGGCCAGAAGCTTCGCCGACGTTTACCTGTTGCGAACCCGCAAACTGCGCCATAACGCTGCAACCATCAGCCCGCTCACCAGCGCCCAGCCCCAGGCTTGCTGGTTGTGTAAACCTTCACGGAACAACTGCGGCGCAATGCCAGCCCCGATGATGAAGGTCAGCAACGCAATCTCGCGACGTGGCACGCTCACCGGGCGGCACAGGTAAACCAACGCCGGCAGGATGAACGCGACACTCGGGAAGCTGCGATAGCGCGGATCGAACACCAGTTCCAGCATCATCACCGCGGCGGCAAATCCTGCCGCCGCGAGTAACCAGCCAGCCCGGCGCTCCAGCGCATTGAAGGCGCGCTCACGCCAACCCGTGCGGGCGCTCAGCGTCAGTGCGGCATGGGTCAACACCAGCAAATTCAACACCGTCAGCAGCGCCACCCACAGCCATTCGCTGGCAAACCGTGTGGTGACGCGAGCCAGATCACCCCACGCGCCAATCGAACAAGCCGCCAGTGCGCCGAGCAGTGGCAGTACCAACGCGGCGCGAGTGCTGCGAACGCGACCGCCAAGCATCAACGTGCCGAAAAAAATCACCACGCCCACCGCCAGCCACTGCGACCAGTACGGCACGTTCGACACCGGGCCTGCGAGCACGCCCTTGTCCTGGCGATCAGCGTCAAACAATCCCCAGTAGCCACCGACCGCACCTTCGCTGGCACGTTTCCATGGCTGGTCGAAGGCTTCGATCAGGTTGTAATGCCAGCCATGCTGTTCTGCCATCACGACAAAACCGCGAATGAACTTGGCTTCATTGACCCGGCTCGGCAGGGCGGTTTCCCGTTGGCGGCCTTCGCTCGGCCAACCGGTTTCGCCAATCATCACGTCTTTGGGCGCGAACTTGTTGCCGAAAACCTGGCGCACTTCGGCCACATGTTGCAGGGCCGCGTCGATGTTCGAGGGATCATCTTCCCAGTACGGCAGTAAGTGGATGGTCAGGAAGTCCACCGCCGGGGCGATTTCCGGGTGCTTGAGCCAGAACTCCCAGACGTCGGCGTAAGTGACCGGCTGCTTGACCTGACTTTTGACCTTGTTAATAAGCCTGGCCAGCTGCGCGCCGGTGACTTCTTTGCGCAGCAAGGTTTCATTGCCGACGATGACCGAGGTCACCACGTCGGCGTTGGCATTGGCCGAGGCGATCAGCAGGTCGACTTCTTTCTCGGTGTCCACCGGGTTGCTGTTGACCCAGGCGCCGATCATCAGTTTCAAGCCATGTTTGCGCGCCAGGTCGGGCAGGGCCTCGAGGCCGGTCATGGAATAGGTGCGGATGCATTCGAAGCTTTTGGCCAGCAGCGCGAGGTCGGCGTCCATGCGTTCCGGACGCAACTTGAACGGAACATCGAACGGCGATTGATCTTTGTCGAACGGGGTGTAGGAGGCGCATTGCAGTTTGTGTGTCGCGCTGGCCACGTCCGGCAGAATCACCGGTTTGCCGAGGCCGTACCAAAAGCCGCCGAAGGCAAACAACCCCAGCAGACAGGCGAACAGGTAAGCAAAAAAAGGAAAGCGTGATGTCGCGGGCATGGTCAGGCCGTCTGAGAGCAAAGCCGCGCATGTTACCTGCATTTCTCCCGGCTCAGGTGGCCTGCATGGTTTTGACATGCAAAGTTCGGGCGGGACGACCGAGGCGTTTGCGCCGCTCAAGATTAATGGCGTTCTGATGTCGTTTCTCGATGCCTTGATGTCGCTGGCAGAGCAGGTCGCTATTGTCGCGAGGTTGATTATCGAAGCATCAGTGCTCTCATAGATAAATCACGCTGATGTTCGAACGAGTTTGCGGTGGGCGTGATGAGGGCGCTGTGCACCATAACAATACGTTGACGCGACTCGGCATCCGTCGAGCGCAGCACTTTCGGGGAAGTAACGATGAAGATGCGACGACTTTTAGGTGCAGGTGCCGCTCTGGTGCTTGCGATTGGCTCCACCATGGCCAATGCCGAGAGCAAAACCCTGAGCATCGGTTACGTTGACGGTTGGTCCGACAGCGTCGCGACGACCCACGTAGCGGCTGAAGTGATCAAACAGAAACTGGGTTATGACGTGAAACTGCAAGCCGTCGCGACCGGGATCATGTGGCAGGGTGTGGCCACGGGCAAACTCGATGCCATGCTGTCGGCCTGGTTGCCGGTGACACACGGTGATTACTGGACCAAGAACAAGGATCAGGTCGTCGATTACGGTCCGAACTTCAAAGACGCAAAAATCGGCCTGATCGTGCCGGAGTACGTCAAAGCCAAAACCGTCGGCGATCTGAAAACCGACGACAGCTTCAAAAACCGCATTGTCGGCATCGACGCCGGTTCAGGCGTGATGCTCAAGACCGAACAGGCAATCAAGGACTACGACCTGACCGGGTATCAACTCAAGGCCAGTTCCGGCGCCGGCATGATTGCCGAGCTGACCCGTGCCGAGAAGAAAAACGAATCCATTGCCGTGACCGGATGGGTGCCGCACTGGATGTTCGCCAAGTGGAAGCTGCGCTTCCTGGAAGATCCGAAAGGCGTTTATGGCGCCGCTGAAACCGTAAACAGCATCGGCAGCAAAGAACTCGCCACCAAGGCACCGGAAGTGGCCAAGTTCCTGAAGAACTTCCAGTGGGCGTCGAAAGATGAAATCGGCGAAGTCATGCTGGCAATCCAGGATGGTGCCAAGCCGGAAGCCGCGGCGAAGGATTGGGTGGCCAAACACCCGGAACGTGTTGCCGACTGGACCAAATGATTTGATTTGACGCGTCTGGTCAGCACTTCTGAAGGCCGCTTGGCATAACCGCCAAGCGGCCTTTTGCGTTTCTGTAGGAGCCCGGCTTGCCTGCGATGGCGGTCTCAAAATCGCCATCGCCGGCAAGCCGGGCTCCTACAGGAAACAAAACAGTCATGTCGTTCTAATACTAAGGTCGTCTGGAACCTGTATCGCAGCCGCATAGAGTGGATAACGTTCTAACAATAATCTGTGCTGCGAGGATAAAAACAATGAACGACAGCATTTACCTCTCGATTCAAAACAGCCCGCGCTTCAAGGAGCTGGTCAGCAAGAGGGAGCGATTCGCCTGGATTCTTTCGGCAATCATGCTTGGGCTTTACTCCGGATTCATCCTTTTGATTGCTTACGGGCCGCAGGTGCTGGGGGCGAAAATCACCCCTGAGTCTTCGATTACCTGGGGGATACCCATTGGTGTCGGGCTGATTGTCTCGGCCTTTGTCCTGACTGCAATCTACGTACGACGCGCCAATGGCGAATTCGACGACCTGAACAATGCGATTCTCAAGGAGGCTCAGCAATGATCCGGCGTCTAATGGCTCTATTGAGCATCGCAGCCTTTGCCCCGGCCGTTTGGGCGGGTGAAGCCCTGACCGGCGAAGTGCATAAACAACCGCTCAACGTTTCCGCCATTTTGATGTTCGTGGCGTTTGTCGGTTTGACCCTGTGCATCACCTATTGGGCTTCCAAGCGCAACAATTCTGCTGCCGACTATTATGCGGCGGGCGGCAAGATCACTGGTTTCCAGAACGGTCTGGCGATTGCCGGTGACTACATGTCCGCGGCGTCCTTCCTGGGGATTTCCGCCCTGGTATTCACCTCCGGCTACGACGGCCTGATCTACTCGATCGGCTTCCTGGTGGGCTGGCCGATCATTCTGTTCCTGATCGCCGAGCGCCTGCGTAACCTGGGTAAATACACCTTTGCCGACGTGGCGTCCTATCGCCTGGGGCAGACCCAGATCCGCACGCTGTCTGCTTGCGGCTCGCTGGTGGTGGTGGCGTTCTACCTGATCGCGCAAATGGTGGGTGCCGGCAAGCTGATCCAGCTGCTTTTCGGTCTCGACTACTACGTTGCGGTGATTCTGGTCGGCATCCTGATGTGCCTGTATGTGTTGTTTGGCGGCATGCTGGCGACCACATGGGTTCAGATCATCAAGGCTGTGCTGCTGCTGTCCGGTGCCTCGTTCATGGCACTGATGGTGATGAAGCACGTCAACTTCGACTTCAGCACGCTGTTTTCCGAGGCGATCAAGGTTCACCCTAAAGGTGAAGCGATCATGAGCCCAGGCGGCCTCGTGAAAGACCCGATCTCGGCATTCTCCTTAGGGCTTGCGCTGATGTTCGGTACCGCTGGCCTGCCGCACATTCTGATGCGCTTCTTCACCGTGAGTGACGCGAAAGAAGCTCGCAAGAGCGTGCTGTACGCAACCGGCTTCATTGGTTACTTCTACATCCTGACCTTCATCATCGGCTTCGGCGCGATCTTGCTGGTCAGCACCAACCCGGCCTTTAAAGATGCGGCTGGCGCACTGTTGGGCGGTAACAACATGGCGGCGGTGCACCTGGCCAACGCGGTGGGTGGCAGTATTTTCCTGGGCTTTATCTCGGCGGTCGCGTTTGCAACCATTCTGGCTGTAGTGGCTGGTTTGACTCTGGCCGGTGCTACTGCGGTGTCTCACGACCTGTACGCCAGTGTGATCAAGAAGGGCAAGGCTAACGACAAGGATGAAATCCGCGTCTCGAAAATCACCACCATCGCACTCGGTGTGTTGGCGATCGGCCTGGGCATTCTGTTCGAAAGCCAGAACATCGCCTTCATGGTGGGCTTGGCGTTCTCCATCGCGGCGAGCTGTAACTTCCCGGTGCTGCTGCTTTCCATGTACTGGAAGAAGCTGACCACGCGCGGTGCGATGATTGGCGGCTGGTTGGGGCTGGTCAGCGCTGTGGGCTTGATGGTGCTTGGGCCAACCATTTGGGTGCAGATCCTGCATCACGAGAAGGCGATCTTCCCGTATGAGTACCCTGCACTGTTCTCGATGGCGATTGCGTTTGTCGGTATCTGGTTCTTCTCGGTTACTGACAAATCGACCGCAGCTGACAATGAGCGTGCGCTGTTCTTCCCGCAGTTTGTTCGTTCGCAGACTGGGTTGGGGGCGAGTGGGGCGGTTGCGCACTAAGGTTTCAGTGGTATTTATGTAAGTTGCGTTAAATATGAAATGCCCTGGTCGAGAGATCGGGGCATTTTTTATTGGGCGGTTATCGGTCTGAATTTGGTTTTTTGTCGAGGCGGCCTGATAGCCGGCCTGTGTTTTGGTTGGTTGAGTACATATCCGTTGCTGCGGTAATGGCGGCTTAGGGTTTCGCCCTTACGGCGAGTCACTTTTAACAAACGCCTTAAAAGTAACCAAAAGCGCTCGCCCCGAGCGTCCGGCCCCTCGCTAAGGCTCGGCGTTCCTTCGCTCCGGTATCCCTCCGGGGACACTGCCCTCCGGTCGGCTTCGCTTCGACCTACATGCAGCGTGTTCGACTGCGTCGAACGGCGCTGCGCGCCACTCCCCGGATGAACACCTCTACTCAGCCTCCCGAAGGGGCGGGTGGATCAAGATCAAAAGCTGTAGGCGAGCTAACGCTCGGCCTGATGAGTGGTGAGGGGCAACAGCGGATGTGTGTTGTTTTGCTTTTTGTGGGAGCGGGCTTGCCCGCGATGGCGGCCTGCCAGCCGACCAGCCTTTTGCAGATGTACTCATTCCCTGTAGGAGCCGGGCTTGCCCGCGATTGCGGCCTGACAGCCGGCCAGCCTTTTGCAGATGTACTCATTCCCTGTAGGAGCATGGCTGAACTGGCCTAATAATTTCGGACACCTCTTAAGGGCGATATGATTTCGCCAACTTGGAGGCTCCATGAACGAAAGAAAGGTCTATACGCGCGAGTTCAAGCTTCATGCTGCCAGCATGGTGCTTGATGATAACTGCCCGGTTTCAGATGTTTGTGCATCGCTGGATATCGGGCCCACCGCTTTACGGCGCTGGGTCGATCAGGTTCGTAAGGAACGTGAAGGGCAGCCAGTCAAAGGCACCAAGGCAATCACCGAAGATCAGCGCCAGATCCAGGAACTAAAAGCCAAGATCAAGCGCATGGAGATGGAAGCCGATATCCTAAAAAAGGCTACCGCTCTCTTGATGTCGGATCCCGATCGTTTTCGATGATCGCAGAGCTAAGAGAGTCATTCCCGACGGCTGTGGTGTGTCGTGTTTTCGGTGTGAAGCGCAGCAGCTTTTATGAGTGGATTCAGCGACGCGCCAAACCGAGGCGCAAACGCGAAGAGCTCAAGCTGAAAGTAGTTGAGCTGCACAGCGAAAGCCGCGAAGCCATGGGCTCCAGAATGATCAGTAAAGGCCTGAAATCCCAAAGCATTACAGCTGGAAGGAGTCTTGTCAGAGCGCTGATGAGAGAGGCCAATATCGTCAGTAAACAACGCCAGCCTCACCCTTTCAGATCCAAAGGAGTGGAAGCATTTGTCGCGCCCAATCGGCTCAAGCGCAACTTCAAACCGACTGCAATCGATCAGGTTTGGTGTGGCGACGTCACCAGTTTGATGGTGGGCAAACGTTGGGTTCATCTGGCCATCGTGATCGATCTGTATGCCCGAAGGGTTATTGGCTGGGCATTTTCTCTGGTCAATGACGCCAACTTGGTCAGCAAAGCGCTGCGTATGGCGACAGAGGTACGAACGTGTCCTCCTGGGCTGATGTTTCACTCAGATCAGGGATGTCAGTACACCAGTCGCAAGTTTCAAGAAGAGCTGCTGCAACACGACATTTTGCAAAGCATGAGTCATCGCGGGCAGTGCTGGGATAATGCGCCGACAGAACGCTTTTTCGGCACGCTCAAGTCAGAGTGGGTGCCTCGTGGCGGTTACAGCCTGATCGAGGAAGCCAAAACCGATATCGTGCGCTTCTTCATGTACTACAACCGCACCAGACTCCATAGCTATAACGACTACCTGTCGCCAATAGCCATGGAGCAAAAAGCGGCATAAACACCGTAATCGGTGTCCGAGATTACTTGACCAGTTCAGGCTTGCCGGCGATGGCGGCCTGCCAGCCGACCCATCTCTAACAGATGTGTAGGATGATCGTTCCCACGCTCTGCGTGGGAATGCTGCCGGGGATGCTCTGCGTCCCGCTTTTTCCGGCGCGGCGAGGAGGGTGGTGGGATGAGGACTTTCAAAGCGCACAAACAAAAACGGCCTCTATATAAATAGAGGCCGTTTCCGGTGCAGTTAAGACGTTATCGCAAGACAGGTCTTATTTGCGGTCTTCCAGCTTGGTGATGTCACGCGACTCGTAGCCGGTGTACAGCTGGCGCGGGCGGCCAATCTTGTACGGGCTGGAGAGCATTTCTTTCCAGTGGGAGATCCAGCCAACAGTCCGCGCCAGGGCGAAGATAACGGTGAACATGCTGGTTGGAATGCCGATCGCCTTGAGGATGATCCCCGAGTAGAAGTCGACGTTCGGGTACAGCGAGCGTTCGATGAAGTACGGGTCGGTCAGGGCGATCTCTTCCAGGCGCATGGCCAGTTCGAGCTGCTTGTCGTTCTTGATGCCCAGTTCTTTCAGTACTTCGTCGCAGGTCTGCTTCATCACGGTGGCGCGTGGGTCGCGGTTTTTGTAAACCCGGTGACCGAAGCCCATCAGTTTGAACGGATCGTTCTTGTCCTTGGCCTTGGCGATGTACTTGTCGATGTTCGATACATCGCCAATTTCATCCAGCATGGTCAGAACGGCTTCGTTCGCACCGCCGTGGGCAGGGCCCCACAGTGCAGCGATGCCGGCGGCGATACAGGCGAACGGGTTGGCACCCGAAGAACCGGCCAGGCGTACGGTTGACGTCGATGCGTTCTGCTCGTGGTCGGCATGGAGGATGAAAATCCGGTCCATGGCCTTGGCGAGCACCGGGCTGATCGGTTTGATCTCGCACGGGGTGTTGAACATCATGTGCAGGAAGTTTTCCGCGTACGTCAGGTCGTTGCGCGGGTACATCATAGGTTGGCCCATGGAGTACTTGTAAACCATTGCTGCCAGGGTCGGCATCTTGGCAACCAGGCGGATCGCAGAGATTTCGCGATGCTGCGGGTTATTGATGTCGAGGGAGTCGTGGTAGAAGGCGGAAAGCGCGCCGACTACACCGCACATGACGGCCATTGGGTGGGCGTCGCGACGGAAGCCGTTGAAGAAGGTCTTCAACTGCTCGTGAACCATGGTGTGGTTCTTGACGGTACTGACGAACTGGGCCTTCTGTTCTGCGGTCGGCAATTCGCCGTTGAGCAGCAGGTAGCAGGTTTCCAGGTAGTCCGACTTTTCAGCCAGTTGTTCGATCGGGTAACCGCGGTGCAGCAGAATGCCGTTGTCGCCGTCGATATAGGTGATCTTCGACTCGCAGGAGGCTGTCGACATGAAACCAGGGTCAAAGGTGAAACGGCCCGTGGCCGTCAGGCCCCGAACATCGATAACATCGGGACCAACGGTGCCGGTTAAAATGGGCAGCTCGACGGGGGCTGCGCCCTCGATGATCAACTGCGCTTTTTTGTCAGCCATGTGGCCTCCTATTTATGCTTGAAATCATCAGACAGACCCCCCACGCAGGGCCCGCACCACTATAGTGAGATAAATTCGAATGTCAATTTGCCTAAAGTCTTGCTCCAGAAGGCTTTAACCGGACTTTTTCCTCGAAATTGACTGCCATTTACGCCTTTTATCCAACTTGTGCAATCAGCTATTAGGGGAAGGTGAACGCGTTGTCATTAGTAGCCTAACTGTCTATACTCGGCCACCGACCGCCAGGGGCTTTTGGGCCTGCTTTATTGGGGGTCGCATCCCTGGGTGGTGGTTACCTGACCAGTGCACTCCCCAACAACTTTGCCCTGATTGTTAGGGGCTCTTCAGTGTGAAAAAAAAGCCGTGAAAAGCCAACGACCTGTAAACCTAGACCTAAGGACCATCAAACTCCCCATCACCGGCGTTACGTCGTTTCTTCACCGTGTTTCCGGCATCATCCTCTTCCTGGGCCTTGGCTTCATGCTTTATGCATTGGGCAAATCCCTGGGTTCCGAGGAAGGTTTTGCCGAGGTGAAGGCATGCTTGACCAGCCCGCTGGCCAAGTTCGTAGCATGGGGCCTCCTGTCCGCTCTTCTGTATCACCTGGTAGCCGGTGTGCGCCACTTGATCATGGATATGGGCATCGGCGAGACGCTTGAAGGCGGCCGCCTGGGCTCGAAAATTATCATCGCCGTTTCCGTGGTGTTGATCGTTCTGGCAGGAGTTTGGATATGGTAACCAGCGTTACGAACCTTTCGCGTTCGGGCCTCTATGACTGGATGGCACAACGTGTGTCTGCGGTTGTTCTCGCGGCTTATTTCATCTTCCTGATCGGATACCTCGCGGCGAATCCGGGCATTGGCTACGGCCAATGGCATGGCCTGTTCGCCCACAACGGGATGCGTATCTTCAGTCTGCTGGCCCTTGTGGCCCTGGGCGCTCACGCCTGGGTCGGCATGTGGACCATCGCGACCGACTACCTGACGCCAATGGCGCTGGGCAAGTCCGCGACTGCAGTACGTTTCCTTTTCCAGGCAGTATGCGGCGTTGCGATGTTCGCTTACTTCGTCTGGGGTGTGCAGATTCTCTGGGGTATCTGATTCATGGCTAACATTCCAACGATTTCTTTCGACGCCATCATCATTGGTGGTGGCGGTGCCGGCATGCGCGCTGCGCTGCAACTGGCGCAGGGCGGTCACAAGACTGCCGTGATCACCAAGGTTTTCCCGACCCGTTCGCACACTGTATCTGCCCAGGGTGGCATCACCTGCGCCATCGCTTCGGCTGATCCGAACGATGACTGGCGCTGGCACATGTACGATACCGTCAAGGGTTCCGACTACATCGGTGACCAGGACGCTATCGAGTACATGTGTCAGGAAGGCCCGGCTGCCGTTTACGAGCTGGACCACATGGGCATGCCATTCTCGCGTACCGAGCAAGGTCGTATCTACCAGCGTCCATTCGGCGGTCAGTCGAAGGATTACGGTAAAGGCGGGCAGGCTGCTCGTACTTGCGCTGCGTCCGACCGTACCGGTCACGCGCTGCTGCACACCCTTTATCAGGGCAACCTGAAAGCCGGTACCGTGTTCCTGAACGAGTACTACGCTGTCGATCTGGTGAAGAACGGCGAAGGCGAGTTCGTCGGCGTGATCGCCATCTGCATCGAAACCGGCGAAACCACCTACATCCGTGCCAAGGCCACCGTACTGGCTACCGGCGGTGCAGGTCGTATCTACGCG
This sequence comes from Pseudomonas sp. B21-040, assembly GCF_024748695.1. Taxonomy (NCBI): domain Bacteria; kingdom Pseudomonadati; phylum Pseudomonadota; class Gammaproteobacteria; order Pseudomonadales; family Pseudomonadaceae; genus Pseudomonas; species Pseudomonas sp. B21-040. The sequence goes on from NZ_CP087176.1 coordinate 1,775,839, forward strand.
TCCACCACCAACGCCCTGATCAACACCGGTGACGGCGTCGGCATGGCTCTGCGTGCTGGCGTGCCGGTACAAGACATTGAAATGTGGCAGTTCCACCCGACCGGTATCGCCGGCGCTGGTGTACTGGTTACCGAGGGTTGCCGTGGTGAAGGTGGTTACCTGATCAACAAGCACGGCGAGCGTTTCATGGAGCGTTATGCTCCGAACGCCAAAGACCTTGCAGGTCGTGACGTTGTTGCCCGTTCGATGGTTAAGGAAATCATCGCTGGTAACGGCTGCGGCCCGAATGGCGACCACGTAATGCTCAAACTCGACCACTTGGGCGAGGAAGTGCTGCACAGCCGTCTGCCAGGCATCTGCGAACTGTCCAAGACTTTTGCTCACGTTGACCCGGTTGTTGCTCCGGTTCCGGTTGTTCCGACTTGCCACTATATGATGGGCGGCGTTCCGACCAACATTCACGGTCAGGCAATCACCCAGAACGACGAAGGCGTCGACGAAATCATCCCTGGCCTGTTCGCAGTGGGTGAAGTGGCGTGCGTATCGGTTCACGGTGCCAACCGTCTGGGCGGCAACTCGTTGCTCGACCTGGTGGTATTCGGCCGCGCTGCCGGCCTGCACCTGGAAAAAGCACTGACCGACGGTATCGAATACGACGACGCCACCGACGCCGACATCAATGCGGCCCTGGCGCGTCTGTCTGCTCTGAACGAGCGTACCGAAGGCGAAGACGTGGCAACCCTGCGTCGCGAGCTGCAAAACTGCATGCAGAACTACTTCGGTGTATTCCGTACTGGCGAATACATGCAGAAGGGTATTGCCCAGCTGGCTGACCTGCGCAAGCGCATCGCCAACGTCAAGATCAACGATAAGTCGCAGGCGTTCAACACTGCACGTATCGAAGCTCTGGAGCTGCAGAACCTGCTGGAAGTGGCTGAAGCTACTGCCATCGCTGCCGAAGTACGTAAAGAGTCCCGCGGTGCTCACGCCCGTGAAGACTTCGAAGACCGTGACGACGAAAACTGGCTGTGCCACACCCTGTACTTCCCGGGTGACAAGCGCGTGACCAAGCGTGCTGTGAACTTCTCGCCGAAGACTGTTCCGACTTTTGAACCTAAGATTCGGACTTATTAAGGGTGGCCGCCATGTTGAAAGTCAGCGTTTATCGTTACAACCCTGATCAGGACGCCGCGCCGTTCATGCAGGAATTCTCGGTCGATACCGGTGGTAAAGACCTGATGGTGCTGGACGTGCTGGCCCTGATCAAAGAGCAGGACGAAGGTTTCTCCTATCGTCGCTCTTGCCGTGAAGGTGTATGCGGTTCCGACGGCATGAACATCAACGGCAAAAACGGTCTGGCGTGCGTTACGCCGCTGTCCGCCGTCGTAAAAGGTAACAAGTTGATCGTTCGTCCTCTGCCAGGTTTGCCGGTTATCCGTGACCTGGTCGTCGATATGAGCATCTTCTACAAGCAATACGAGAAGGTTAAGCCTTACCTGCAGAACGACACGCCGGCTCCGGCCATCGAGCGTCTGCAGTCCCCTGAAGAGCGTGAAAAGCTTGACGGTCTGTACGAGTGCATCCTGTGCGCTTGCTGCTCGACTTCTTGCCCGTCCTTCTGGTGGAACCCGGACAAGTTCCTGGGTCCAGCTGCTCTGCTGCAAGCTTATCGCTTCCTGGCAGACAGCCGCGACACCAAGACTTCCGAGCGTCTGGCTTCGCTGGATGACCCGTTCAGCGTATTCCGCTGCCGCGGGATCATGAACTGCGTCAACGTTTGTCCGAAAGGCCTGAACCCGACTAAGGCCATCGGTCACATTCGTAACATGCTTCTGCAAAGCGGCGTGTGATTCAGCTGTTGTACCCGTAAGACCGCTGTACCCGTAGATGCTACGGCGCAGGCTTCAACCGGCGCCGTAGTTTTAACCTGAGCAGCAGCTCACAAAGCTGCAGCTCTTATTTTGAAGAAATGAGACAAGCAGGGGCATCCGGGCTGGTACCCGGACTATCAGCGTGATCCTAAGTGGCTTGTTTTGGTCGCTGCATTCGGACTTCTGCAAGTTTGCTCGGTGTCGACGCCGGTGGTGTTCCCCTAACCGAGGGTGACCAAGCATGCAAGAAAGCGTGATGCAGCGCATGTGGAACAGCGCCTACCTGTCCGGTAGTAACGCTGCCTATGTGGAAGAGCTTTACGAGCTCTACCTGCACGACCCTAACGCTGTGCCAGAAGAGTGGCGCACCTACTTCCAGAAGTTGCCTGCTGACGGCAACACTGCCACCGATGTTTCGCACTCCACAATTCGCGATCATTTCGTCTTGCTGGCAAAGAACCAGCGCCGCGCCCAACCGGTTTCCGCCGGCAGCGTGAGCAGTGAGCACGAGAAGAAGCAAGTTGAAGTGCTGCGATTGATCCAGGCCTACCGTATGCGTGGCCACCAGGCAGCCCAGCTTGACCCGCTGGGGCTGTGGCAGCGTCCTGCACCTGCAGACCTGTCAATCAATCACTACGGCTTGACCAATGCCGATCTTGATACGACCTACCGTGCCGGCGACCTGTTCATCGGCAAAGAGGAGGCGAGCCTACGCGAAATTCACGAAGCGTTGCAGCAGACATATTGCCGCACCATCGGCGCTGAATTTACGCATATCACCGATTCCGAGCAGCGCCAGTGGTTCCAGCAGCGTCTGGAAAGCGTGCGCGGTCGTCCGACGTACTCCGCTGACATCAAGAGCCACTTGCTTGAGCGCGTGACCGCCGGCGAAGGCCTGGAAAAATACCTGGGCACCAAATACCCGGGTACCAAGCGTTTCGGTCTGGAAGGCGGCGAAAGCCTGATTCCGATGCTCGACGAACTGATCCAGCGTTCCGGCTCCTACGGCACCAAGGAAATCGTCATCGGCATGGCCCACCGTGGTCGTCTTAACGTGCTGGTCAACACCTTCGGCAAGAACCCGCGCGAGCTGTTCGACGAGTTCGAAGGCAAGAAGAAGGTCGAGCTAGGTTCTGGTGACGTTAAATATCACCAGGGCTTCTCGTCCAACGTGATGACCGCCGGCGGTGAAGTTCACCTGGCCATGGCGTTCAACCCGTCCCACCTGGAAATCGTTTCCCCGGTGGTCGAGGGGTCGGTTCGCGCCCGTCAGGACCGTCGTAACGATCCTACCGGTGAAAAAGTCCTGCCGATCTCCATCCACGGTGACGCTGCGTTCGCAGGTCAAGGCGTGGTCATGGAAACGTTCCAGATGTCGCAGACCCGCGGTTTCAAAACCGGCGGTACCGTGCACATCGTGATCAACAACCAGGTCGGTTTCACCATCAGCAACCCGCTGGACTCGCGTTCCACCGAGTACGCGACTGACGTTGCGAAAATGATCCAGGCACCGATCCTCCATGTGAATGGTGATGATCCGGAAGCTGTATTGTTCGTGACCCAGCTGGCCATCGACTACCGCATGCAGTTCAAGCGTGACGTGGTGATCGACCTGGTCTGCTACCGTCGTCGCGGCCACAACGAGGCCGACGAACCAAGCGGCACCCAGCCGATCATGTATCAGCAGATCACCAAACAGCGCACCACCCGTGAGCTGTATGCCGATCGCCTGACACAGAGCGGTGTGCTGGACGCAGAGCGTGTGCAGTCGAAAATCGACGAATACCGCAACGCACTGGACAACGGTCTGCATGTTGTAAAAAGCCTGGTCAAAGAGCCGAACAAAGAGCTGTTCGTGGACTGGCGTCCGTACCTGGGCCATGCCTGGACTGCGCGTCACGACACTCGTTTCGACCTCAAGACCCTGCAGGAACTGTCCGCCAAGCTGCTGGAAATTCCAGAAGGTTTCGTGGTTCAGCGCCAGGTCGCAAAAATCTACGAAGACCGTCAGAAAATGCAAGCCGGCGGCCTGCCGATTAACTGGGGTTACGCCGAAACCATGGCGTACGCGACCCTGGCGTTCGAAGGTCACCCGATTCGCATGACGGGTCAGGACATCGGTCGCGGTACGTTCTCGCACCGTCACGCTGTCTTGCACAACCAGAAAGACGCGGGTACCTACATCCCGTTGCAAAACCTGTACAACGGCCAGCCACGTTTCGACCTGTACGATTCGTTCCTGTCCGAAGAAGCCGTACTGGCGTTCGAATACGGTTACTCGACCACCACGCCTGATGCGCTGGTGATCTGGGAAGCCCAGTTCGGCGACTTCGCCAACGGTGCCCAGGTGGTTATCGACCAGTTCATCACCAGTGGCGAACACAAGTGGGGCCGTCTCTGCGGTCTGACCATGCTGTTGCCGCACGGTTACGAAGGTCAGGGTCCTGAGCACTCCTCGGCACGTCTGGAGCGTTACCTGCAATTGTGCGCCGAGCACAACATTCAGGTAGCCGTACCGACTACGCCGGCTCAGATCTATCACTTGCTGCGTCGCCAGGTCATTCGCCCGCTGCGCAAGCCATTGATCGTTCTGACTCCGAAGTCGCTGTTGCGCCACAAACTGGCCATCTCGACGCTGGAAGATCTGGCCGAAGGTTCGTTCCAGACCGTGATCCCGGAAATCGATGCTCAAGATCCGAAAAAGGTCGAGCGCATTGTTCTGTGTAGCGGCAAGGTCTACTACGACCTGTTGGAAAAACGCCGTGCCGAAGGTCGTGACGACATCGCCGTCGTGCGTATCGAGCAGCTGTACCCATTCCCTGAGGACGACTTGAAAGAAGTCCTGGCTCCTTACACCAACGCCAAACATGCCGTTTGGTGTCAGGAAGAGCCGATGAACCAGGGTGCCTGGTACTGCAGCCAACACCATTTGCGTCGCAGCATCAGTACCCTCAACAAGTCTCTCGTACTCGAGTACGCGGGCCGTGAGGCTTCTGCTGCACCGGCATGTGGTTATGCATCGATGCACGCCGAACAGCAGGAAAAACTGCTGCAAGACGCCTTTACTGTTTAACGCCTTCGCGCACCTGAAACCGAATTTAAGGACTCACAGATAATGGCTATCGAAATCAAAGCCCCCACTTTCCCGGAATCGGTTGCCGATGGCACCGTTGCCACGTGGCACAAGCAACCGGGCGACGCCGTCAAGCGTGACGAACTGATCGTCGACATCGAAACCGACAAAGTCGTACTGGAAGTTCTGGCTACCGCTGATGGCGTGTTGGGCGCAATCGTCAAGGGCGAGGGCGAGACCGTCCTGTCCGACGAAGTTCTGGGCTCCATCGTAGAAGGCGGCGCTGCAGCCGCTGCTCCTGCTGCCGCTCCGGCCGCTGCACAAGCGGCTGCTCCAGCTGCTGATGGCGAAGACGATCCTGTTGCTGCACCGGCTGCTCGCAAGCTGGCTGAAGAAAACGGCATCAACATCGCTTCCGTTGCCGGCACCGGCAAAGGCGGTCGTGTGACCAAGGAAGACGTAGTAGCCGCTGTCGCTGCCAAGAAAGCCGCTCCGGCTGCCGCGCCTGCCAAGGCTGCTGCCCCGGCTGCCGCTGCTCCTGTGTTCGCCGCCGGCGACCGCGTCGAGAAGCGCGTACCGATGACCCGCGTTCGCGCTACCGTGGCCAAGCGCCTGGTAGAAGCTCAGTCGAACATGGCGATGCTGACCACTTTCAACGAAGTCGACATGACTGAAGTCATGGCCCTGCGTTCGAAGTACAAGGACCTGTTCGAGAAGTCCCACAACGGCGTACGCCTGGGCTTCATGTCGTTCTTCGTCAAGGCCGCTACCGAAGCGCTGAAACGCTTCCCGGCTGTCAACGCGTCGATCGACGGTGGCGACATCGTTTACCACGGCTACGCCGACGTCGGTGTTGCTGTTTCCAGCGACCGTGGTCTGGTTGTACCGGTTCTGCGTAACGCCGAACTGATGAGCCTGGCTGAAATCGAAGGCGGCATCGCCACCTTCGGCAAGAAGGCTCGTGACGGCAAACTGTCGATGGACGAAATGACCGGCGGCACGTTCACCATCACCAACGGTGGTACCTTCGGTTCGATGATGTCGACCCCGATCGTCAACCCGCCGCAAGCGGCTATCCTGGGCATGCACAACATTCTGCAGCGCCCTATGGCGATCAACGGTCAGGTCGTTATCCGTCCGATGATGTACCTGGCTCTGTCTTACGATCACCGTCTGATCGATGGCAAAGAAGCTGTGACCTTCCTGGTTACCATCAAGAACCTGCTGGAAGACCCGGCTCGTTTGTTGCTGGATATCTGATAGAAGCGGCTGCAGGTTTCAAGGTCCAGGCTGCACGAAAGGGCAGTCTGGCTTGAGGCTTGCGGCTTCAAGCTTGCCGCAAAAAAGAGGATTTTTTGAATGTCGCAGAAATTTGACGTAGTAGTGATCGGCGCGGGCCCTGGCGGCTACGTTGCTGCCATCAAAGCAGCCCAGCTGGGTCTCACCACTGCCTGCATCGAGAAGTACACCGACAAGGAAGGCAAACTGGCCCTCGGCGGTACTTGCCTGAACGTCGGCTGCATTCCATCCAAGGCGCTGCTGGACAGCTCCTGGAAGTTCCACGAAGCCCAAGACGGCTTCGCGATCCACGGTATCAACCACGCCGGCGTGACCATGGACGTGCCAGCAATGGTCGGCCGTAAAGCCAACATCGTCAAAGGCCTGACCTCGGGTGTTGCCACCCTGTTCAAGGCTAACGGCGTGACCTCGATCCAGGGCCACGGCAAACTGCTGGCCGGCAAGAAAGTCGAAGTCACCAAGCCTGACGGTTCGGTAGAAATCATTGAAGCCGAGAACGTGATCCTGGCTCCAGGTTCGCGTCCGATCGACATTCCGCCAGCTCCGGTTGACCAGAATGTGATCGTCGATTCGACTGGCGCACTGGAATTCCAGTCCGTACCTAAGCGTCTTGGCGTGATCGGCGCTGGCGTGATCGGTCTGGAACTGGGTTCGGTATGGTCCCGTCTGGGCGCTGAAGTCACTGTTCTGGAAGCCCTGGACACGTTCCTGATGGCTGCCGACGCTGCTGTGTCCAAAGAAGCTTTGAAAACCCTGACCAAACAAGGTCTGGACATCAAACTGGGCGCTCGCGTTACCGGTTCCAAAGTGAACGGCGACGAAGTCGTTGTGAACTACACCGATGCCAAAGGCGAGCAGAACATCACTTTTGACAAGCTGATCGTAGCCGTTGGTCGCCGTCCAGTGACCACTGATCTGCTGTCCGCTGATTGCGGCGTGACCCTGGACGAGCGCGGTTTCGTGCACGTTGACGATCACTGCGCCACCACCGTACCGGGCGTTTACGCTATCGGCGACGTGGTTCGCGGCATGATGCTGGCACACAAGGCCTCGGAAGAGGGCATCATGGTCGTCGAGCGCATCAAGGGCCACAAAGCCCAGATGAACTATGATTTGATCCCGTCTGTTATTTATACTCACCCGGAAATCGCGTGGGTCGGCAAAACCGAGCAGACCTTGAAGGCAGAAGGCGTTGAAGTTAACGTTGGCACCTTCCCGTTCGCAGCCAGTGGCCGTGCCATGGCTGCCAACGATACCGGCGGTTTCGTAAAAGTTATCGCCGATGCCAAGACCGACCGCGTATTGGGCGTCCACGTGATTGGCCCGAGCGCTGCAGAACTGGTTCAGCAGGGCGCGATCGGTATGGAATTCGGCACCAGCGCTGAAGACCTGGGCATGATGGTTTTCTCCCATCCGACCCTGTCTGAAGCCTTGCACGAAGCTGCTCTGGCAGTGAATGGCGGCGCCATCCACATCGCCAACCGCAAGAAGCGTTAAGACAATAAGAAACCACGGCGGAATGGCCCGTCGTGAGCCTTGCATGCAAGACTCACCGCGGAATATCCGCTGGACGCAGTCTTGCGTAGCTGCACCGGATGCCCGGAAAGGCTACGCAAGCAGCAGTCACAGGTGGTGCGGCACTTGAATGAGTGCAGCACCGAATGCGCAGTACCTAACGAAGACGGTAATAAGCATGAATCTTCACGAGTATCAGGGTAAGCAGCTGTTCGCTGAATACGGCCTGCCAGTTTCCACCGGTTATGCAGTAGACACCCCGGAAGCAGCAGCAGAAGCTTGCGACAAAATCGGCGGCACCGAGTGGGTTGTCAAAGCCCAGGTCCACGCTGGTGGTCGCGGTAAAGCGGGCGGCGTAAAGCTGGTTCGCAGCAAAGAAGACGCTAAGGCATTCGCACAGCAGTGGCTGGGCAAGCGTCTGGTGACTTACCAGACTGACGCCAATGGTCAGCCAGTCACCAAGATCCTGGTTGAATCGTGCACTGATATCGCTAAAGAGCTGTACCTGGGCGCTGTCGTTGACCGTTCGAGCCGTCGTATCGTGTTCATGGCTTCCACCGAAGGTGGCGTGGACATCGAGAAAATCGCTCACGACACTCCAGAAAAAATTCTGAAAGCCACTATCGATCCACTGGTTGGCGCTCAGCCATTCCAGGGTCGCGAGCTGGCATTCCAGCTGGGTCTGGAAGGCAAGCAGGTTGCTCAGTTCGCCAAGATCTTCGTAGGTCTGGCCAAGCTGTTCAAGGATCACGACCTGGCTCTGCTGGAAGTGAACCCGCTGGTGATCAAGGCTGACGGCGATCTGCATTGCCTCGACGCCAAGATCAACATCGACGCCAACGCCATGTACCGTCAGCCTAAGCTGAAGACTTTCCACGATCCGTCGCAAGACGATCCGCGCGAAGCGCACGCTGCCAAGTTCGAACTGAACTACGTAGCACTGGAAGGCAACATCGGTTGCATGGTCAACGGTGCTGGCCTGGCCATGGGTACCATGGACATCGTCAACCTGCATGGCGGCAAACCAGCCAACTTCCTCGACGTGGGCGGCGGTGCTACCAAAGAACGCGTTACCGAAGCGTTCAAGATCATTCTGTCCGACACTAACGTCGCTGCAGTATTGGTTAACATCTTCGGCGGCATCGTTCGTTGCGACATGATTGCCGAAGGCATCATCGGCGCTGTGAAAGAAGTCGGCGTGAAAATCCCGGTTGTTGTTCGCCTTGAAGGCAACAACGCTGAGCTGGGCGCTAAAGTACTGGCAGAAAGCGGTTTGAACATCATCGCTGCTACCAGCCTGACCGACGCTGCTCAACAAGTTGTTAAAGCTGCGGAGGGCAAATAATGAGCGTCCTGATCAATAAAGACACCAAAGTTATCTGCCAGGGTATTACCGGTTCGCAAGGTAGTTTCCACACCCAGCAAGCGCTCGAATACGGCACCAAGATGGTGGGTGGCGTAACTCCGGGTAAAGGCGGCACCGAGCACCTGGGTCTGCCAGTGTTCAACACCGTGAAAGATGCTGTAGCTGCCACTGGCGCCACCGCCAGCGTGATCTACGTTCCAGCTCCTTTCTGCAAGGACTCCATCCTGGAAGCAGCATTCGGCGGCATCAAGCTGATCGTTTGCATCACTGAAGGCATTCCTACCCTGGACATGCTGGATGCCAAGGTCAAGTGCGACGAGCTGGGTATCACCCTGATCGGCCCTAACTGCCCAGGCGTGATCACTCCAGGCGAATGCAAGATCGGCATCATGCCAGGTCACATTCACTTGCCAGGCAAGGTCGGTATCGTTTCCCGTTCCGGCACCCTGACCTACGAAGCTGTGAAGCAGACTACTGACGCCGGTTTCGGTCAGTCGACTTGCGTCGGCATCGGTGGTGACCCGATCCCGGGTTCGAACTTCATCGACATCCTGAAGCTGTTCCAGGAAGACCCGAAGACCGAAGCGATCGTGATGATCGGCGAGATCGGCGGTTCGGCTGAAGAAGAAGCGGCTGCCTACATCAAGGCACACGTGACCAAGCCGGTTGTTTCCTACATCGCTGGTGTGACTGCCCCTGCGGGCAAGCGCATGGGCCATGCTGGCGCAATCATCTCTGGCGGCAAAGGCACTGCAGACGAGAAGTTTGCTGCCCTGGAAGACGCAGGCGTTAAAACCGTGCGTTCGCTGGCAGACATCGGCAAGGCTTTGTCCGAGCTGACCGGTTGGGCGATGAAGTAAGCCTCGCGCTTAATTCACGCTTCACCAAACAAAGGCCACCTTCGCAGACTGTGTGAAAACGCGCTGAAGGCCGGCCCAACAAACGCCCCGACTTGTTCGGGGCGTTTGTTTTGGTGCGGGCGACAGGCGAAAAAAGCCTTTCAGCCCATTAACGCCATCAATTGGCGGGCCCCGAGCACACTAATTGCGCGTTTTAGGTTGTAGGCACTCACTGCCAAGGCCATTTCCGCTCTCGCGCCCTCCAGTTGACGCAACAGGAAGCGAGCATTGCCAAACAGCCATTGCTTCAGGTTGCCGAAGGGGTGCTCAACAATGGATCTTCGGTTGGCCATCATCTGCGGATGGGCCAGCATTCGTTGCTCCATTCGCTCAAAGGCTTCTTCATGGGCGTGGCGTGAGACGTAGCGGCGCTGAGCGCCAGTGCATTGGGATTTGAGCGGGCAGGCGGCGCAGTCGCTGACATCTGCCTGATAGATCCGATCGCCCTTGTGGCGCTGTTTGAGCGTTAACCACTTGCCTGCCGGGCACTGATAACGATCGTGTTCGGCTTCGTAGATAAAGTCTTTGCGCTCAAAAAAGTCCTCACCACCAGGATTGACCGAGCGGTTGGGCGGCACATAAACGGTAATCGCAGCCTCCTCGCAGGCCTGAAACTGCTGGCCGTTGGAGTAGCCGGCATCGGCAGTCACGGTCAGGGCATCTTGTTCCAGCTGTTCTTTGGCGGCTTTAGCCATTGGTTCGAGTTGCTTGCGGTCGTCGCCATCCTGGGTAACCTCATGATGCAGAATCAGGCAATGCTTGGCATCCACGGCGCTCTGCACGTTATAGGACACACGCGGCCCCTTGGGCGTGCGCATCATTCGGGCATCGCTTTCGTGGGTGTTGAACTGCTCCAGGCCCATCGAGTTCATCAGCGCTTGGCAGCTCTGATTGTCCTGCTGGCGAACTTTAAGCTGCACCAGTGCTGTTTTGATCGCGCCGCGATCAATCACCTCTCCCGCATCGAGCCTGTCAGCCTCATCCAGTTCGGCCAGATACTGAGCGATGCGCTTATCCAGTTTTTCTTCCTGACGCTTGAGTTGCTTGAGGTTCATATGGCGCCGCGAGGAAGCGACTGCCTGAAACTTGCTGCCGTCGATGGCCACCAAGTCTCCTGCGATCAGACCGGCCATGCGGCAAAACCGGACGAAGGCACCGCACGTCGCCACAAAGGCGGATTTGTTGTTTTTGCGAAAGTCGGCGATGGTCTTGAAGTCGGGCTTAAGCCGGTTGATCAGCCACATCACTTCGATGTTGCGCTGGCACTCGGCTTCGAGACGCCGCGATGAGCGAATCCGCTGAAAATAGCCATAGAGGTAGAGCTTGAGCTGATCGGCAGGATCATAAGAAGGACGACCTGTGCTTTTGGGCAGCGCTTTATCAAAGCCCAGTTGCACCAGATCCAGCTTGGCGACGTACAGGTCAATAACCCGAACGAGATGATCCTCGGGGATCAGTTCTTCCAGCGAGACCGGGAACAGACTGGTCTGGCTACGGGACTCACCTTGGATGTAAGCCATAACGAAAAATGCTCCGTATCTTTCGATACGGAGCATTTTCTTTGAGCTTTGCGCAGATTGCTAGGTTTTCACACAGTCTGTTCGGGTGGCCTTTGTCGTTTCCGGGTGATCGTCCCCACGCTCTGCGTAGGAACGATCAATCATCGGTTGAACGCCCCAAGTCTTGTGGCAGCGGGCTTGCTCGCGAAGACGGATTTACAGGCATCCACCATTTACATGCATAAACGCGACACAGAAACGTCGCGTATCGGATAGTTCGCCCTCTAACAGTGCGTTTGTCGGGCAAATTCGTTAGGCTACTCGCCATTTTTGCGTCCGCGTCCCACAAGGTTGCTACGCGCTAAAGGGTCAGTCCTATACGGACCGACAGCATTTCCCTCACCCCCAAGGGAAGTCCCTCTCTAAATTCCGATTCAGTAGTGTGGTATTTCCTTAATGAAAGTGTTGAAAGGCCAGGACATCCTGGCACTTGGTTTTATGACGTTTGCCCTGTTTGTCGGGGCTGGCAACATCATCTTCCCGCCTATCGTCGGTTTGCAGTCCGGGCCTAATGTCTGGATGGCGGCGCTGGGCTTTCTGATCACCGCAGTCGGTTTGCCGGTGGTCACGGTGGTTGCGCTGGCAAAAGTCGGCGGGGCAATGGATGCCCTGAGCAGTCCTATCGGCAAAATCGCCGGTGGCCTGCTGGCTGCCGCGTGCTACCTCGCCGTCGGCCCGTTGTTCGCGACACCACGTACCGCCACCGTATCGTTCGAAGTCGGCCTGGCGCCGTTGACCGGCGAGAGCCCGTTGGCGTTGTTTATCTACAGTGCCGTGTACTTCCTGGTGGTGTTCTTCATCTCGCTCTATCCGGGCCGTTTGCTGGATACCGTCGGACGTTTCCTCGCGCCGCTGAAGATCATCGCCCTGGCCGCGCTCGGTATCGCTGCGTTTGCATTGCCTGCCGGTGATATCGGCATGGCCACGCCTGAATATGTGGCGGCACCGTTCTCTCAGGGCTTCATCAACGGTTACTTGACCATGGATACCCTGGGCGCGCTGGTGTTTGGCATTGTCATCGTCAACGCGATCCGTTCCCGCGGTGTGGAATCACCGGCACTGATTACCCGTTACGCGATCATTGCCGGCCTGATTGCCGGCGTGGGCCTGGCGCTGGTTTATGTCAGCCTGTTCCGCCTCGGTTCGGGCAGCCATGAAGTGGCCGCCGGTGCCACCAACGGCGCGGCCGTGTTGCACGCCTACGTTCAACACACCTTCGGTTCGTTGGGCAGTGGTTTCCTGGCGGTGCTGATCTCGCTGGCCTGCCTGGTGACGGCGGTCGGCCTGACCTGTGCCTGCGCCGAGTACTTCAGCCGCGTGTTGCCACTGTCCTACAAGACCCTGGTCATCATCCTGGCGGCGTTCTCCTTGCTGGTGTCCAACCTGGGACTCACCAAGCTGATTGCGTTCTCGATCCCGGTACTGACCGCGATTTACCCGCCGTGCATCGCCCTGGTGGCGCTGAGCTTCTGCAAGGACTTCTGGCATGAGCAGGGCCGCATTGTCGGTCCGGTGATGCTGGTGTCGTTCATCTTCGGCCTGATCGACGCGCTCAAGGGCGCCGGTCTGGCAGACTGGATGCCGACTCAGCTGTCCCATTTGCCGCTGAGCGAGCAGGGCCTGGCGTGGCTGGTGCCATCGGTCATGACCCTGGTCGTCGCAGTGGTTTGCGATCGTCTGCTGGGCAAGCGCGAAGAAGTGCTGGCTTAAGTCGCGCAATGGCCCGCCACAAGCGGGCTGTCACGCTGAAACAGAAATGCCCCGTATCAATCGATACGGGGCATTTTTTATGGGCGTCAGGCAGTGTCTTTTTCCTTGAGCTAACGTCGAAGCACTACCTGTAGGAGCAAGGCTTGCCCGCGATGGCGATTTCCAAGGCCCTATCGCGGGCAAGCCTTGCTCCTACGGGGATTACCAATGCCAACGTCTCACAAGGAATTGCATGTCGTTCATCCACGCCAACCTGATCCACATCCTCGCCGCGCTCTGGTTTGTCATCTGCTGGGGTGGTTACACCCGCTATGCCTCGTGGAAGGGCCGCGACACCGCGTGCCTGGCCAGTGTGTTGCACCTTTACCGGGAAGACTGGATGCGTCGCATGTTGCTGCGCGATAACCGCATTGCCGACGCCAGTGTGATCGGCAACCTGGAGCGCAACGCTTCGTTCTTTGCCTCCAGCACATTGATTATCCTGGCGGGTATTTTGACGGTACTCGGTGCTTCCGAAAGAGCAGTGTCGTTACTGGCGGATATCCCGATGGTGCAGCAGGCGTCCCAGGGCATGTCCGAAATCAAGTTGCTGTGCCTGGCAATGGTGTTTGTCTACGCGTTCTTCACGTTCAGCTGGTGCATGCGTCAGTACAACTTTGCGGCGATCCTGATTGGCTCGGCGCCGATGGTGGGTGAGCGCCATGTGTCCGAACAGGAGCGCAAAGCCTTTGCTGCCCGAGCGGCTCGCGTTATCTCGATGGCGGCGAACCAGTTCAACTTTGGCCTGCGTTCCTATTACTTCGGCATGACCATGCTGGCCTGGTTTGTCAGCCCGTGGTTGTTCATGTTGATGAGTGCCGGCGTGGTGCTGGTGTTGTATCGCCGGGAATTCCATTCCGACGTGCTCGACGTGATGGTCTATACCCCTACAGAGGCACCCTTGCCTGAGGCGAACAAAGAGGTCGCTTGATGAGTATTCCGTTCTGGTGTGTGTTTATCAGCGCACTACTGATTTACGTGGCCCGCATGCCGGTGGCCAAGGCGATGAAAGAGCAGGGTGGTTACAACAATCACTCGCCACGCCAGCAACAGGCACAACTTACCGGTTTCGGCGCCAGGGCGGTGGCTGCGCATCAAAACTGTTTTGAGGCATTCATATTGTTTGCGGTGGGCGTGTTGATGGCGCACACCACACAAACTGCAGGATGGTTGATCGATGTGTTGGCGATCATTTTTGTGATCACACGTGTTATTTACTTGCTGTGTTACTGGGGGGATTTGGCCTGGCAGCGCAGTCTGGTCTGGTTTGTGGGTTTCGTCTGTTCGTTGTTACTGATGATTAGTCCGACTTTTAGAAGCGTTTTGCTCTAACGCAGCAAATCACAAATAAAAGAAAACCCGCACTTGGCGGGTTTTCTTTTGTCACGCTAAAAACTGTTTTAGTTTTTAGGTGCTTCTTTTGCAGCAGCTTCGTTCGATTCAGCCTGAGCTTTGGCAGCTTCGGCGTTTTCTTTTGCCGCGTCGTTCACTTTATCCTGAGCTTTGCTCATATCTTGCTGAGCTTGCTCAGCATGTTTGGCAGCATCTTGAGCTTTGTCCTCGGATTTTTTATCGCAGGCAGCGAGACCGAGGGTAGCGGTCAACATCAAGGCAATAGCTAAAGTCTTACGCATGGGGTGTTTCTCCTTATGGAAATAACTACTGGCCTTTCGAGCACGCTCCATAGCGTTAAGTTCCTCAATTCGTTCAGATATATAAGTTTGTTAGGTGATGGAACTTTTCCCCGCTGACGAGCTACTTTGACCGAACATTAAGAAGAGTTTTAAACACATGGCCGAAAACCCCGTTTTTGAGCGTGCGACGCGATTCCTGTCGGCGCTGCGTCATTGTCAGGTCCTCGGGCTGCGGGTTCACAGCGCCAGCAGTGACGGACTAACGGTCATCTTGCCTTACAGTCCGCAAATCGTGGGGAATCCAGAAACCGGGGTCATTCATGGCGGGGCGTTGACATCGTTGATGGATACCGCGTGCGGTATGTCGACACTGTGTGTGCTGCCCGAATTCGAAGTCTGCCCGACCCTCGATTTGCGCATCGATTACATGCATGCCGCCGAGCCACATAAAGATGTCTACGGCTTTGCCCAATGCTATCGGGTGACCACTGACGTGATCTTCGCTCGCGGCTTTGCCTATCAGGATGATCCCGAGCAACCTATCGCTCATGTTGTCGGTACATTCATGCGCATGGGCAAAGGCATTAAGGGCACCAAAAGTTTTGGCGGTGCGATTGCCGGAGGTGCGCAATGACGGACGCTTTCAAGGAACAACTTCAACTGGCCCATGAGCAGGGTGACTACGCCTCGCTGCTGCACCTGATTCCTTACGCCAAACTGATCGGCGTCGAATGTTCGCGGGTAGGGGATGACCTGCTGTTTCGCCTGCCGGCCAACAAGGACAACATTGGCAACCCTTTATTGCCGGCGATTCATGGCGGCGTGATCGCCGGGTTCATGGAACTCTCGGCTGCGCTGCACCTGCTGATTTTTACCGGCTCACCGGGTGTGCCGAAAATCATCGACTTCTCCCTCGACTACCTGCGCGCCGGGCAGTTTCGCGATACCTGGGCCAAATGTCAGGTTTGCCGGCAGGGGCGCCGGGTCGCCAACGTGGCCGTGACGGCCTGGCAAAGCACCGAATCCGAGCCCATTGCCACGGCCCGCGCGCATTTCAAAATTGAAGAGCCCTTGAAATCCTGAACACAGCCCCCAACTCTGATGACATCCCGCCGCCGACCCTCAAGGTCGCGGCTTAGCCATCTGATTGGAGTTTGATGACCATGAGTGTGGAAACTCAAAAGGAAACCCTGGGCTTCCAGACCGAGGTGAAGCAGCTGCTGCACCTCATGATCCATTCGCTGTATTCCAACAAGGAAATTTTCCTTCGCGAATTGATCTCGAACGCCTCTGACGCTGTCGACAAATTACGTTTCGAAGCCCTGTCCAAGCCTGAGTTGCTGGAAGGTGGCGCCGAACTGAAAATCCGTGTGAGCTTCGACAAAGACGCCAAAACCGTCACCCTCGAAGACAACGGCATTGGCATGACCCGCGAAGACGCGATCACCCATCTGGGCACTATCGCTAAATCCGGTACCGCCGATTTCATGAAACACCTGTCCGGCGATCAGAAGAAAGATTCGCACCTGATCGGTCAGTTCGGTGTGGGTTTCTACTCTGCATTCATCGTCGCCGACAAAGTCGACGTGTTCAGCCGTCGTGCCGGTGATGCGGCGAGCGAAGGCGTGCACTGGTCGTCCAAGGGCGAAGGCGATTTCGAAGTCGCCACCGTTGAGAAAGCCGAGCGCGGCACTCGCATCGTCCTGCACCTGAAGTCCGGTGAAGACGAATTCGCCGATGGCTGGCGTCTGCGCAACATCATCAAGAAGTACTCCGACCACATCGCGCTGCCGATCGAGTTGCCCAAGGAAGCGGCCGCCGCAGAAGGCGAAGAGCAGCCAGCCGTTGAGTGGGAAACCGTCAACCGTGCCAGCGCCCTGTGGACTCGTCCTCGCACTGAAGTGAAAGACGAGGAATACCAGGAGTTCTACAAACACGTCGCTCACGATTTCGAGAACCCGCTGAGCTGGAGCCACAACAAGGTCGAAGGCAAGCTCGAATACAGCTCGCTGCTGTACGTGCCGGCCCGTGCTCCGTTCGATCTGTACCAGCGTGAAGCGCCGAAAGGCCTGAAGCTGTACGTGCAACGCGTGTTCGTGATGGACCAGGCTGAGTCGTTCCTGCCGCTGTATCTGCGCTTCATCAAAGGCGTGGTCGATTCCAACGACCTGTCGCTGAACGTGTCGCGGGAAATCCTGCAGAAAGACCCGATCATCGATTCGATGAAGTCGGCGCTGACCAAGCGCGTTCTGGACATGCTGGAAAAACTGGCGAAGAACGAGCCTGAGCAATACAAGAGCTTCTGGAAGAACTTCGGTCAGGTCATGAAAGAAGGCCCGGCAGAAGACTTCGCCAACAAAGAGAAAATCGCTGGCTTGCTGCGTTTCGCCTCGACCAATGGTGAGGAAGGCGAGCAAGTGGTTGGCCTGGCCGAATACCTGGCTCGCGCCAAGGAAGGTCAGGACAAGATTTACTACCTGACCGGCGAAACCTACGCGCAAGTCAAAAACAGCCCGCACCTGGAAGTCTTCCGCAAGAAAGGCATCGAAGTGCTGCTGCTGACCGATCGTATCGACGAGTGGCTGATGAGCTACCTCAACGACTTCGACGGCAAGAGCTTCGTTGACGTGGCGCGCGGTGACCTCGACCTGGGCAATCTGGACTCGGAAGAGGACAAGAAAGCCGCAGAAGAAGTCGCCAAGTCCAAAGAAGGTCTGGTTGAGCGTCTGAAAACCGCACTGGGTGACTCGGTTGCTGAAGTACGGGTTTCCCACCGTTTGACCGATTCCCCGGCGATTCTGGCCATCGGCGAGCAGGACCTGGGCATGCAAATGCGTCAGATCCTGGAAGCCAGCGGTCAGAAGGTTCCGGACTCGAAGCCGATCTTCGAATTCAACCCGGCCCACCCACTGATCGAGAAGCTCGACAACGAGCAGAGCGAGGAGCGTTTCGGCGACCTGTCGCACATTCTCTTCGATCAGGCGGCACTGGCTGCCGGTGACAGCTTGAAAGACCCGGCCGCCTACGTGCGCCGTCTGAACAAGCTGCTGGTTGAACTGTCGGTTTAACTGCGTTGTAAAAAAACCCGCTTCGGCGGGTTTTTTTCATTCTGGTGCCTTTTGCTGGGAGAGAGTCATGAGTCAAATCACTGTTCGTTCAGTCGTTTATCAAATTGATGGCCACTCGTATGAAAGCCGCCTGGCTTTCGACGCCGACCACAAAGGCCCGCGCCCGGGCTTGCTGATGGCGCCGAACTGGATGGGTGTGAGCGCCGGGGCCGAAGTGATTGCCAAGACGGTGGCGTCCAAGGGGTACGTGGTGCTGATCGCGGATGTGTACGGTCAGTCGGTTCGCCCGCAGAACGGCGACGAGGCGGGCGCGGCGATGATGCCGCTCAAACATGACCGTCCGTTGTTGCGCAAGCGCCTGCAGGCGGCGTTTGAACAACTGAAAAATCAGGACGAGGTGGCGGTCGATACCTCGAAACTGGCGGCATTCGGTTTTTGCTTCGGTGGTTGCTGCGCCCTGGACCTGGCACGCACGGGGGCACCGTTGAAAGCGGCGGTGTCGTTCCATGGCACGCTGGACTCGCCAAATCCGGCGGATGCCAAAAACATCAAGGGCTCGGTGCTGGTGCTGCACGGTGCCGCCGATCCATTGGTGCCCAAGGAGCAACTGCCGGCATTCGAAGCGGAAATGAATGCGGCGGGTGTGGACTGGCAATTGCTGAGCTACGGCGGGGCGGTGCATTCCTTTACCGATCCGCATGCCAATGTGCCAGGCATGATGATGTACGACGCGAAGATCGCTGCACGGGCGTTTACGTCGATGCACAATTTGCTGGATGAAGTGTTTAAAGGCTGACCACTGATTTTCGGATCGTTCCCACGCTCTGCGTGGGAACGCCTCTAGGGACGCTCTGCGTCCAGTGACGCGGAGCGTCACGGGCTGCATTCCCACGCAGAGCGTGGGAACGATGATGCGTGGGAACGATCGAAAAGCTAAGGCAGTTCGATCCGCTCGCTTTCTCCCGGCACTGTCGGCCAATCCCCGGCCGCCCAGCGCCGCCGCGCTTCATCGATGGCCGCCGGATCGCTGGCCACAAAATTCCAGTTGATCCGCCGTGGCCCGTCCAGCGGCGCGCCGCCGAACAACACGGCGTGGCAGTCGCTTTCGGCGAACAGGGTCATTTCTTCCCCCGCAGGCAACACCACCAGCGAATTCACCTCCAGCGTGTCGCCATTCAGCTGCGCTTCACCGCTCAAGACATACAACGCACGCTCTTCATGTTCGGTGGGAATCAGCAGTGTGGTCGCCGTTTGCAGGTTCAATTCCGCGTACAACGTAGGGGACAGCACTGGCACCGGCGACTCCAGGCAAAAGCCTGACCCGGCAATCATCCGGATCTTCACGCCAAGGTTATCGCTGACCGGCAAGGTGGCCGCCGGGTGATGGCTGTAGTGGCCTGGACCCTGCTCATGGTCCTTGGGTGAGGCCAGCCAGATCTGCAAGCCGTGCATCGTAAAGCCGCTGTCCTTCAACGCCTCGGGCGTGCGCTCTACGTGGGCAATTGCGCTGCCGGCAGTCATCCAGCTGACATCACCGGCGCTCACCACCTGGTCGGAGCCGAGACTGTCCTTGTGCTGGATTTGCCCTTCGAACAAGTAGGTGAGGGTCGACAGGCCGATGTGCGGATGTTGTCGGATATTCATGCCTTTGCCCGCCGGATAAACGGTTTCGAGCATGTGGTCAAAAAACACGAAAGGCCCGACACTGCGGCATTTGGCGGACGGCAACGGGCGAAATATCGGCTGGCCTTCTACATCTTCGGCGCGGGGGCGGATCACGAGCGGAGTGTTCATGCTGCATTCCAGGCTGAGCGGGTGATGCGTGGAGCATAACCCGCTTGCGCAGCCCTTGCCGCTATTGGCTGAACGCCCCTTCGGACAAGTGGGTTTCGATGCTGACGTCAGTGGTCGTCATCAGTTTGTGGACCGGGCAACGGTCGGCCACGCGATGCAGTTCTTCGCGTTGCGCATCGGTGAGCACGCCTTTTAGGGTCAGTTTGACGTGCAGGGCGTATTTGCCTTTCTGCTCTTCGCTGTTGTCGCGTTTGACCTCGACGGTGACGCCGGTCAATGGGATGTCCTTCTTGTTGGCGTACATCTTCAGGGTCAGGGCTTTGCAGGCACCCAGAGCGGCATCGAAATAATCGTGGGGTTCTGGCGCCGAGCCCTCGCCGCCGGAAGTGGTCGGCACATCGGCAAACAGTTCATGGTCATCAATCTGCACACTGTGACGAAAACCTTCGGCGGAAACGGTATTGACGGTAACGGTCATGGAAAGCCTCCCAGGCTGGAAAAGTCGTTCGATCAAAAAAGACTGTGAAGTTATAGAGCATTGCGCCAGCGGCGCGTTCCACTTTCTTGCGGGGTTCATACGAGCGGGTTACCGGCTGGCCGCGCGCGGTTGCGAATGACGCCATCGCGGCCTATGGTCCAAGCGAGGTGTTGCCTGCGACTGTCGCATGATGACGCGCCGCAGGTTTGTGTCCATCCAGTACGAATCACTGCAGCGAGGTGACGACATGCCGAACGACTCCCGCCCTGCCGTCCTTGAGCTGATCGGCAATACGCCGCTGGTGCGCGTCAGCCGCTTCGATACCGGCCCGTGTACGCTGTTCCTCAAGCTCGAATCACAAAACCCCGGCGGATCGATCAAGGATCGCATCGGCCTGGCGATGATCGACGCCGCCGAGCGCGATGGTCGCCTGCAACCCGGTGGCACCATCGTCGAGGCCACGGCCGGCAACACCGGCCTGGGCCTGGCCCTTGTCGGCCGCGCCAAGGGTTATCGCGTGGTGTTGGTGGTGCCGGACAAGATGTCGACGGAGAAAGTCCTGCACCTCAAGGCGATGGGCGCCGAAGTGCACATCACCCGTTCCGATGTCGGCAAGGGCCATCCCGAGTATTACCAGGACGTGGCCGCGCGGCTGGCCAAGGAAATTCCCGACGCGTTCTTTGCCGATCAATTCAACAATCCGGCCAACCCTCTGGCGCACGAGTGCAGCACCGCGCCGGAGATCTGGGCACAGACCCAGCATGATGTCGATGCCATCGTCGTCGGCGTCGGTTCAGCCGGCACGCTGACCGGCTTGACCCGGTTCTTTAGCCGCGTGCAGCCAAACCTGGTCATGGTGCTGGCCGACCCGGTGGGCTCGGTGATGGCCGAATACAGCCGCAGCGGCACCCTTGGGACACCCGGTTCGTGGGCGGTGGAGGGCATTGGCGAAGATTTCATTCCCTCGATTGCCGACCTGTCCAGCGTGCGCCACGCGTATTCGATCAGCGACGAGGAAAGCTTCGATCATGCCCGCCAGCTGCTGCGCGCCGAAGGCATTCTCGGCGGATCATCGACCGGCACGTTGCTGGCGGCGGCGTTGCGTTATTGCCGTGAGCAAACCGAGCCGAAGCGGGTCGTGAGTTTTGTCTGTGACACCGGCACCCGCTACCTGTCGAAGGTCTACAACGATCAATGGATGAACGATCAGGGCCTGCTGCAATACAAGCGCTACGGTGATCTTCGCGATTTGATCTCGCGGCGCTTCGAGGACGGGCGGGTGATCAGCGTCGGCCCGGACGACACGTTGCTCACCGCTTTCCAGCGCATGCGCCTGGCCGATGTGTCGCAACTGCCCGTGCTGGTAGAGGGGCAGCGTTTGGTCGGCGTCATCGACGAATCCGACATTTTGCTGGGGGTGCACCAAGACCCATCGCACTTCCGCTTGACCGTCGCCAGCGCCATGACGGGCAAACTGCAAACCTTGCCGGCCGCTGCCAGCCTGGCTGAGCTGCAAGCCGAACTCGACCGTGGGTTGGTGGCGATCATTGCCGATGCCTCGGGCTTCCATGGCCTGATTACCCGCGTTGACCTACTCAATCATTTACGGAGATCTCTTGCATGAGTCAACACGATGAAAACGCTGCGCCACGTGGGTTCGCTACTCGGGTGATTCATGCCGGGCAGACGCCGGACCCTTCCACCGGGGCGCTGATGCCGCCGATTTACGCCAATTCCACCTATTTGCAGCAAAGCCCCGGCGTACACAAAGGCCTCGACTATGGGCGCTCGCACAACCCGACACGTTGGGCGCTGGAGCGCTGCGTGGCGGACCTCGAAGGCGGCACCAAGGCGTTCGCGTTCGCGTCCGGGCTGGCGGCGATCTCCACCGTGCTCGAATTGCTCGATGCCGACTCGCATATCGTCTCGGGCAATGATTTGTATGGCGGGACGTTTCGCCTGTTCGACAAAGTACGCCGGCGCAGCGCCGGGCATCGCTTCAGTTTCGTCGACCTGACGGATCTGGCGGCCTTTGAAGCGGCGCTGCAGGAGGACACGCGGATGGTCTGCGTCGAGACGCCGAGCAATCCGTTGTTGCGCCTGACTGACCTCGAAGCCATCGCGCGCATCTGTCGCCAGCGCGGCATCATTTGTGTGGCCGATAATACCTTTGCGAGCCCGTGGATCCAGCGTCCGCTGGAACTGGGCTTCGATATCGTGGTGCATTCGACCACCAAGTATTTGAACGGTCACTCTGACGTCATCGGTGGCATTGCGGTGGTCGGGCAGAATGCGGAGCTGGGCGAACGGCTGGGCTTTCTGCAAAACGCCGTGGGCGCTATCGCCGGGCCGTTTGACGCCTTCCTCACGTTACGCGGGGTGAAGACCCTGGCGTTGCGCATGGAACGCCACTGCAGCAACGCACTGGCGCTGGCGCAATGGCTGGAGCAACAACCGCAAGTGGCGCGTGTCTACTACCCAGGCCTGCCGTCACATCCGCAGCACGAACTGGCACAACGACAAATGCGCGGTTTTGGCGGCATGATCTCCCTCGACCTGAACTGTGACCTGGCCGGCGCCAAGCGCTTCCTTGAGAACGTGCAAATATTTGCGTTGGCGGAGAGTCTGGGCGGGGTGGAAAGCCTGATCGAGCATCCGGCGATCATGACTCACGCCAGCATCCCCGCCGATACCCGCGCACAACTTGGCATTGGCGATGCGCTGGTGCGGTTGTCCGTGGGCGTTGAGGACGTCGAAGACTTGCGTGCCGATCTGGCACAAGCGCTGGCGCTGATCTGAGTTTCAGCGGACAAAAAAAATCCGGAACCCTTATCGGATTCCGGATTTTCTTGTCGATCCTGGATTAGCTACCCTTGACCGATTTGCCGTTGACCGTGCCGTCGAGGAGCATGATGTTGTACTCCTTGCCGTCGGTTTCAACTTGTTGCAGACGGACCAGCAGGTAATCCCAGTCCTTGGCAAACCACAGGACGGTGATGCGCTTGTTTTGTGTCGGGTCGCGCACACGCTCGACCTTGATTGCATCGATCTTGCCAGCCTTGGTGTCTACTTTTTCAGAGCCCAGCACGCGGAAATCATAGGTGTCGACTTCGTTGCCATCGACTACCTGATAGCTCATGCTTTTCTTGCCGGCGGCGACATCGTGCTGCAAGGCCAACTGGTAAGTGGATTTATCGACCATGCCAGGGTTCAGCGGGACCTTGACTGCGTCACCGCGATCAGTGCCGGTGACCATTTTGGTGGCCCAGTCGAAATCCAGATCAGACTTCTTGGCTTTGCCCAGGCCGCCACGTTCAAAGTGGTAGGTCTGAGGTAGCAGAGTTTCCTTGTCGACGGTCAGGGTGCTTTCTTCAGTCAGGCTGGCGATCATCATCGACGCCTTGAAGCTGAGTTTCCAGACGCCGTTGGCTTCCTTGGTCAGGTTGCGTTCAGCCGTGCCACTCATGGGCAACTGCTTCCAGTCGGCGGTGTAGCTGGCGGAGAAAGGTTGAAGTTCCGAAGCCTGTGCCAGGGGCAGGGCAAACAGAGCGCAAGCGAAGAGCAGGGCGCGACGCATAATATCTCCTAAGTTCGAATCAAGTGGCCGCTGGCCGCGAGTAACTTCCCATCCAGTAAAGCACCTTGTTCGCTGAGTGCTAAGCGACCTTCGGCAAACCAGCGTACTGCCAACGGGTAGATCAGGTGTTCCTGAACGTGGACTCGCTGCGCCAGGCTTTGCGGCGAATCGTGCAACTCTACCGGTATTACTGCCTGTACGACCAGTGGTCCGCCATCGAGTTCCTCGGTGACGAAGTGCACGGAGCAGCCGTGCTCGGTATCGCCGGCCTCCAGCGCGCGCTGATGAGTGTGTAACCCTTTGTATTTGGGCAGCAGCGACGGGTGGATATTCAACAGGCGACCCGCATAGTGGCGCACGAAGTCAGCGCTGAGAATGCGCATGAAACCGGCCAGTACCACGAGTTTGGGATTGAAGGCGTCAATCAGCTCGATCAGCGCGGCATCGAAGGCCTCGCGGCCTTCGAAAGCCTTGTGATCCAGGGCGCGGGTGTCGATACCCGCGTCCTTGGCGCGCTGCAGGCCATAGGCATCGGCGCGGTTGGAAATCACCGCAGCAATGCGGACCGGGCTGTCGCCGGTCCGCGTGCTGTCGATCAAGGCCTGCAAGTTACTGCCGGTGCCGGAGAGCAGCACCACGACATCACAGGTCTTTGACATCAGTGAGCCTTGAGGTTCTTCAGTTCAACCTGGGCCGCGCCTTCGGCAGCGGTGGCGATCTGACCGATGACCCAAGGCTGCTCGCCGGCTTCACGCAAAACGTTCAGCGCGGTTTCAACGTGCTCTTGAGCGACGCAGATGACCATGCCCACGCCGCAGTTCAGCACGCGGTGCATTTCGTTTTCGTCGACGTTGCCTTTCTCTTGCAGCCAGTCGAACACGGCTGGGCGGTTCCAGCTCGCCACGTCAACCACGGCTTGTGCGCCTTTTGGCAGAACGCGCGGGATGTTGTCCAGCAGGCCGCCACCGGTGATGTGGGCCATGGCTTTGACAGCACCGGTTTCCTTGATCAGCTTGAGCAGCGGCTTCACGTAGATACGGGTCGGGGCCATCAGCAGGTCGGTCAGCGGTTTGCCGTCGAGCTGGATGTTTTCGATGTCGGCACCCGACACTTCGATGATCTTGCGGATCAGCGAGTAGCCGTTGGAGTGCGGGCCGGAAGACGGCAGGGCGAGCAGGGCGTCGCCGGCTGCGACTTTGGAACCGTCGATGATCTCGGATTTTTCCACGACGCCGACGCAGAAACCGGCCAGGTCGTAGTCTTCGCCTTCGTACATGCCCGGCATTTCAGCGGTTTCGCCGCCAACCAGGGAGCAACCGGACAGTTCGCAGCCAGCACCGATGCCGGTGACGACCTGGGTCGCGGTTTCGACGTTGAGTTTGCCGGTAGCGTAGTAGTCGAGGAAGAACAGTGGCTCGGCGCCGCAGACCACCAGGTCGTTCACGCACATGGCCACCAGGTCGATGCCGATGCTGTCGTGCTTGTTCAGGTTCAGGGCCAGGCGCAGCTTGGTGCCCACGCCGTCGGTGCCGGAAACCAGCACAGGCTGCTTGTAGCCAGCCGGGATTTCGCAGAGGGCGCCGAAACCGCCCAGGCCGCCCATGACTTCCGGGCGCGCAGTGCGCTTGGCGACGCTCTTGATGCGTTCGACCAATGCTTCACCGGCGTCGATGTCTACACCGGCGTCCTTGTAGCTCAGGGAGGGTTGCTTGCTCATGATCCAGGCCTTTAGGGGGGATTCAGGGGTAACGACCGAGTCCAGCGGGGGACGCCGAAATCGACGGGGGCGATTGCCTCACGCGAAATTCGATGTGCCCGGCTGTTGCCGGTCTGCGAAGGCGCGCGATTTTATCAGGCTTGAGGGGCAGCGGCCATCCTCACGCCGACGGCAGGGGCATATCCTATTAAAAAAATTGATATTGAGCGTGTTAGTGGGCTGTATAAGGTAACGCGATTAACCGTCTATCGTTATGACAGTGCGAAAACTTATCGCGGCCGTGTGAATGTTTTGCACAGGGAAGTGGTCACAGCCCTGTTCGATCGTCTTCATGCGGTCTGTTCCAGCCGCTCTTGTCGTCAGGAATCTTCCATGCGTTTTTTTTCTAAATTGTTGTGTTTGAGCTGTTTTTCCCTGATCAGCCTCACGAGTCATGCCGAAAACGTGAAAGGCCTTTATCAGGTGCGCGAGCCTGTCACCAGTCAGGCGCCCGCGGAGCGTGATCAAGCGATCCAGCGGGCGCTGGACACGCTGGTGTTGCGTCTGACCGGCGATCCCAAGGCGGTGCAGAGTCCGGGGTTGGCAGCCCTGCGCAAAGATCCGCAGCAAATCATCAGCCAATTTGGTTTTGACGCGGGCCCTCCAGAAGTACTGAAGGTCGATTTTGATCCGAACACTACCGAGCAAGCATTGCGTCGTGCCGGGTTGTCGTTGTGGGGTGCCAATCGACCGTCGATCCTCGGTTGGTGGTTGAACGATGCCACCGAGGGTTCAAGTTTGGTGGGCGATGGCCAGGCCGCCGCTACACCGTTGCGTCGAGCGGCGCAGCACCGTGGTTTGCCGCTGCGTTTGCCGCTGGCGGACCTGAGTGAGCAACTGGTCGCTACGGCGCCCAACCTGGAAGGCACCGACGCAACGCCACTGCGCGGGGTCTCGGAACGTTACAACGCTGACGCCTTGCTCGCCGTGCATGCCCGCGAAGAGGGCGGCCAGTGGCAGGCCAAATGGAATTTGTGGATGGGCGACAAGAAGGAAGCGGGCAACGTACAGGGCGCGGATCAGGCCGCTGTGGCTGACGCTGTGATGCTGGCGGTCAGCGAGCGACTGGCGCCACGGTTTGTTGTCAAGCCGGGCGCTTCTGGCGAGCAATTGCTGGAAGTGCAGGGCATGAACCTGGAGCGCTATGCGGCGCTGGGGCGATTGCTCGACCCTTTTGGCGCGCGTCTGCAAAGTGTTGACGGTGATCGCATTCTTTATCGGGTTAACGGCAGCGCCGAGCAATTGCGCTCGCAGTTGTCGCTGGCGAAGTTGCAGGAAATGCCCGCCGGTGAAGTGCCCGCGCCCGTTGCGCCGGTTCAGCCCGTGGCGCAGGGTGCGACGCCTGCCGTGGCCCCAGCGCCGGCACCGGTGCCGCAATTGCGCTTCCGTTGGTAAGGTTTTCTTTCTTTATATAGATGCATATGGAGTGGTACATGGCCGATACGCGGCGTTGGTTCTGGTTGGGTGGAGTGGTTCTGCTCTGCGCGTTTATCTGGCTGTTGCATCCGATCCTGACACCTTTCCTGGTGGCGTTGCTGCTGGCCTATCTGTTCGATCCGCTGGTGGATCGGCTGGAGAAAGCCGGACTTTCAAGGACGTGGGGCGTGGTGGCGGTGTTCGCACTGTTCACCCTGATTTTCACCACGCTGCTGCTGGTGTTGGTGCCGCTGCTGGCCAGGCAGTTGTTTCGTTTGTATGAGCTGGCGCCGCAAATGCTCGACTGGCTGCAGCACACCGCATTGCCGTGGGCGCAGTCGAAGTTCGGGTTGTCGGAGGGGTTCTGGAAATTCGACAAGCTCAAGGCCGCGATCAGTGAACACATGGGGCAGACCAGCGATATTGTCGGTGTGGTGTTGAGCCAGGCCACAGCGTCCGGTCTTGCATTGATTGGCTGGTTGGCCAATCTGGTGTTGATCCCGGTGGTAAGTTTTTACCTGCTGCGGGACTGGGACCTGATGATGGCAAAAATCCGCAGCCTGCTGCCGCGCGATCGTGAAGAGCGCGTCGTCGAGCTCGCCGGTGAATGTCACGAAGTGCTCGGTGCGTTCGTGCGTGGGCAATTGCTGGTGATGGTGGCTTTGGGCGTGATCTACGCGTCGGGCCTGATGCTGGTGGGGCTGGAGTTGGGGCTGCTGATCGGCCTGATTGCCGGTCTGGCCGCGATCGTGCCGTACATGGGGTTTGTCATCGGGATTGGCGCGGCGTTGATTGCCGGTCTGTTTCAGTTCGGCGGCGAACTGTATCCCATGCTGGGGATCGTCGCGGTGTTTATGGTCGGGCAGGCGCTGGAGGGTATGGTGCTGACGCCATTGCTGGTTGGCGACCGGATTGGCCTGCATCCGGTGGCGGTGATCTTCGCGATTCTGGCAGGGGGAGAATTGTTCGGTTTTACCGGCGTGTTGCTGGCACTGCCGGTGGCGGCGGTGATCATGGTGCTGGTGCGCCATGTACAAGATTTGTATAGGGATTCAGATATGTACGGTGGTGTCGACAAACCTTGATTGCAACGGTTGTCGACGGTTCACAGAGGTCGGCCTGTTTTCGTGCCAGGTCGGCCTGCATCCCGGGTGTGCCAGAGGCCGGTGCTGTCAAAGAAACTGTCATAAAACCGGTGCGTCAACGCAAACCTTTGATTTTGCTTGTGGTCTGTCGCATTGTGCGACCAGCGTCACGGGTATAAACTTCGCAAACTTTACACAGAGGCCACTAACGGTTCCTTTGGAACTGTTCAGTCAGCATGAAACCGATTCAGCTGCCCCTAGGTGTGCGTCTGCGTGATGACGCTACCTTTATCAATTACTACCCTGGCGCCAATGCCGCAGCACTCGGCTATGTCGAGCGGCTATGCGAAGCCGACGCCGGCTGGACCGAAAGCCTGATTTATCTCTGGGGCAAGGACGGGGTAGGGCGTACGCATTTGTTGCAGGCGGCCTGCCTGCGCTTCGAGCAGTTGGGGGAGCCGGCGGTGTACCTGCCGTTGGCCGAGCTGCTGGATCGTGGCATCTCGATTCTCGATAACCTCGAACAATACGAACTGGTCTGCCTGGATGATTTGCAGGCGGTTGCCGGCCGGGCGGATTGGGAAGAGGCGCTGTTCCATCTGTTCAATCGGTTGCGTGACAGTGGTCGGCGCTTGCTGATCGCCGCGTCGACATCCCCGCGTGAACTGCCGGTGAAGCTGGCAGACTTGAAGTCCCGCTTGACCCTGGCGCTGATCTTTCAGATGCGTCCACTCTCCGACGAAGACAAATTGCGCGCCTTGCAATTGCGTGCGTCGCGTCGCGGCCTACACCTGACCGATGAAGTCGGCCATTTTATTTTGACTCGCGGTACTCGCAGCATGAGTGCGCTTTTCGAGCTGCTTGAACGTCTCGATCAGGCCTCTCTTCAAGCTCAGCGCAAGCTGACAATCCCCTTCCTGAAGGAAACGCTGGGCTGGTAAAACCAAAGCCTGGCAGGGGTTTCGGCATATTTCAGGCGCCAGGAAATCCGCTTTCCTACAGAGCTGCAGGCTGCGCAAGCGTTTAAAATGGGCTTAAGCGCTTAGATGTTAACGAGAAACCGATAAGTCACATAAAGTTCGATTGAATTTGCAAATGAGGATGATAGCGGGCATAGTCTCGACTTCTTTACAACTATCAGCCACGGTCGTGCCCATGCTAAAGCGCTTCGCACCCCTCGTGCCTCTCGCACTCGTCACCCTGTTGTTCGGTTGCGCTGCTCACTCTCCAGTGTCCCAGCAAGAGCAACAACAGCAGGCTAAAAATTCAGTTACCGCACAATCTTCTTCCGTTCTTTTCCAGGAAGAACTGGCCACCGATAAAGAACTGGCCGACTTTGCCGACGGCAAGGCCTACCAGCTACCGGTTCTGGCCGACAGCATTCTTGAGCGTGGCATGTCCCTGATCGGTACCCGTTACCGTTTCGGCGGCACTTCTGAAGCCGGTTTTGATTGCAGCGGCTTCATCGGTTACCTGTTCCGTGAGGAAGCGGGCATGAACCTGCCTCGTTCTACTCGCGAAATGATCAACGTGGACGCTCCTCTGGTGGCTCGCAGCGCGCTGAAGCCAGGCGATCTGCTGTTCTTCGCGACCAATGGTCGTCGTGGTCGCGTCAGTCACGCCGGGATCTACCTGGGTGACAACCAGTTCATCCACTCCAGCAGCCGCAAAAGCGGTGGCGTCCGGGTCGACAGCCTGGGTGACAGCTACTGGAGCAAGACCTTTATCGAAGCCAAGCGCGCCCTCGCGATGGCACCGACAGTGGTCACCGCTCGCAAGTAAACGTACAAGTTGTAAGGCGAAGTTAAAGTCTTACTTGAAGTTTGCTGCGTAGGCGCTAGAATTCTGATCTTAATGATGGCAAACCGCCTGCGTCACGCGCAGGCGGTTTTCTTTTCTGCACTCCCAGCAGGAAAAAGCCGCAGCCAGATCAGGATGCTCTGCTTATGACGATGTCGGCCCGCCTTGCACTCATGTTCTTCGCAGCGCTGCTCAGCGCCTGCGCCAGCCGCACACCGCCTCCTGCGCCGGTGAATCGCGCGCCGATCGTCTTTGGTTCCTCCCAGGCATCTTCCCCTGAAGCAGAAGAGGTGCTCTTTCGCGCGTTGGGCCTGGTGGGCACGCCTTACCGTTGGGGCGGCAATACGCCGGACTCCGGTTTTGATTGCAGTGGGTTAATCGGCTTTGTCTATCGTGATGCCGCCGGCATTTCCCTGCCGCGTACCACGCACGAGATGATCAGCATGCAAGCCGCCAATGTGGGCAAGGAAGGTCTGCAAACCGGTGATCTCATCTTCTTCGCTACCAATGGCGGTTCTCAGGTGAGCCATGCCGGGATTTACGTGGGCGAGGGCCGCTTCGTTCATGCACCCGCCACGGGCGGCACGGTGAAGCTCGACAGCTTGTCCAAAGCCTATTGGCAACGGGCTTACCTGAGCGCCAAGCGCGTTCTGCAACCCGAGCACTTGGCGCGCAATCCCTAGTCACGCTGCTGCCCCGTGTAGGAGTGAGCCTGCTCGCGATAGCGTTGGGTCAGTCAATATCGATGTGACTGTCCCAACGCTATCGCGAGCAGGCTCACTCCTACAGGGGGTTGGGGGGCGGTTACTTAGCGGCTGACACGCGCCACACCTTGTTCCCGACATCATCCGCCACCAGCAAGCCACCCTGCTGGTCGATCACGACGCCTACCGGCCGACCCATGGCCTCTTCGTCTTTATTGAGAAAATCGGTCAGTACATCGACCGGTTTCCCGGTCGGTTTGCCGCCTGCGAATGGCACGAAGATCACTTTGTAGCCGCTGTGCGGTTTGCGGTTCCACGAGCCGTGCTGGCCGATAAAGGCGCCTTCCTTGAATTGCGCGGGCAGGCTGGTGCCTTCGGCGAACGTCAACCCCAGCGATGCCGTGTGCGGACCCACTGCGTAGTCCGGCGCAATGGCCTTGGCCACCAGGTCCGGGTTTTGTGGCTCGACACGAATGTCGACATGTTGACCGTAGTCGCTGAACGGCCAGCCGTAGAACCCGCCATCCTTGACCGAGGTGATGTAGTCCGGCACCAGGTCGCTGCCGATTTCGTCCCGCTCATTGACCGCCGTCCACAGTGCGCCACTGCGGGGCTCCCAGGCCAACCCGTTTGGATTGCGAATGCCTGAAGCGAATATCCGGTGGTTGCCGGTGGCGCGGTCCACTTCCCAGATCGCTGCGCGACCTTCCTCTTGATCCAGGCCGTTTTCACCGACGTTGCTGTTGGAGCCCACCGTGACGTACAGCTTGCGGCCGTCCTTGCTGGCGATGACGTTTTTGGTCCAGTGATGATTCAGAGTGCCTCCCGGCAGATCGACCACCTTGGTCGGCGGTGACTTGATCGCGGTATCACCGTTTTTATAGTGAAAGCGCAGCAAACGGTCGGTGTCGGCCACGTACAGGTCATTGCCGACCAGCGTCATGCCGAAGGGCGAATTGAGGTTTTCCAGGAACACCGTGCGGGTTTCGGCGACGCCGTCGTGGTCCTTGTCACGCAGCAGGGTGATGCGGTTCGGGCTCGGTACTTTGGCGCCGGCACGGCCCATGGCTTTGCCCATGACCCAGCCACGAATGCCTTTGCCGTCATCGGGTTTGGGTGGCGCGCTGGTTTCGGCTACCAGCACGTCGCCGTTGGGTAGCACGTAGAGCCAGCGCGGGTGATCGAGGCCTTCGGCGAAGGCGGCCACTTGAGTGCCGGCAGCGGCAGTAGGTTTCGCGCCCTTCGGCCAGCCGATCGCCGGGGCGATATTCACCGTCGGGATCAGGGTTTTGTTGGGTTCAGGCAGCTTGGGTGACGGGCCGGTGCCGTCGGAGACTTGCAGTATGGAGGTCTCACCACAGGCGGCAAGCCCTCCGGCGAGCACTATGACGATAGCGAGCGGGGACTTGCGCATGCTGGTCTTCCCTATGATTGCTCTGACTTAATCATAGAGAAGCTTCAGCGTGCGATGGTTCCGTCGATTAGCCGCGGGCTTCCTTGAACAACACGGCAACGCCTGGGTGATAGTTGCCGGCTTCGTTGCGCAACTTGCGATAGGCGTAGGGGAAATACCAGGCGACGGCACAGCAGTGTTCTTTTTGCAGATCGTCGACCATGTCCTGAAGTTCTTCAGGGGTGGCGCTTTGCTGGGCTTTTTGCGGGGCAACGAACAGGCAACCAAGTTTCAGGTCGCTGGCGTAGCTGATTCGTTTGGCATCGCTGGTGATGTCCTGCAGTGCCTGCGTCAGGTTCAGGCTGTTGACCTTGGGCCAGCGTTGAGTGGCCTGAAGGTAGGCGCGCTCTTCGGCGGTTGCGATAAACAGATCGGCGCGGGCGTTGCGCTCGCCTTCTTCGTTCTGTTTGCGCGTCGACGTGTTTGGCAGCGTGACCATTTCCGCCATCCAGGCTGCTGCGGAGAGCAGGCCGAGGTTGGCTTTTTCATCGTGCCAATAAGGCGAGTCGTTATCACCGCGCACCGTGTTGTAGCGGTCGATACAGTCAAACCAGCGCTCCAGCACCGGCCGCAGGAATTCCAGCTTCGGATTGCTGATGATCATGCCTTGCATGTTGCTCACCCTTGTAATTGTGTTGTTGGGTTTTGTGGCGCTTTGATATCACTGCTGACAGTGTGGTGCAAGATTGGCGTCAGTAAATTGATCGGCGGCAGTATATCGCTCGCCGCAGCTTTGTCTTCATTTGACGCTCCACCCCCAACCCTCTAACCTTCGCGGCTTGTTTCAGGTGCTCTGTGGCAGTGGCCGACAGAGTGAAACAGGGAAGCCGGTGAGTGACTATCGTAAAACGACGAAACGTCACGATCCCGGCGCTGCCCCCGCAACGGTAAATGAGTGAAAACTGCGCCTTGAGCCACTGTGTCTATTGTCGACATGGGAAGGCGCGCAGTCCGGCATCACGCCGCTCATGAGCCCGGAGACCGGCCTGATTCATCCAGCGGCATCACGGTGGGCGATGCCAGGCTTCTTGCCGTCTATTCTTGTGCCCGCCCGCCGTTATCCAGCCTCAACGGAGAGCTCCCCCATGACCGATACCCCTGATCGTGACGAACGCCATTTGGCGCGCATGCAGCGAAAAAAAGCCGTGATCGACGAACGCATTGCCAATTCTCCCAACGAGTGCGGTTTGTTGCTGGTGCTGACCGGCAATGGCAAAGGCAAGAGCAGTTCGGCATTCGGCATGCTTGCCCGGTCCATGGGGCACGGCATGCAGTGCGGCGTGGTGCAATTCATCAAGGGGCGCAACAGCACCGGCGAGGAGCTGTTCTTCCGACGCTTCCCGGAGCAAGTGCGTTTCCATGTCATGGGCGAAGGCTTTACCTGGGAAACCCAGGACCGCCAGCGTGACATTGCCGCCGCCGAAGCTGCCTGGGCGGTGTCCCGCGAATTGCTCAGCGATCCGTCCATTGGTCTGGTGGTGCTGGATGAGCTGAACATCGCGCTCAAGCACGGTTATCTCGATCTCGATCAAGTGCTCAGCGACTTGCAGGCCCGTCCTCCGATGCAACACGTGGTGGTCACCGGTCGCGGTGCCAAGCCGGAAATGATCGAACTGGCCGACACCGTCACCGAAATGGGTGTGATCAAGCACGCGTTCCAGGCCGGGATCAAAGCGCAAAAAGGCGTCGAGCTGTGAATCAGCCACGTTGTTGCCCGGCGGTACTGATTGCCGCCCCGGCTTCCGGTCAGGGCAAGACCACCGTCACTGCCGCGCTGGCCCGTTTGCATCGCAATCAGGGGCGCAAGGTGCGTGTGTTCAAATGCGGTCCGGACTTTCTTGACCCGATGATCCTCGAGCGCGCCAGCGGTGCGCCGGTGTATCAATTGGACATGTGGATGGTCGGCGAGCAGGAAAGTCGGCGACTGCTGTGGGAAGCCGCTGCTGAAGCCGACTTGATCCTGATCGAAGGTGTCATGGGGCTGTTCGACGGCACGCCGTCCAGCGCCGACCTGGCGCGGCACTTCGGAGTGCCGGTGCTCGCGGTGATCGACGGCACTGCCATGGCGCAGACCTTCGGTGCACTGGCGTTAGGGCTGGCGCGCTATCAAGCGGATTTGCCGTTTGCCGGTGTATTGGCCAACCGCGTGGGCACGCTGCGCCATGCGCAATTGCTTGAAGGCAGCCTGACCGAAGGCTTGCGTTGGTACGGTGCGTTGTCGCGGGAAACCGGGATCGAGTTGCCGAGCCGTCATCTGGGGCTGGTGCAGGCCAGCGAGTTGAATGATTTGGACTTGCGTCTCGACGCGGCAGCCGATGCGCTGGCCAGCAGCTGTGAAGTGGCATTGCCGCCGGCGGTAGAGTTTGCCGCCCCGGATGTGATTGTTGCCGAGCCGTTGCTCGCGGGCGTGCGCATTGCGGTAGCCCGTGACGAAGCGTTCGCCTTCACTTACGGCGCGAGCCTGGATTTGCTGCGAGTCATGGGCGCCGAGCTGTCGTTCTTCTCGCCGATCCGCGACCGCCAATTACCGGACGCCGACAGCCTCTACCTGCCGGGCGGTTATCCCGAATTGCATCATGTCGCACTGTCACAGAACACCCCGATGCTCAACGCAATCCGTGCGCACCATGCGGCCGGTAAACCGTTGTTGGCCGAGTGCGGCGGCATGCTGTACTTGCTCGACTCGTTGACCGATGTCGAGGGCACTCGTGCAGAGCTGGTCGGTTTGTTGAAAGGGGACGCGGTGATGCAAAAGCGTCTGGCCGCGTTGGCTTTGCAAGCGGTCGAGCTGCCGGAAGGTTCGCTGCGCGGCCACACGTATCACCACTCCCTGACCAGCACCGAGCTTGACCCTATCGCGCGCGGCCTCAGTCCGAACGGCGGTCGCGGCGCCGAGGCGGTTTATCGTGAGGGGCGGATGACCGCGTCGTACGTGCACTTCTATTTTCCATCCAATCCATCGGCCATTGCCGCGCTGTTTGCGCCGGACCTTGAGGCCGACTTGCTCGCGAAGCGGCCATGAGCGACAACGCTTTTTCAGATGCCGAACGCGCAGCGGTCTATCGCGCCATCGGCGAACGCCGCGACATGCGTCACTTCAGTGGCGGCACGGTCGAGCCCGAGCTGCTGCGACGCCTGCTCGAAGCGGCGCATCAGGCCCCTAGTGTCGGCCTGATGCAGCCCTGGCGTTTCATCCGCATCAGCGACCGAGACGTGCGCGACAAGATCCAGTTGCTGGTGGAAGAAGAGCGCGTGCGCACCGCCGAAGCCCTCGGCGAGCGCACCGACGAATTCATGAAGCTCAAGGTCGAAGGCATCAATGACTGTGCCGAAGTGCTGGTCGCCGCGCTGATGGACGATCGCGAGCGCCACATCTTCGGGCGTCGCACCTTGCCGGAAATGGACATGGCCTCGCTGTCCTGCGCCATCCAGAACTTATGGCTGGCTTCGCGCGCGGAAGGTCTGGGCATGGGCTGGGTGTCGCTGTTCGAGCCGCAAGCGCTGGCGGACCTGCTGGGTCTGCCGGCCGGGGCCAAGCCGCTGGCGGTTCTTTGTCTGGGGCCGGTCAAGGAATTCTATCCGGCGCCGATGCTGGTACTCGAAGGTTGGGCGCAAGCGCGTCCGCTGAGTGAGTTGCTGTATGAAAATTATTGGGGAGTGAGTCAATGAGTGTGGCGTTATTGAGTGTCGCCGCGGTTGCGCTGGACGCGCTGCTGGGTGAACCCAAACGCTGGCATCCGCTGGTGGCGTTCGGTCGTTTTGCCGATCGCATCGAGCAACGTTTCAATTCCGCCGGGCGCGGCTGGCGCAGTCATGGCGTCACGGCGTGGGTGATGGCTGTGTTGCCGCTGACCTTGCTGGCGACGGCATTGTCCTGGGCGCCTTATATTGGCTGGGTCGTCGAGATTCTTGCGTTGTATTGTGCCCTTGGTCTGCGCAGCCTCGGTGAACACGTCGAGCCGGTGGCCAAAGCGCTGCGCAGTGATGATCTGGAAGAGGCGCGCAAGCGTGTCGGGTATCTGGTCAGCCGCCAGACCAGTGAACTGGATAAGACTGAAGTCGCCCGCGCGGCCACCGAATCGGTGCTGGAGAACGGCAGCGATGCGGTGTTCGCCGCGTTGTTCTGGTTTGCCGTGGCCGGCGCACCGGGCGTGGTGCTCTACCGTTTGAGCAATACGCTGGACGCGATGTGGGGTTATCGCAATGAACGCTTTGAACGATTCGGCTGGGCGGCGGCGAAGATCGACGACATCCTCAACTACATTCCGGCACGTCTGGTGGCGTTGACCTACGCGCTGCTGGGTAAAACCCGTCTGGCGTTGAAATGCTGGCGCACGCAAGGCCCTACCTGGGACAGCCCGAATGCCGGCCCGGTCATGGCGGCGGGTGCTGGTGCATTGGGTGTCGAGTTGGGCGGAGCGGCGATTTATCACGGTGAACTGCATCAGCGTCCGCAACTGGGCGAAGGTGTGCCGGCGGATGCCGACTCCATTGACCGTGGCTGGCAATTGGTCCAGCGCGGGGTATGGTTGTGGTTACTGATTCTCTGCGTGGGGGCTGAATTCTATGCTTGAGCACGGCGGCCGGTTGCGCAAGGCGGCGCTCGAATACGGCATCGCGGAAACCGATTGGCTCGACCTGTCCACCGGTCTGGCGCCGTGGCCTTTTCCGATCCCGGATATCGAGCCGCGCGCCTGGGCCCGTTTACCGGAAAACGATGACGGCCTGGAGCAGGCGGCCTGCGACTATTACAGTGCAGCGCACGCGCTGCCGGTGGCTGGTTCGCAAATGGCTATCCAACTGCTGCCGCGTTTGCGCCGTGCCGGTAAGGTCGGGGTGCTGTCGCCGTGTTACGCCGAGCACGCCGAAGCCTGGCGGCGCTGCGGCTATATCGTGCGCGAAGTGCTGGAGCAGGAAGTCGACTTCTTTCTCGACAGCCTTGACGTGCTGGTAGTGGTCAACCCCAACAACCCGACTGGCCTGAGCCTGACGCCAGGCCGTCTGCTCGACTGGCACACTCGACTGGCGTCGCGCGGTGGTTGGCTGGTGGTGGACGAAGCGTTCATGGACAACACGCCGCAGCTGAGCCTGGCACCGTTTACTCATCAGGTTGGCTTGATCGTGTTGCGTTCATTCGGCAAGTTTTTTGGTCTGGCCGGTGTGCGGCTGGGGTTTGTGCTGGCAGAACGCAAGTTGCTCAAATTGCTCGCCGAGCAAGTCGGGCCCTGGGCCGTCAGTGGACCAACCCGGGTGATTGGCCGAGCGTGTTTGCTGGACACCGAAGGGCACGCCCGCCAGCGCCATCGCAGCGAGGAGGCCAGCGAGCGTCTGGCGCGGCTGCTTGAACAGCAGGGCTTTAAATCTCAGGGGGGATGCGCTTTGTTTCAGTGGTTGATCACCGAACAGGCTGAGCAACTGCATGAGTTCATGGCGCGGCAGGGCATTTTGCTGCGGTTGTTTGCTCACAACAGCAGCCTGCGTTTTGGCTTGCCCGCCGACGAAGCGGACTGGGCGCGCCTCAAGCAAGCCTTCGAAGCCTACGCCAAGGAAACAAAATGACGACGTTGATGGTGCAGGGCACCACGTCCGACGCCGGTAAAAGCACGCTGGTGACGGCGCTGTGTCGCTGGGTGACCCGCCACGGCGTGCGCGTCGTGCCGTTCAAGCCGCAGAACATGGCGCTCAATAGCGCGGTGACCGCTGACGGTGGCGAAATCGGTCGCGCGCAAGCCGTGCAAGCCCAGGCCGCCAACCTCGAACCCCACACCGACATGAACCCGGTGCTGCTCAAACCCAACAGCGACACCGGCGCCCAAGTGATCATCCATGGTCGCGCCGTCACCACGATGAACGCGGTCGCCTATCACGACTACAAAACCATCGCCATGCAAGCGGTGCTGGCTTCTCACGAACGCTTGAGTGCGGCGTATCCGGTGGTGATGGTCGAAGGCGCGGGCTCGCCGGCCGAGATCAATCTGCGTGCCGGCGATATCGCCAACATGGGCTTCGCCGAAGCGGTGGATTGCCCGGTGGTGCTGATTGCCGACATCAATCGCGGCGGGGTTTTCGCGCATCTGGTGGGCACGCTGGAACTGCTGTCACCGACTGAACAGGCGCGGGTCAAAGGTTTCATCATCAACCGTTTTCGTGGCGACCTCGCCTTGCTGCAGCCGGGGTTGGACTGGCTGGAAGCGCGCACCGGCAAACCGGTGATCGGCGTGCTGCCCTACGTGATGGACTTGCACCTGGAGGCTGAAGACGGCATCGATCAGCGCCAGACCGACAAGGCTGACCATGTGCTCAAAGTGGTGGTGCCGGTGCTACCGCGCATCAGCAACCACACCGATTTCGATCCGTTGCGCCTGCATCCGCAAGTGGACCTGCAATTCATCGGCCCCGGCCAGGCGATTCCACCGGCCGACCTGATCATCCTGCCGGGCTCGAAAAGCGTACGCAGCGACCTCGCGTACCTGCGGGCCAATGGCTGGGAAACGGCGATCCGTCGTCATCTGCGTTACGGCGGTAAAGTGCTGGGGATTTGCGGAGGACTGCAAATGCTCGGTGAACAGGTGCATGACCCGCTGGGCCTTGAAGGCGCACCGGGCTCCAGCGCTGGCCTGGGGTTGCTGGCGTTCCAGACCCAACTCGAAGAAGAGAAACAATTGCGCAATGTGCGCGGTCGCCTGGCCCTGGAAGATGCAGTGGTCAGCGGCTATGAAATCCATGCGGGCGTAACCACCGGGCCGGCGTTGGAAAACGCGGCCGTGCAGTTGGACGATGGTCGCTGCGATGGCGCGCAAAGTGCCGATGGACAGATTTTCGGCACCTACCTGCATGGCCTGTTTGAATCGCCGGCAGCGTGCGGTGCGTTGTTGCGTTGGGCCGGTTTGCAGCAGGTGCAGGACGTCGATTACCACGCCTTGCGCGAGCGCGATATCGAACGGCTGGCGGATCTGGTGGAGAAGCATCTGGATACCGGGCTGTTGCGAGAGCTCTGCGGGTTTTGAGCTGAGTTAGAGGCCGCCATCGCGGGCAAGCCCGCTCCCACAGGTTGTGTGGGAGGGCAAGAAATCTGCGAACAGGCTCGATCCTTGTGGGAGCGGGCTTGCCCGCGATGAGGCCCCCAACGACACCGATGATTTAAAGGAATGAACATGCTGCAACTAATCCTCGGCGGCGCCCGCTCCGGCAAGAGCCGTCTGGCTGAAAAACTGGCGACAGACAGCCAACTGGCCGTGACCTACATCGCCACCAGCCAACCACTGGACGGCGAAATGAACGACCGCGTCGCCCATCACCGTGCCCGTCGTCCCGCCGAATGGGCCTTGATCGAAGAACCGGTCGAACTCGCCCGCGTCCTGCGCGAAACCGCCAGTGCCAACCGTTGCCTGCTGGTGGATTGCCTGACGCTGTGGATGACCAATCTGCTGATGCTCGACGACGCCGAACGTCTCAACGCTGAACGCGAAGCCCTGTTGGACTGCCTGGCCTCGTTGCCGGGTGAAATCATTTTTGTCAGCAACGAAACCGGAATGGGTGTCGTGCCGCTGGGCGAATTGACTCGCCGCTACGTCGATGAAGCCGGTTGGCTGCATCAAGCTCTGGCCGAGCGCTGCCAACGTGTCGTCCTGACCGTCGCCGGCCTGCCCCTGACTCTGAAAGGAACTGCGTTATGACTCAATCCTGGTGGCTGAACCCGTGCAAGTCGATCGATGCGCACGCCATCGAACAGGCTGTGGCGCGTCAACAGCAGCTGACCAAACCGGCCGGCTCGCTTGGCCGACTGGAATCGGTGGCGGTGCAATTGGCCGGATTGCAGGGGCAGCTCAAACCCAGTCTGGATCAACTGTGGATCGCGATTTTTGCCGGTGACCATGGTGTCGTGGCGGAAGGCGTGTCGGCGTTTCCTCAGGAAGTCACCGGGCAAATGCTCCACAACTTCGTCACCGGTGGCGCAGCGATCAGCGTGTTGGCGCGGCAATTGGGCGCGTCCCTGGAAGTGGTTGATCTGGGTACGGTGACGCCGACGCTGAATCTGTCGGGTGTGCGTCATCTGAACATTGGCCCCGGTACGGCGAATTTCGTCAATGGCCCGGCCATGACCGCAGCCCAGGGTGAACTCGCCTTGCACGCCGGTCGTGACAGCGTGCAGCGCGCCCTCGCGGCAGGAGCGCAGTTGTTCATCGGCGGCGAAATGGGCATTGGCAACACCACCGCAGCCAGTGCGTTGGCCTGTGCCTTGCTCGATTGCCCGGTAGCGCATCTGGCCGGGCCGGGCACCGGTCTGGACGCGGCGGGTGTCAATCACAAAGCCCAGGTTATCGAGCGTGCGTTGGCGCTTCACAGTGCTCAGCGCGGGGACGTTTTGCAGACGTTGTTCAATCTGGGCGGCTTTGAAATAGCCGCGCTGGTGGGGGCGTACCTGGCGTGTGCGCAAGAAGGTGTGGCCGTGCTGGTAGACGGATTCATTTGCAGCGTCGCGGCATTGGTGGCGGTGCGTTTGAACCCCGAGTGTCGGCCGTGGTTGTTGTTTGGCCATCGGGGTGCCGAGCCGGGCCATCGCCATGTACTGGAAAGCCTGAACGCCGAACCTCTGTTGGACCTGGGCCTGCGACTGGGCGAGGGTAGCGGTGCCGCGTTGGCCGTGCCGTTGTTGCGTCTGGCTTGCGATCTGCACGGGCAAATGGCGACCTTCGCCGAAGCGGCGGTTGCGGATCGTCCGGTATGACGTTGCGTCTGGACGTGTTGCGCCATGGTGAGACCGAACTCGGTGGCGGGTTGCGCGGCAGTCTCGACGACGCGCTGACCGCCAAGGGCTGGGAG
This sequence comes from Pseudomonas sp. B21-040, assembly GCF_024748695.1. Classification (NCBI taxonomy): domain Bacteria; kingdom Pseudomonadati; phylum Pseudomonadota; class Gammaproteobacteria; order Pseudomonadales; family Pseudomonadaceae; genus Pseudomonas; species Pseudomonas sp. B21-040. The sequence continues at coordinate 1,816,758 of NZ_CP087176.1, forward strand.
CAGATGCGCGCGGCGGTGATCGAGCAGGGGCCGTGGGATCGATTGGTCAGTTCGCCGTTGCAGCGTTGTGCTCGGTTTGCGCAAGAGCTCGGTGCGCAACTGGGTTTGCCGGTGCAATTGGAGAAAGACCTGCAAGAACTGCACTTCGGTTCATGGGAAGGGCAGAGCGCAGCGGCGTTGATGGAAACCGATGCCGAGGCGTTGGGGCTGTTCTGGGCTGATCCCTATTCGTTTACACCGCCGGATGGCGAGCGGGTGGCAGATTTTTCCGTTCGGGTATTGGCGGCCATCGAACGCCTGTCCGTGGCCTACGCTGGCGAGCGGATTCTGTTGATCAGCCATGGTGGCGTCATGCGTTTGTTGCTGGCTCAGGCGCGGGGGTTGCCGCGTGAGCAGTTGCTCGATGTCGAAGTCGCTCACGGCGCGTTGTTTTCGTTGAGTGTCGAGGCCGGCGTCATTCTCAAGGAAGCGAACTGAACATGCTGCCGTTCTGGATCGCCCTGCAATTTTTGAGCAGTCTGCCGATTCGTCTGCCCGGCATGCCGACGCCAGAGGAATTGGGGCGGTCGCTGCTGTTTTATCCGTTGGTGGGGCTGCTGTTCGGTGTGGTTCTGTGGGCATTGAACTGGCTGTTGCTGGGCACGCCATTATTGCTGCATGCCGCGTTGTTGCTGACCGTTTGGGTATTGCTCAGCGGCGGGTTGCACCTGGACGGTCTGGCCGATAGCGCCGACGCATGGCTGGGTGGCTTCGGTGACCGTGAGCGCACACTGACGATTATGAAGGACCCGCGCAGCGGCCCGATTGCCGTGGTGACGCTGGTGTTGGTGCTGCTGCTGAAGTTCGCCGCATTGCTGGCGTTGATCGAGCAGCCGCACAGTATTTTCCTGGTCATCGTTCCGCTAATCGGCCGCAGCGCGATGCTGGGTTTATTCCTGACCACGCCGTACGTGCGCGCTGGCGGGTTGGGGCAAGCGCTGGCCGATCATCTGCCGCGATTGGCCGGTAAGCAGGTGTTGGCGGTCAGCGCATTGGCCTGTGTATTGATCGCGGGTCTGAGCGGTGTCGTCGCGGTAGTTTTAGCGGCGGTGGTGTTCGCCTGCTTACGGCGGCAAATGGTGCGGCGATTGGGTGGTACGACTGGCGACACCGCCGGCGCACTCCTGGAATTGCTGGAAGTGGCGGTGCTGGTGGGCTTGGCGATCTTCTAATCTTCCCACATCATGTAACTTGATTTAACACAACCACGGGTATATACACGCACCATGCTCGACTCCCAATGTTTATGCATCAACCTGCGTCGCGCCGCCCGTGGCGTCAGCAGGCATTACGACGGCGCTCTGGACGGCTTCGGAATCAACGTTGCCCAGTATTCTTTGCTGTGTAATTTGCAACGACTGGATCAACCGAGTATTTCCACCCTGGCCGAGGCCATGGGCCTGGACCGCAGCACCTTGGGGCGCAATTTGCGCGTGCTTGAAGGCGAAGGGCTGGTAGCGCTGGCCGAAGGCGAGGACATGCGCAATCGCATTGTTCGCCTGACCGAGGCCGGTGCCGAACGTCTGAAGGCCGCCTTGCCCGCCTGGGAGGCCGCGCAACAGCGGTTGGTGGACCGCCTGGGGGCCGAGAAACGTGAAACCTTGCTGCGACTGCTGGACGAACTGGCGTAAGGCCGGTTTTTCCGATCTTAAGCGGGTATATACCCGCTACCGGAGAATAAGAAATGACATCGATGTGGCGTACTTGCGGTTGGGTGTTATTGGGGAGTGCGCTGATCCTTGCGTTGTCTTTGGGCGTGCGGCACGGCTTCGGACTGTTTCTGGCGCCGATGAGCGCGGAGTTCGGCTGGGGGCGTGAGACATTTGCGTTTGCCATCGCCTTGCAAAATCTGATCTGGGGCCTGGCGCAGCCCTTCACCGGCGCGCTGGCCGACCGTTTTGGCGCGGCGAAAGTGGTGCTGGTCGGTGGCGTGCTGTATGCGCTGGGCCTGGTGTTCATGGGCTTGTCCGATTCCGCCGTGACCCTGTCCCTGAGCGCCGGCCTGCTGATCGGCATCGGTCTGTCGGGCACCTCGTTCTCGGTGATCCTCGGCGTGGTGGGGCGTGCGGTGCCGCCCGAGAAGCGCAGCATGGGCATGGGTATCGCCAGTGCCGCCGGTTCGTTCGGTCAGTTCGCGATGTTGCCGGGCACGCTGGGCTTGATCGGCTGGCTCGGCTGGTCCGCCGCGTTGCTGGTGCTCGGCCTGTTGGTGGCGTTGATCGTGCCGCTGGTGAGCATGCTCAAGGACAAGCCGCTGCCGACGCTCGGTCATGAACAAACCCTCAGCGAAGCGCTGCGTGAAGCCTGTTCCCATTCTGGTTTCTGGCTGCTGGCGTTCGGCTTTTTCGTTTGCGGTTTCCAGGTGGTGTTCATCGGCGTGCATTTGCCGGCGTATCTGGTGGATCAGCACCTGCCGGCGACGGTCGGCACGACGGTGCTGGCGCTGATCGGGTTGTTCAACATCTTCGGCACCTACACCGCAGGCTGGCTTGGCGGGCGCATGTCAAAACCGCGCTTGCTCACCGGTTTGTACTTGCTGCGGGCGGTGGTGATTGCGCTGTTCCTGTGGGCGCCGGTCACCACGACCACGGCATACCTGTTCGGCATGGCCATGGGTTTCCTGTGGTTGTCGACCGTGCCGTTGACCAACGGCACCGTGGCGACCTTGTTCGGTGTCCGAAATCTGTCCATGCTCGGCGGGATTGTTTTCCTGTTTCACCAGCTCGGCTCGTTTCTGGGCGGCTGGTTGGGCGGGGTGGTGTACGACCGAACCGGGAGTTACGACTTGATCTGGCAAGTGGCAATTCTTTTGAGCCTGCTGGCCGCTGCCCTCAACTGGCCAGTGCGTGAGCGGCCGGTAGCGCGGTTGCAATCACAAATGAGTGCGATATGAACAGTCTGTGGCCGCGGATCGCTGTAGCGGCCGTCTGCGCCTTATTGCTGGCGTTGTCATGGTGGGGCTGGCATCAGGGCGGGCTCGCGTTGATGCAGTTGGGCATGGGTGCTTGCTAGCGAACGGCGAGGGCGAGTAACGTCGTTTTTGACGACTTATCAAGGATGCACCGACATGCTGATGCGCTGGATTGCAGTCCCCGTGTTACTGGTGACATCTGCCGGGCTGGCCTGTGCGGCCGAGTGCCCGGAGCTGTTGCAAGGATCATTGCAAAAGCTGCGCGCCAAGGAATCCATCGACCTGTGCCAACGGTTTGAAGGCAAGCCGTTGGTAGTGGTCAATACCGCGAGCTTCTGCGGTTTCGCCCCGCAGTTCAAAAGCCTCGAGGCGCTGAATCAGCGTTATAAAGGGCAGGGACTGGAAGTGCTGGGTGTTCCGTCCAATGACTTCAAGCAGGAGTCCAAGGACGGGGCCGAGACTGCCAAGGTCTGCTATGTGAATTACGGCGTGACCTTCACCATGACCGAACCGCAGTCAGTACGTGGCGCTGACGCGACCCACCTGTTCAAAGTGCTGGCCGAGCAGAGCAGTGCGCCGAAATGGAATTTCTACAAATACGTGGTTGATCGCAAAGGCAACGTCATCGCCAACTTTTCTAGCCTGACCAAACCCGACGATCCCGAGTTCATCGCCGCGGTGGAGCAAGCCCTGGCTTCCCAACCCTGATCGGCGCCCAGTAAAAAGCCCCGCCTCTGTTACCAGAGAGCGGGGCTTTTTTGATTCAGCCGGCGAGTGATTCAGGTTCGCCGTGAATCATCAGAAGCGGTAGGTCGCGCCGAGACCGAAACCGTTTGCACTGTTTTCGTACTTGGCGTTGTAGGTCTGGCCACGGTCGTTGGAGTTGTTGATCTTGACCGACTCTTCACGCAGGTACGAATACGCCACGTCGATGGTCAGGTCGTTGGTTGGGCTCCAGCCAGCGCCCAGGCTGAACGCCTTGCGATCGCCCGTCGGGATGCGTGGGGAACGGTCGGCGTTGTTGGTCGGTGCCTGGTCAACGGACAGACCGCCACGCAGTACCCATTCCTTGTTCAGCTGGTAGGACGCGCCGATGGCGGAAGCCCAGGTGTCGTGCCAGTTCTGTTCTTCGGTGATGGTACCGAATTGGCCGTTCAGAACGGTTGGAACACCACTGTTTTCGACGGTGATGTCTTTCAGGCGGCTCCAGCGAGTCCAGGTGCTGCCTGCGTACAGAGTCCACTTGTCGTCGAGCTGGTGAGTAACCGAGAAGTCCACCGATTCAGGCGTGGTCACGTCCAGCGAAGCGTCGTATTTCTGATTCGGGTTCTGGCCGATCAGGCCCAGCACGCCGTAGTTGACCTTGGTGTTGCCTTCGAGCTTGTACTTCACTTTCGAGTGGTAAGTCAGGCCGACGCGCGTGCTGTCGGTGGCTTGAACCAGCACGCCGATGTTGTAGCCCAGCGCGGTGTCGTCACCGGTGATCTTGACCTTGCCGTCTGGTGCAGCCTGGGTGATCGACAGGTTCGATTCCAGGGTGCCGTCGATGCGGTTGATGGTCGGGCCGAAACCGATGGAAACCTTGTCGTTGAAGGCGTAACTGACAGTCGGTTGCAGAGTGGCGATTTTTACTTCGCTCTTGCTACCGAAGTAACGACCGGCAAAGTTGTTTTCGTAGTCGGTTACCAGACCGAACGGTGCGTACACGCCAATACCGAAGGCCCAGTGGTCGTCGATTGGCTTGACGTAGTAGCCCATAGGTACGGCGATGAACGGTACCATGTCGCCGTCGTTGCTGCCGCCGTTCGGGAAGGAGCTTGCGTGGCTGATGTCAGTGTGTGCGTCGATCATCGCAACACCACCAGTGACTTGTTCACGCTTGATGCGGGACATGCCGGCAGGGTTGCCAAAAATTGTACTTGCGTCATCGGCAGCGGAAGATCGCCCGGCAAAACCTGTACCCATCCCGCTAATGCTTTGTTCGTTAATGGCGAAGCCACTTGCAAAGATCTGGGTGGATGCCAGGGTAACGGCGAGGCTAAGGGTAGTTTTGAGCATTACTTTTTTCATTATTAGAACTCCTGGTGATCACCGGGGCGAAAACTACCAACATTTTCGTCCCAGCGCTATAGGCTGTATGGCTTGAGTTAGAGCGGTTTTGTAGGACAATCCGACCAGATTCGCGACCGGTTGCACGATCTTTCAGAACTGGTGGGTCAGCAAGCGACCTGATTCAGTGGTGAAACACAAGTTTGCCAGGCGCAGGTGAAGTCGCGCAGGCGTCCTTGAGGCTGAAAGGTCTGACGCCAGATGCGGGCCATGCCCAACAAGTCATCGGCGGCGGGGAGGGGCGTGTTCTGTTCTTCTACCAGCAGCCAGGCGATGGCGGTGGCGTAACGCAGGTTAACGGTCAATTCCAGGTGCGGCCCACTGAGAAAGGCATGTTGGCTGGCCAGGCCGCGCACGAGGCTCGCGCGTTCGGGGTCCAGGGCCAGGTAATGATCCCAGAGTGCCTGGTGGCGGGGTTCGGCGATTCGGTAGAGGCCGTGGCCACGGCGGTCATGCAGGGCGGAACCAAGGGCAGACTGGCTGGCGGCAATGCCCAGCAGCAGGGATTCGGCAGTTGCGCTATGGCGTCCGAGGTAAATCAGTGTCGGACGAATCACATAACGGCACAGTTCGCTGGCAGCGATACCCATAAAGCCCTCGAAACATGAAGTGGGCGGCGATACCTGAAGGGGCATTGGCAGCGGTGGATCGAATCAGGCTCGCCGGAAGCGGATCACGCCGCTTGAGTTGAAGTGTAGTGTCATATTCGCGTTGTAAAGGACTGTTTTTAAAATATTTCCAGCTTCGAGTTATAACCGTTATATCGGTTAGTGCTTAGCCGCTGGGGGTGAAAAGAGAAATAACGGGTAATAAAAAGCCCCGCTTTTTGAGCAGGGCTTTTCGGTTTTTCAGTCTTTCTGGCGTCTCAGGCGATCAATGCCTGGCGGGTACGCTCGATCACGGCCTGCAGCGGCTCTGCGCTGGAGTATTGATCGGGGTACAGGCGTTCGCTGTGACGAGCGATGCCGTGTTCGTTGACCAGGGTGAAACTGAAGCAGCCTTTGCGAGCGGCCATGATCAGGCAGTTCATTGGTGCAAAAGCGTTGGTTAGGGTGCGGATGGCATCCTGAGTGTGGATTTGAGTAGACATAGTGTTGGTGTTCCTACAAGCGACACGGATAAGAGCCGTGCAAAATTAAAACGTTCCAGTGACGACGACCACCGTTGGTCGAACGAAGAACCCGACTGGAACAAAGCAGCCAGTTTGAAGCGCTGATAATTGGCGCGCTTGGGCTGGCAGGTAGGTACTTAGGAGGGCAGGCAACACATCAAGGGCAAAGGTTCTGGGCCCGGGGTGAAGATCCTGATCAATTTGCAGGCTGGTTCGGTCAGAGTAAGTGAGCTTCGCAACACCCTTCGCTTTTGTTCGAAGGCTGTGTTGGCGCAAGGTTTACCTGGAAACCATCGAGGTGGTCGATCCTGTTTTGTCGGTGGAGGCTTCTCTTGAGGGAAGGCTGACCGCGAGGATTTGTTCGACCAGAATTGACTTTCAGCTTGGTACTAACGCCGCGGATACTAACGGATTGAATTTCAGAAAGGAAGTGTGTTAGCAAAAAGAATTCGTGAGGTCGGACGATGTGCCCCGCAATCGTCCACATTCCGACCGGTGGTGGCGGTCGTTCATCGGGCCGCGATCTGCCTGGATCAAGGGTTTTCCCGGTTTATCCCCAGAAGCCAGGCAAATATGCGCCGAAAAAGGGCAGCGATATAACCGCCTCGTAGGTACTTGTGCACATAAGTTGCGCAGACTGTAACCCCACTGTCATCCACGCCTCAGTCGCAGTGGGTGCCTGTGTTGAAAATTTAAGTCAATGAAAAACATCGCTTTTTTTTACTGGTGAAAAAATCGTCAGTTTGACTGCGAGCCCCATTCCACAAGGCTTTGCGCGAGTTCAAGGGCGGTTGTCCACTGAGTTATCCACAGCTTCTGTGGATTGTCCCGAGCGCTTGCTCTAGCACGGGCGTGCCGGGTTTTTTTGGGCTTTACCTGTAAGAAAAAAAGAGTAAAGTTGCGCGCCTTCGGATTTGCCCTGCAGTGCTTTATGAAGTTTCGCTCAGTATCAAACCCTGCTACCTCAACGCCCTCAAGTGTTACCCCGCCCAAGCGCTTTTCAATGCGCGTGGCAGAGTGGTTGCTGGACAGTCCACGCCTTGGGGATAACCCCAACATCAAGCACTTCGCCGGGCGTTTGCTTAAACAGCCTGCCCGTGAAGGCGTCGTGGCCGCGCAAAGCCGTCTCGGGCAATTGATGTGCCGCGAATGCGGCAATGCCCGTGATCGCCGCATCGGCCAGGACCTGTTGCGCCAAGCCGCGCGAGCAGGAGATACACGCGCCCTACAGGAACTGGGCCTGATCGAAGACTGAGCTGTCCAAGTCCGGTTGCCTTGGTTAACCTTCAAGCTTTATCTCATCAGCAGGAATCTCTATGGCTATGGACTTGACCAGCCTATTACTCGGTCTGGCGGGCGCTGGCCTGCCATTGCTGGTACTGGCTTGGCAAATTCAGCGCCGTGCGAGCTCCTCACAGGCCGAGGTTGCACTGCTGGAAGAACGGCTGGCCATGGCCCAACTGGCGCAGGACGGCTTGAACGCCCAACTCGATGCGTGTCGCGATGAAGTCGCTGATCTGAGCCAGGCTAACGCCGCCAGACAAGCAGACCTCGCCGCCGCGCGCCGTGAAGTCGAACTGCTGCAAATCGAGCGCGACGACGCCCGAGATGCGGCCCATGCCTGGAACATTGAGCGCTCCGGCAAAGAGGCTGAGTTGCGTCGCCTGGACACCCAGGCGGCGTCCCTCAAGGCCGAGTTGCGTGAGCAGCAGGAAAGCCATCAGCAGCGCCTCAGTGACCTGCAAGGTTCGCGAGATGAGCTGCGGGCGCAGTTTGCAGAACTGGCGGGCAAGATTTTCGACGAGCGCGAGCAACGCTTTGCCGAAACCAGCCAGCAGCGATTGGGACAGTTGCTTGATCCTCTGAAGGAACGCATTCAGTCCTTCGAAAAACGCGTCGAGGAAAGTTATCAGGCCGAAGCCCGCGAGCGTTTCTCGCTCGCCAAGGAGCTGGAGCGCCTGCAGCAGCTGAACCTGCGCCTGAGCGACGAAGCCACCAACCTCACTCGTGCGCTCAAAGGGCAGAAAACCCAAGGCAACTGGGGCGAGCTGATTCTCGAGCGAGTGCTGGAACACGCGGGCCTGGAGAAGGGCCGTGAGTACCAGACCCAGGTCAACCTCAAGGGCCCGGACGGGGAGCGTTTCCAGCCGGATGTGATTATTTACCTTCCGGGCGACAAGCAGGTGGTGGTCGACTCCAAGGTCAGCCTTACGGCCTATCAGCAATACGTGGCGGCTGAAGATGACGCCATCGGCCAGATCGCCATCAAGCAGCATGTCCTGTCGCTGCGCAATCACGTCAAAGGCCTGGCCGGCAAGGATTACAAACGGCTCGACGGCTTGCACAGCCTGGATTTCGTTTTGCTCTTCGTACCGATCGAGGCCGCGTTCTCCGCCGCCTTGCAGGCCGAGCCGACACTGTTCCAGGAAGCCTTCGACCGCAACATTGTGATCGTCAGCCCCACCACGTTGTTGGCCACGCTGCGGGTCATCGACAGCCTGTGGAAGCAGGAACGGCAAAGTCAGAACGCCCGTGAAATCGCCGAGCGAGCGGGGTGGCTGTACGACAAGTTCGTGTTGTTCATCCAGGACCTGGACGAAGTCGGCAATCGCTTGCAGCAACTGGACAAAGCCTACAGCTCTGCGCGCAACAAGCTGACAGAGGGGCGCGGTAACCTGGTTAGTCGCAGCGAACAATTGAAGTTGCTCGGCGCGCGAGCCAGCAAGAGTTTGCCGGCCGATTTGCTGGAGCGGGCGATGACCGATGTGGATGGCCTGGTCGAGTTGCCCGAGTAAATTTTCAGTTAGGGCGCGGCCTGCCGCGCTACAACGGCAAATGCCGACTCAGCAGCGCCCGTAATGCCGCCGGTTTCACCGGTTTGGCCAAGTAATCCAGCCCCGCCGCATGCACTTGCGCCACCATCTCCGGCCGGCCATCGGCACTGATCACCACGCCAGGCACCGGCTCTCCCATTTGGGTGCGCAGCCACGCCATCAGCTCCGTCCCGGTGTCGCCATGATCGAGGTGGTAATCCACCAGTGCCAGTTGCGGGCGCACGCCGTCTTCGAGCAGCGCTGCGCATTCATCCCGATTGCGCGCGGTCCAGACCTGGCAACCCCAGCGCGTCAGCAGGCTGTTCATGCCGATCAGGATGCTGTCTTCATTGTCGATGCACAGCACCTGCGCGCCGCTCAACACATGGCCGTTGAGTTCAGCGGTCGGCGTCGCCACGACGGTTTGCGCCCGGGCCAGCGGCACGCTGACGCTGAATACACTGCCACGCCCCGGCCAGGAGCGAACGCGCAGCGTGTGACCCAGCACGCGACACAGACCATCGGCAATCGCCAGACCCAACCCCAGGCCTTTCTCCGCGCGAGTCTGGTGACTGTCGAGACGTTTGAATTCTTCGAAAATCACCTGCAGTTTGTCTGGCGCAATGCCCGGTCCCCGATCCCAGACCTCCAGGCACAACTCGCCCTTGCGCCGGCGAACGCCGAGCAGCACGGGCCCTTTGGCGTAGCGAAATGCATTCGTCAGGAAGTTTTGCAGAATTCGTCGCAGCAGTTTGATGTCACTGTCGACCCGCAATGCGCTACTGCGAACGTTGAACGTCAGCCCTTGTTCCTGAGCCTGCGCCTTGAACTCGGCGCCGAGCGTGTCGAACAGTTCGTTGAGCGCGAATGGCTTGATGTCAGGGTTGATCTTGCCGTTTTCCAGACGGGAAATGTCCAGCAGGTCACTGATCAAATCTTCGGCAGAGCGCAATGAGCTGTCCAGGTGATGGACCAGCTTCTGTGCCTCAGCGGACAAGCCATCGTCCTGGTGGGACAGGGCGGCGGAGAACAGGCGCGCGGCGTTCAGTGGTTGCATCAAGTCGTGGCTGACGGCTGCGAGAAAACGGGTTTTCGATTGGTTGGCGGACTCGGCGGTGCCCTTGGCTTCGGTCAACGCGACGTTGAGTTGCGACAGTTCGTGGGTGCGCTCGGTCACCCGCTGCTCCAGGCCTTCATTGGCTTCGGTCAGCGCCTGTTCGGCTTCGCGGAACGCGGTGATGTCGGTGAAACTCATGACGAAACCACCACCGGGCATCGGGTTGCCGATCAGCTCGATTACCCGCCCGTTGGGGAACAGTCGTTCAGAGGTATGGGCGCGCCCCTGGCGCATCCAGTGCAGACGGCGGGCAACGTGCACCTCGGCTTCGCCGGGGCCGCATAAACCGCGCTCGGCGTTGTAGCGAATGATGTCGGCAATCGGCCGGCCGACGCTGATCAGTCCATCCGGGTAATTGAACAGCTCCAGATAGCGCCGGTTCCAGGCCACCAGTTTCAGCGACTGATCGACCACGCTGATGCCCTGGGTAATGTTTTCGATGGCGCCTTGCAGCAGGGCGCGGTTGAACTGCAGCACTTCCGACGCCTCGTCGGCGATCCGCACGACGTCCTCAAGCTGCATTTCCCGACCTTCGATGGCGGCTTTTACCACTGCGCGTGTCGAGGAGGCACCGAGTACACCCGCCAGCAAACGTTCGGTGTGGGCGATCCATTCACTGTCGGCGTTTTGATTCGGGTTGAAGCCTTTGCCCTGACGGTAGGCGAATCGGATGAAGCTCTGGCGCGCCCGTTCTTCGCCGACGAAACGCGCCGCCAGTTGCAGCAAATCGTCGATCTGCACCGCCAGCATCGAACGGGCGCTGGGGCGTGCGCTGATTTCCTGGCCGATGAAACGACCGGCCTGCCAGTGCTCCGACACCCGTGTACGCGACAACACCGACACCCAGGCAAATAACGTGAAATTACCGGCCAGCGACAGCACCACGCCTTGGGTTAGCGGGGTGATCGGCAGGTTCATCGGGTTGCTGTGCAACCAGGCCAAGCCCGGAAAGCTCTCCAGCGGCCAGCCGAGGCCACGGGCCGCAATCGGCAAGATCAGCGTGTAAAACCACAGGAATGTCCCGGCAGCGAGGCCGGCAAATACACCGCGGCGGTTGGCCTGTTTCCAGTACAGCGCGCCGAGCATGGCCGGTGCCAGTTGTGTCACGGCAGCAAAGGCAATCTGGCCGATGGTTGCCAGGCTGGCGGTCGAACCCAGCAAGCGATAACTGACGTAGGCCAGGAGCAAAATCACCACGATGCTCACGCGGCGCACCGAGAGCATCCACTGGCGGAACACTTCGAACGGCCGCTCGGCATTATTGCGTCGCAGCAACCATGGCAACAGCATGTCGTTGGACACCATGGTCGACAGTGCCACGCTGGCGACGATCACCATGCCGGTTGCCGCCGAAGCGCCACCGATAAACGCCAGCAAGGCAAGGGCGGGGTGAGCCTGCGCCAGGGGCAGGCTGATGACGAAGGAGTCCGGCAACACCGAGCTGGGCAGCAGCATCTGGCCGGCGAGGGCGATGGGTACTACAAACAATGCCGCCAACGCCAGGTAGGCCGGGAACACCCATTTGGCCAGGCGCAGATCCTGAGGATCAATGTTTTCCACCACCGTCACATGGAACTGCCGGGGCAGGCAGATGATCGCCATCATCGCCACGCCGGTCTGCACCACCATCGAGGGCCAATTGACGGTTTCCTTCCAGTATTGCTCCAGGCGCGGTGCGAGCATGGCCTGGTTGAACAGATCGTCGAAACCGTCGTACAGACCAAACGTGACAAAAGCGCCGACGGCAAGAAAGGCGAACAGCTTGACCAGTGATTCAAATGCAATCGCCAGCACCATGCCACGGTGGTGTTCCGTGGCATCGAGGTTGCGGGTACCGAAGACAATGGTGAACAGCGCCAGCACCAGCGACACAATCAGCGCCGTGTCCTGAGCGCGAACCCCCATGGCGTCGGCGCCCGCGCCAATCAGCAGGTTCACGCCAAGCACGATGCCCTTGAGCTGCAGCGCGATGTAGGGCAGCACGCCCACCAGGCAAATCAGCGCCACCACCACCGCCAACGACTGAGATTTGCCGTAACGGGCGGCGATAAAGTCGGCGATGGAGGTGATGTTTTCCTGCTTGCTGATCATCACCATTTTTTGCAGGACCCAGGGCGCGCCCACTAACAGCAGGATCGGCCCGAGGTAAATCGGCAGGAACGACCAGAGCTGTTCCGCCGCCTGGCCCACGGCGCCAAAGAAGGTCCAACTGGTGCAATAAACGGCCAGCGACAGGCTGTACACCCAAGCGCGCACTCGCGGCGGCAACGGTGTGCTGCGACGGTCACCGTAAAAGGCGATGGCGAACATGATGGCCATATAGGCCAGGGCGACGGCGGCGATCAGCCCGCTGGACAGCGACATGGGAACTCCAGACAAAAGACAGCCGGGACTCCCGCCCGGTCAGACAGTCTCGCACGACCGCCCCGGTTAGTCAGTGTCGACCAAGGTCGAGACTTGGCGCGGGGGCGCAGGGGGATCAAGGGTGTATTTTCGGGTCCCTTTGCGAGCAAGCCCTTACTGGTTCAACGCAATCGCGATCAACCGATGCAGCTCCTCAACCTCCAGCGGCGCCTGCGCAAACAGGATACGAAACACAATGGGCGCCGCCACCATGTTGATCAGCCGATCGACATCCGGTTTGGGCTCATTCGGGTAGCGATCCAGAATCAGCTGTAACTGTCCGCCAATGATCGTCGCGCAATAACTGGGTTTGAGGCTTGATTGCACGTCGCGCAGCATGTTGCGACCGGGTTCGGAGCTCATCTCGTCCAGATACTGTTCCGCCCAGGCCTGCACATCACCCGAGAGGCTGCCGGTATTGGCCGACTCGGTTTCCGGTTGCATTCGGGCGAGCGCGACGTCCGCCAGCAGCGCTGACAAATCCCCCCAGCGTCGATAGATGGTGGACGGCGTAACCCCTGCGCGCGCTGCGATTTGCGGCACGGTCACGCTGGCGCGGTCCTGCTCTTCGAGCAGTGCGTGCACGGCTTTGTGAATTGATTCCTGCACCCGGGCGCTTCGGCCGCCGGGACGTAAAGTGGGGCCTGTCATTGCGTGTTTCCTGTTCTCGCCGCAACCCGCTGACTAGCTGGGCATCGGTGGTAAAAGCCATGCAGCGGACCTTAACACAAAGAATTTGCTTTAAGCCTTGGTCGGTAGCACACTCCGCAAAGCAAAAAATTAGCTTTTGCGGAGTGTGCTGATGTCCAGTTCCCATTCAAACCGTGCCAGCCTGTGGTTCCTGGCGATCACTTTACTCAGTTTTCTGGCGGCTTCCACGGCGCCGACGCCGTTGTATCGCTTGTACCAGGAGCAGATGCATTTTTCGGCGGCCACCCTGACCCTGATTTTCGGCGTCTATGCCTTGAGCCTGCTGGCCGCGCTGCTGACGGTCGGGTCGCTGTCGGATTACCTCGGGCGCAAACCGGTGATTTTCACCGCTGTCGTGCTGAATGCTCTGGCGATGTTGCTGTTTATCTACGCTGACAGCGTCACGTGGCTGATCAGCGCGCGGGTGCTGCAAGGGTTTGCCACCGGCATGGCAACCGCGGTGCTCAGTGCCACGCTGCTGGACACTGACCGCCAGCAAGGGCCGTTGATCAATAGCGTTGCGCCGTTGATCGGCATGGCCCTCGGCGGTATGGGCTGCGGCTTACTGGCAGAATTTGCCCCGGCGCCGCTGCACTTGACCTACTGGCTGCTGCTGGTTCTGTTTGCGTTGCAGGCGTTGTACAGCTGGCGTTTACCGGAAAGTGTCTCGCGACAGGCCGGGGCATGGGCGTCATTGCGACCGACCCTGCATGTGCCGGTTCAGGCGCGCCCCACCTTGTGGCGGGTGTTGCCGCTCAACACCGCGACGTGGGCGCTCGGTGGTTTTTATGCGTCCCTGGCGCCTTCGTTGGTACGCGCGGCCACCGGTTCCACCTCGAACCTGATTGCCGGCTCGACCGTTGCCGCGCTGACACTCACCGGGGCATTGATGATTTTCACCCTGCGCAATCGACCTGCCGCCCTGGCGCTACGGTTGGGGGCGAGTCTGCTGCCGATGGGCATTGTCCTGGTGTTACTGGGCGTGCACAGCGCCAGCCTGTCGCTGTTTTTCCTGGGTACGCTTGTCGCTGGATGTGGCTTCGGTGCCGGTTTTCTGGGGGCCGTGCGCAGTCTGGTGCCGTTGGCTTTACCCCATGAGCGCGCAGGGTTGATGTCGGCGTTTTATGTGCTCAGTTACCTGGCGTTCTGTTTGCCATCGTTGCTGGCGGGGAATCTGATCCGAGCCTTCGGGTTGGTCGCAACAACCGATGGGTATGGCCTGATTTTGATTGTGTTGTCCGTTGGCGCGTTACTGGCCTTGATGCTTCAGCGCTCATTGAAAGTCTGTGGCGCTGATGTGCGTTGATCGTTAGCCTAGGCCTCGCCACTCATTCGACGGACCGCCCCGATGAAAATCATCCGCAGCAAATCCTTCACCGCTGACCGTGCTTGGGGGGCGCTGGACATCGCCAACATGAACGGCATCACCACGCGTTTGCACTGGACCGATCAGCCTTATAAATGGCACGTCAACGATGGCCAGGAAGTGTTCGTGGTGCTGGATGGGCAGGTGCAGATGCGTTACCGCGAAGAGGGCATCGAGAAGGCAGCGCTGCTCGACGTCGGCGACATTTTTTATGCGTCCGTCGGCACCGAGCATGTGGCCCATCCGCAGGGCGCGGCACGGATATTGGTGATCGAATCAGAAGGCAGTATTTGACTCTATATCTGCAAAACAGATAACAGTTAGAGATATTACCCGTTATATAGATATTCTATTCGGTTCTACCATGGGCTCTACCTCATCAGAGGACAGGAGTTCGCCATGACATGCCCCAATAGCGTCAAAACCGGTTTCAAACCCTTAAGCCATTTGCAGCACCCGCGTGAAGTCATCCGTCAGTTCACACCCAACTGGTTTGCCGCGACCATGGGCACCGGCGTGCTCGCGTTGGCGCTGGCGCAATTGCCCGTCGCCATACCCGGCTTGCGCGCGCTCGCCGAAGGCCTGTGGCTGTTCAATATTTTGTTGTTCGTGTTGTTCAGCGTCATGTACGCGGCCCGCTGGGTACTGTTCTTCGACGAAGCCCGGCGCATTTTCGGCCACTCCACCGTGTCGATGTTTTTCGGCACCATCCCGATGGGCCTCGCGACCATCATCAATGGCTTCCTGGTGTTTGGCCTGCCGCGCTGGGGCGACGGTGTGATTCATGTCGCCGAAATGCTCTGGTGGCTGGATGTGGCGATGTCGCTCGCGTGCGGCGTACTGATTCCTTACATGATGTTCACTCGTCAGGAACACAGCATCGACCAGATGACCGCCGTTTGGCTGTTGCCGGTGGTGGCCGCAGAAGTCGCTGCGGCCAGCGGTGGTTTGCTGGCGCCGCACTTGGCGGACGCTCATTCGCAACTGGTGGTGCTGGTGACGAGCTACGTGCTGTGGGCCTTTTCCTTGCCGGTCGCGTTCAGCATTCTGACGATCCTGTTGTTGCGCATGGCGCTGCATAAACTGCCCCACGAAAACATGGCTGCTTCGAGCTGGCTGGCGCTGGGCCCGATTGGTACCGGGGCACTGGGCATGTTGCTGCTGGGGGCCGACGCACCGGCAATCTTCGCCGCCAACGGTCTGCCGGGCATAGGGGAAGTCGCCGCCGGCCTGGGGCTGGTGGCCGGGATCACGCTGTGGGGGCTTGGCTTGTGGTGGATGCTGATCGCGGTGCTGATCACCGTGCGCTACCTGCGCGACGGCATTCCGTTCAACCTCGGCTGGTGGGGGTTTACTTTCCCGTTGGGTGTTTACTCGCTGACGACGTTGAAACTGGCCAGCACCTTGAACCTGACGTTCTTCAGTGTCTTTGGCTGCGTGCTGGTGGCCCTGCTGGTGGTGATGTGGATGATCGTTGCCCAACGCACGCTGAAAGGCGCCTGGCGCGGTGAGCTGTTTGTCTCGCCATGCATTGCAGGATTAAAGAAATAACCTGCAAAGATTAGGTAATGTGTGGCCTGGATCGACGTTCGACATTCCAATAACCGTATCCACGCCACTCGCTACCTAACATCAGGGACACATGGAAGATGAGTCACCCCTCACAGTTCACCTTGCTCCGCACCCGGCGTTTCCTGCCGTTTTTCGTGACGCAGTCCCTCGGGGCGTTCAACGACAATATCTTCAAGCAGTCGTTGATCCTGGCCATTTTGTACAAACTGACCATCGACGGTGACCGCTCGATCTACGTCAACCTCTGTGCGCTGTTGTTCATCCTTCCGTTTTTTCTGTTTTCGGCGCTGGCCGGGCAGTTCGGCGAGAAGTTCGCCAAGGACCGTTTGATCCGTCTGATCAAGCTCGGCGAAATCGTCATCATGGCGGTCGGTGCAGTCGGTTTTCTCTTCGATCATCTGTCATTGATGCTGGTCGCGCTGTTTGCCATGGGCACCCACTCGGCGCTGTTCGGGCCGGTGAAATACTCGATCTTGCCCCAGGCCCTGCGCGAAGAAGAACTGGTCGGCGGTAACGGGCTGGTGGAAATGGGGACCTTCCTGGCCATTCTCGCCGGGACCATCGGCGCCGGCATCATGATGTCGTCCAGTCACTACGCGCCGATCGTCTCCAGCGCGATCATTGGCGTTGCGGTGCTCGGTTACCTGGCCAGTCGCAGCATTCCACGGGCGGCGGCGGCTTCACCGCAAATGCGCCTGAACTGGAACATCTTCAGTCAATCCTGGGCCACCTTGAAACTGGGCCTGGGGCAGACCCCGGCAGTGTCGCGTTCGATCGTCGGCAACTCGTGGTTCTGGTTTGTCGGGGCGATTTATCTGACGCAAATTCCGGCCTATGCCAAGGAATGGATGCACGGCGACGAAACCGTGGTGACCCTGATTCTGACGGTGTTTTCGGTCGGTATCGCGCTCGGCTCGATGCTGTGCGAAAAGCTCTCCGGGCGCAAAGTCGAGATAGGCCTGGTGCCGTTCGGCTCGTTTGGCCTGACCGTGTTTGGCCTGCTGCTGTGGTGGCATTCCGGTGGAATTGCGGACAGCGTGACGGGCCATGGCTGGGTCGAAATCCTCGGGTTTGGCCACACCTGGCTGGTGCTGATCGACATCCTGGGTCTGGGGATCTTTGGCGGTTTCTACATCGTGCCGCTGTATGCGCTGATCCAGTCGCGCACCGCCGAGAATGAACGGGCACGAGTGATTGCCGCCAACAACATTCTCAACGCGCTGTTTATGGTGGTGTCGGCGATTGTCTCGATCGTGTTGTTGAGCATGGTCAAACTGTCGATTCCGCAGCTGTTCCTGGTGGTGTCGCTGCTGAACATCGGCGTCAACGCCTACATCTTCAAAATCGTCCCTGAATTCAGCATGCGTTTCATGATCTGGTTGCTCAGTCACTCCATGTACCGCGTGGAGCATCGCAATCTTGATCTGATTCCCGATGAGGGCGCGGCGTTGCTGGTGTGCAATCACGTGTCCTTTGTCGATGCACTTCTGATTGGCGGCGCAGTGCGTCGGCCGATTCGCTTTGTGATGTATTACAAAATCTACAACTTGCCGGTGCTGAACTTTATCTTCCGCACGGCCGGGACAATTCCCATAGCGGGTCGTCAGGAAGACATTCAAATCTACGAAAGAGCCTTCAAGCGGATAGCGCAGTATCTGAAGGATGGCGAGTTGGTGTGCATCTTCCCGGAAGGCAAATTGACTGCGGATGGGGAGATCAACGAATTCAAGGGCGGGTTGGCGCGGATTCTCGAAGAGACACCGGTGCCGGTGATTCCGCTGGCGTTGCAGGGCTTGTGGGGGAGTTTCTTCAGCCGTGATCCGGGCAAAGGCGTGTTTCACCGGTTGTGGTCGCGGGTGACGTTGGTGGCGGGGCCGGCGGTGGCCGTTGAGGCGGCGCAGCCGGCGGCGTTGCAGGCGATGGTCGGCGAGTTGCGCGGCACCGTTAGATAGTGGGTGAATGTACCGGACTCATCGCGGGCAAGCCCGGCTCCCACAGGTTTTGTGTTGTGCCACAGATTTTAGGCGCTCCAAGGACCCTGTAGGAGCCGGGCTTGCCCGCGATGGCGTCAGTGGCCTAAGCGCTAACCTTTAGGCCGATCAACCCGGCAATGATCAACGCCACACTGGCCAGCCGAAACAACGCCATCGACTCACCAAACAGAATGATCCCCGCGATCACCGTGCCCACGGCACCCACGCCCGTCCAGATCGCATAGGCCGTACCCAGCGGCAATTCCTTCATGGCAAGGCCCAGCAAACCAAGGCTGATGGCCATGGCTGCAACGGTCAAAGCGGTGGGCAGGGGACGGCTGAAACCGTCGGTGTACTTCAGGCCGACGGCCCAGCCGACTTCGAACAGGCCGGCGAAAAACAGGATGATCCAGGACATGAAAGACCTCCATCGATTGACGGGGTCGTCCCCAGATTAATGACTCGATCGAGCCGCGAGGTCGTCCTCGCAATGCGCCATAGAGTGCCAATCATTAATCCGGGGATCAAGTTGTGGCTCAGTCGGCGACGGGCCGTGCCGCCAGTTTTCGATCTTCTTTCTCGCTCATGCGACGGAAATACGTTGAGAGCAGCGCCCCGGAAATGTTGTGCCACACGCTGAACAAAGCGCTCGGCACCGCCGCCAGCGGGGAGAAGTGGGCACTGGCCAACGCAGCGCCCAAACCGGAGTTTTGCATGCCGACTTCCAGCGCGAGGGATTTGCGTTGCGCCAGTGGTAGCTTGAACAGGCGCCCGGTGAAGTAACCCAGCAGATACCCGAAGCTGTTGTGCAGCATCACCACCGCCATGATCAGCAGGCCGGACTCGGCGATCTTCGCCTGGCTGGCGGCCACCACGGCGGTGACGATGATCACGATGCTCACCACCGAAATCAGCGGCAAGACTTCCTCGGCATGACGCACCTTGGCGCCGAGCACGCGTTGAGCCACCACGCCAAGAATGATCGGCAACAGCACCACTTGCAGAATCGACCAGAACAGCTCCATGAAGGACACCGGCAACCAGGCCGACGCCAGCAGCCAGATCAGTGTCGGGGTCAGCAGTGGGGCGAGGAGGGTGGTGACGGCGGCGATGGCCACTGACAGCGCCAGATCGCCGCGCGCCAGCCAGGTCATCACGTTCGACGAGGTACCGCTTGGGCAGCAACCGACCAGGATAACGCCGACGGCGATTTCCGGTGGCAGGTGGAACGCCTGGCAGAGCAACCACGCCACACCGGGCATGATCACGAAATGGGCAACCACGCCCAAGGCCACGCGCCACGGATGGCGGGCGACTTCGGCGAAGTCTTCAAGTTTGAGGGTCAGGCCCATGCCGAACATCACCAACCCCAGCAGCGGCACGATCGCGCCTTTGAGGCCGATGAACCAGGCCGGTTGCAGGAACGCCACGACTGCAAAAATCAGTACCCAGTAAGCAAAAGTGTTGCCGACAAAACGACTCAATGCAGCCAGTGCGCGCATGGCTTGATCCTTATTATTCAGTAGCAATCCCAGGGTGGAATTCAATCATTGTGGGAGCCGGGCTTGCCCGCGATAGCGGTGTATCAGTCAGCCGATTGATAGCTGACTGATCGCCATCGCGGGCAAGCCCGGCTCCCACAATTAGTTCGGTTTCGTTAGTAGAAACCGGTTGTTATCAGATCCCCTGCGGCGTCTCTTCGCCGCCCAGCGCTTCTACCAGTGCCGGCAGGAAGTCACCGAAAGTCAGCATCATCAACGTGAAACTGGCGTCCAGTTGACCCAGGGCCTCTTCGCCGCCGTCCTGTTCGGCCTGGTCTTGCAGCAGGTCTTCGAACTTCAGGCGCTTGACCACCATCTTGTCGTCGAGCACGAAAGACAGTTTGTCCTGCCAGGCCAGCGACAACTGAGTGACCACTTTGCCGGTGCTCAGGTGCAGCTGGATTTCTTCGCTGGTCAGGTCTTGACGCTTGCAGCGCACGATGCCGCCGTCTTCGTGGGTATCACGCAGCTCGCATTCGTCCAGCACGAAGAAATCGTCCGCCGCTTTCTGCGTGGTGACCCATTCGGTCATGGTGGCGGTCGGCGACATTTTTACGGTCAGTGGACGTACTGGCAGGGTGCCGATCACTTCGCGCAGGGTGGACAGCAGGTCTTCGGCACGTTTCGGACTGGCCGAGTTGACGAGGATCAGGCCCTGCTTCGGTGCAATGGCGGCGAACGTCGAGGAGCGGCGAATAAAGGCACGAGGCAGGAAAGCCTGGATGATTTCATCCTTGATCTGGTCGCGTTCTTTTTTGTAGACCTTGCGCATTTGCTCGGCTTCGATCTCGTCGACCTTTTCCTTCACAGCGTCGCGCACGACGCTGCCCGGCAAAATGCGTTCTTCTTTACGCGCCGAGACCAGCAGGAAGTCGCCGCTGACGTGAACCAGCGGCGCATCTTCGCCTTTACCGAATGGCGCGACGAAACCGTAGGTGGTCAACTCCTGGCTTGCACATGGACGCGCCAGTTTGGTGGCCAGTGCAGTTTCCAACGCCTCGGCATCAACAGGCAGATCTTGGGTCAGGCGATAGATAAGCAGGTTTTTGAACCACATGGGGTAAGTCTCTCCTTATATACAAAGGTGGGCATTATTCTCTTAGCGGCGCCATAGGCCAACCCTTCGCTAAGCCTTTGGAAGGCCTGAGAAAATTATTTAAAAAAGTGCTTGCCAGAGGTGAGGTCGCTCCGTAGAATGCGCGCCACACCGAACGTGAAGGGTGATTAGCTCAGCTGGGAGAGCGTCTGCCTTACAAGCAGAATGTCGGCGGTTCGATCCCGTCATCACCCACCATTCGCATTCAGTGTTACGCGCAGCGGTAGTTCAGTCGGTTAGAATACCGGCCTGTCACGCCGGGGGTCGCGGGTTCGAGTCCCGTCCGCTGCGCCATATTCGGTAACCTGGAACGCTGAACGCCAGGTCACCACGGAAAAGCCCGCTAACGCGGGTTTTTTTCTGTCTGAAGTTTGCATGTTGTTCCTGTGGGTTGCGTCGTTTCACTGGTTTTTAGATTTATTTGAAAAATTATTCAATTAAATCAACACTTTACGAAAACCTGTGGCATAATGTGCCCCGCAACGAAGGTAAAGGGTGATTAGCTCAGCTGGGAGAGCGTCTGCCTTACAAGCAGAATGTCGGCGGTTCGATCCCGTCATCACCCACCACTTTCAACGCTACGCGCAGCGGTAGTTCAGTCGGTTAGAATACCGGCCTGTCACGCCGGGGGTCGCGGGTTCGAGTCCCGTCCGCTGCGCCATATTCGGTAACCTGGAACACTGAACGCCAGGTCACCACACAGAAAGCCCGCTTAATGCGGGCTTTTTGCTGTCCGGGGTTTGGCAATTGCCGGGCCTCCACAAAAAAAGCGACCTGTCCGGGTCGCTTTTTCGTTTCTATCGGCTTATTGCTCAGCGTTGCGACTGTGCCGGTAGTCGCTCACGGCTTCATACACCGCCTTACGCAGACGGTTGATGCCGCCAATCGGCCGATGAGCCTCCAGGCCAAACCACGGATTGAACGACTGGTTGTCGCATTGCAGGTTCAGCGCTGGCGTGTCGAAGTCCTGCGCGGGGACTTTGATCCGCGCCACGGTCTGGAACGGCGCCTCGTTTTCACTCCATTCGATGCTGGTGTCTTCGATGGGCATGTAGTGGCTTGGGTCCTGGCGCTGAATCTGCAAGACGAAACAGGCCGGCACCCGATCCGTAGATAATTGCTGGTTCAGCGCGTTGCGCAGAAAGTTCGGCAATTTCTGGTTTTGCGCGGGCAGGGTGTAGGCCGGGCAGCTATCCGGGTCCGGTATCACCCGGAACTTGGCATTGGCTTCACCAAACTTGTAGGGCGACACCGAAAAGTAGGTGGTCCGGGTTGGACTTTCCGGAGCAGGCGACAAGGTCGCCAACGCGATAAACAGATGGCGAACCTGCCAACTGCGCGGGTCCCACCCCGGAAAAAACGCCATCAGCTTCTTGCCGTCAGCCTGAGCCGCCACATTCTGACGATACTCGGCGACATCGCTGACGAAAAAATTCGGGTGACTGAACATCACGAAGTCCTGTTCGGCGCGACGCTGTTGGTCGGCGAGCAGCTGTTTACCAGGCACATCAAGCAATTTGATCGCCATGCCCCGGGCATCGCGAATACTGTCGAACTGCGGATACGCATTGCCGTTGGACAAGCGCATCGTCGCTTGCCAGGTTTTGCCGGGCTCGCTGAACACACCTTGGCGCATCTCTCCAGCCAGGTCCGGCAACACCTGAACTTCGGCTTTCACGCAGCCATGGGCCTTGGCATGGGCGTCGCGCAGGTAGCGGGTGGGCTCGCGGTGTTGATCGACAATGCGCACGGCCGTCTGAATCACGTCCTGGGTCATCGCGGCTTCGCCTTCCGGAATCAATTCATCTGCCGAAACCGGGCCACTGTGCTGCCAGGCAAACCACGCCGTGGCCAGCGCCCAGGCGAGCACGCCAAGACCCAGCAGCCACAGAAGGGTTTTGCCGAGAAAAGCGCCCAAGCGCATCCAAAGTGTGCTCATGGCAATTGTGTCTCCAGCGGGCCGCCCAATACTTTCAGGTATTCCAGCAGCGCCCAGCGTTCCTCTGGCAGCAGCAGACGACCAATCACGCCATTGCCGCGCTGGCCGGCACGGAACTCGTGGCCGCTGTTGTGATTGCCGGTGATGCGTGTGTCGAACACAAAGCCATCGGTAAAGGCCTCGGTGCGATAACCAAGGTGTTGGGGGTCGTACTCGAACGTACCTTTATAGAAGGTGGTGGCGCGTTCATCCTGAGGCGAGAGCAATTGATAAATGCTCGGTACTGAGCCGTTGTGCAGAAAGGGCGCCGTCGCCCAGACACCCGCCAACGGTCGTGCCTTGTAGGCGCGCAATTCCCGCACACCAATCGGCAGGCCGAAACCATTCATGGCAGGTTGTTCCTCCGTGGGAATTTTCGCGTCGCGGTAGGCGCGGTTGCCAACGAAAGCGGTGATGTAGGCCAACCCTTTGGCCGACGACAGCTTGCTCAAGTCCAGCGGTTCAGTGGGTGTCGGCTGTAGGTGAACGTCCAGTTGTTTCAGCTCAGTCACATCCCATTGCAAGGCGCTCAAGTCAAAACGATGGTCGGCAATGTTGTTGGCGGCCCCCGGGTCTGTGCCAATGACATCCACCGGCAGCATTTTCAGATGCTGCACCCAGCGTCCGTCACTTTCGACCGAGCGCGGTATATGGCAACCGGCGCAATTTTCACTGAACAACTCGCGACCCTTGGCGGCCAGGGGCTTGTCGACAGCACCGAGCAATGCTTCAGGCCAGGCCGGTGGTTTGAGTCGTTGCAGGGTTTGTTCGATCTGGTGCAGGTCGCGCAGTCGGACACTCGACGGGTAGCGCTCATCGCCTTTAAGCGGCTGGCCGCTGGCATCGAAGAAGCTCAGGGTGGCGCCCACGCCCAACGATTCGCCGATGTTGCGGGCCATGGGTTGTTGCGCCGAACCGTTCCATTGCACCCAATTGAACGTCCACATGTCCCACAGCTGCGGGTAGTCCACCGGGGCGTTAGCCACGCGGTAGTTGTCGGCGGAAATCGCATCGCCGAAGGCCGCATTGGCGATGCGCCCGAAGGCGTCGGTGCGGCCCGGTCCTTCCTCGGTGGGGTAGAGCCCACGGTGGGTGTCGTTCCAGGCAACTTTGACGAAGGTCAGGAGAGACGCCCTGAAGTCATTGCGCAGCTGTTGATGTCGGGCGTCGTAGTCCTCGCCCAGCACGTTGCGGGCGAAGCGCTCGAATTTCCAGGGGTTGAGGTAAGTCGAGGTCAGACTGGCGACCAGCGCTTGTCCGAAACTGCCCCCTTTCAATGTAGGCACACTGGAAGGCAACACATGCTGTGCCGAGCCACCGTCAATGCGAATCGCCTGGCCTTTGAAGCGCAATTCGCCCGTATGGCAGGCCGCGCACGTGATGTCGAGAAACTCGTCCTGACTGCCGGGGTTTTTGTGACGGGCAAACCCGACGGGCAGATTGCCGGGGTTGTCGGGTGTGGCTTTCAGGCCAGGGTCGATCAGGAAACCAAAGCGTGCGAGGTAGTCCGGCGAAGCGAATCGTTGCTGCGAGAAGGGCAGCTCGAGGGCGTTGAACCAGTCATAGTGCAAGCCTTTGACCTGAGTGCCTTGAGGGGTGAAATAGTAAGTCTGGCGGTCCTCTGCGCTCCATTGCTCCAGGTAATGCACCTGTTGAGCGGGCGACCAGCTCGGTAACTTGGGGTTGGCGACGTAGTACAACGCTACGGTCAGGCCAAGACCCAGCAATACAGCGACCAGCATTAAGAGGCGAGATAAGAGGCGCAAGATGAACTTCCTTGTCGAGTTGTAGCTCTCTTATGCCTCAGTGTCTGAGGTGCGGCAAGTGGCCATTACGCCATGTTATGGGATCCGGGATCAGTGTCTGTAGGAGTCAGATGACAGAAGCTTCATCATCCCATTGCTCAAATGGGTTAAAACACCTGAACTTATCAGAAGTTTCCCGCTCTCATGCCGGTAGCCATTGGTCGTGGCCGCCTGATAAGCTCGCGGCTTTACTCGATTGCCCTTTAGGCGCATGAACAAGGAAATAGCATGAAACAGCATCGGTTGGCGGCGGCGGTAGCCCTGGTTAGCCTGGTACTCGCGGGTTGTGATTCGCAGACCAGCGTAGAGCTGAAAACTCCGGCGCAAAAAGCTTCCTACGGCATTGGCCTGAACATGGGCAAAAGCCTGGCTCAGGAAGGCATGGATGACCTGGATTCCAAGGCCGTAGCCCAGGGCATCGAAGATGCCGTCGGCAAGAAAGAGCAGAAACTCAAAGACGAGGAGCTGGTCGAAGCCTTCGCCGCGCTGCAAAAGCGTGCTGAAGAGCGTATGGCCAAGATGAGCGAAGAGTCGGCCGCTGCCGGCAAGAAGTTCCTCGAAGAAAACGCCAAGAAGGCCGGCGTAGTGACCACCGCTTCGGGCTTGCAATACGAAGTGGAAAAGAAAGCCGATGGCGCACAGCCTAAGCCGACTGATGTAGTGACCGTTCACTACACCGGCAAGCTGACCAACGGCACCGTTTTCGACAGCTCCGTCGAGCGCGGTAGCCCGATCGATCTGCCGGTCAGCGGTGTGATCCCGGGTTGGGTCGAAGGCCTGCAACTGATGCACGTTGGCGAGAAGTACAAACTGTACATCCCTAGCGAACTGGCTTACGGCGCCCAAAGCCCAAGCCCGGCAATTCCAGCCAACTCGGTGCTGGTGTTTGACCTGGAACTGCTGGCGATCAAAGATCCAGCCAAAGAAGACGCCGCCAAGTAATCTGCGTCTGCTTTGACAACAACGCCTCGCTTAATGCGGGGCGTTGTTGCATCTGGCGTTTAGCGAAGGTAAACAAAGCGAACGGTTGCTGTACGCTGGAGTCATAGCCATTGAAGAGGCCCGTGCTAGCGGTGCCGGCGCTCCAAGTCAATGAAATCTTGGGTTTTTTTATGTGAGTAAAAAACGCCCGATCTGAGCGAGACCCTTATGAAACGGGGGTTTCAGCCGTGAAATGCAGCTCTGTTCACAAGGTTATCCACAATTTGTGTGGATAACATTTCAGTGGGAGGAATGATGAAAGCACCCTGGAGTTTCGCTCGATTCTTGCCACTCGCCGGGCGCCTGCTCGCACGCGGGCGTTTGCCGACGCTGCTGTTCGCTGTCGCCAGCAAAGGTGCCAGCCAGGGTAATCGCCTGGGCAAGGTCAAAGACGATTTGCGCTTGTTGCAGGCACTGTGCCTGGCCTACTGGCGTGGGGAGTACCGTGCCATCAGCCCGAAGGCGCTGATCTCGGTGGTCGCAGGCCTGATGTATTTCCTCAGTCCGGTGGATGCCATTCCGGATTTCCTTCCCGTGTTCGGCATGCTCGATGACATCGCAGTGCTGGCCTGGCTGATGAAAGTGCTCGACGACGAACTCAACGCCTTCCGCCTCTGGCGCAAACGTCAGGTGCCGGAAAAGCTGGCGGTGGTCGAGCGTCTGCCTGACACCCCGGAAAAACTTCAGCTTCAGGGCCCGAGAAAACACTGAACTGATTGAGA
This sequence comes from Pseudomonas sp. B21-040, assembly GCF_024748695.1. NCBI lineage: Bacteria > Pseudomonadati > Pseudomonadota > Gammaproteobacteria > Pseudomonadales > Pseudomonadaceae > Pseudomonas > Pseudomonas sp. B21-040. The sequence goes on from NZ_CP087176.1 coordinate 1,842,985, forward strand.
ATCCCCCTTTATTCATACCCCCGCGCGACCTTGGCCGCTGTTAGGATTACACTTCTAGGGAAAAGTGCCGACTCGCTAAGTGTCGTTGTCCTACGGGGAAGTCATGGATATTCAGATAATCACACGCGAAGGCGAGCCCGAGTATGCAGTTTTACCGTGGGCTCAATATCAGGCTCTACTGAAAGCAGCAGGCATCAACGAGCAACCGCCACGCGAAGCGCCAGTGCCTCACGTGGCAACACCAGAACCGATTCTTCCCGGTCTGGATCAACTACGCAGTTTGCGCGAAGGGAAGGGCATCGCCATTGAAGCGTTGGCCCGCACGGTAGGCATCAGCCCGTCTTATCTGGCCTTGATCGAAAGTGGCGAGCGTCAACCCGACGCTGCGATTCGCCGCAGCCTGGCCTGGGAATTGACGGTGCCAGGGTGGAGGGATGAATCGTGAGCGTACGCATCAGTCGTCAACATTGGGACGGATTGCTTGGGGAGCTGGATCAGGCGCGACGTCAGCGCCATCTCTTGACGTATCGAGCGTTGCTGGAGCGTTTGCAATTGCCCACGCCGGCCATGCAAACCCTGACGGCAGCCCTTGAACATCTGGCCGCACTGGATGCCAGGGCCGAACAGCCGTTGCGCAGTTCGCTGGTAATCAGCCAGGGTGCCAGCCGTCTGCCGCGCACCGGCTTCTTCGAATGTGTCGAGCGTCTGGGGCGTTTTTCCGGACCGTCTGACGGTGTCGCCGCCGCGTCCTGGCATGCATCGGAAGTGGTGCGAGTGTTCGAATACGAATACCCCGAATCGGCAGAGGCCTGAGTGTTTTTAAAGCTCAAGGCGCGGGCTGGTTACTGGCTGGCTCGCCGTTTGTTTCATTGGTCATGGTTTGTGCGCCAGCCGCGGGGCTGGCACTGGCTGGAAGGCCAGTTCGCACGCATGGCGAACCTGGGTGACGTTGGCGCTCAGAGCTTCTATGGCCACATTTTGACCTTTCGCGGTGTCGGGCTGGGTGCTCGTGAAGAGGGCGTTCGACTGCTGCGCCTGGCGGCGTTGGCGGGTGACGGCAAGGCCGCCTACCAGGTCGGTGTGATCAGCCTGGCCGGCACGCCGAGCAAGGCGCCGGACCCACTTGAAGCCGCGCGCTGGTGGGGCATGGCCGCCAAGGCCGGGCATCCATTGGCCGAGCTCAAATTGAAAGAGCTGGCGTCTCGCGGTCCTACACAGTAACTCCCAAAAAATTGTTTGATAAATGAACGTGGCGTGAGGGCGAACTCACGCCACGTTTTTGTTTGTGCCTGTCTGGCGTTTTGTGAGGGCGAATTAGAGATTTGCCCTACGGCCATTGCCTACTTCCCTGACTTCTTTCCGGTTTGATCCCCGGCAAAGTCTCGCGCGCCCATTTTCTGCGCGAGGGATTGCCCATGATTGACCCGATTGTTCACCCGCACATCGCCCGCATCGAGCAGGAACTCGACAGTTTTCCAGACACGCTTTCGCTATACCGCGAGCAGCTCAAGCGCTGGTTTAACCGAACGGCGGACACGGCCAGTCACGCCGTGGATATGCCTGCGCTGATGGGTATGGAACGGCTGATCAAACTGGGCAATACCACGACGGCGGTGAGCAGTGGCGATGCGGATTTTCTGTCCAGTGTGGCGCAGTGTCCGGCAGGCGGCATTCTGCAGATCGAGAGCAAGTTCGAGTCGGTTTATGACATCCCGTTGGGGAATATTTCGGTGGATGTGATTGCCAAGGATGGCGGCGAGATTAAATCGGTCAAGCTCGATGAAAACGGTAAAGGGCAGTTCGAAGGGATACCCGGCAAGTTCTACCGCGTGCATGTTCAGAGCGAGGTCACGCCTGAGCAAATTGATGAGCTTTTTGCCTCCTATGACGGCCTGAGCAAAGAGCTGGACGGGTGGCTGCGCAGCGAGTGGCAAGGGTTCAAACCGCAGTGGTCGCAATCGGCTTTTGCTGCGGCGGGCAACGGCATGCTCGCCGGGAGTTGGGCGGCGGTGGTCGGGGTGTGGGACAGCATCAGCCTGCTGTCGGACATTCTTAAGGATCCTCGCAAGTTCGCTGAGCGGTTGGGCAGTGGTGCCGATCACTTGGTCGAACTGGCTGAACAATTTCCGGCCACGATGGAGAAGGTTCAGTTGCTGGCCAGCGACGAAGCGGCGCTGTGTTTGCTGCTGCGCACAGCCAGCTTGTGGTTGGAGATGCTGCCGCCGAGTGTGGTTGCGGGTGAATCGACAAAGATCACCAGCCATGTGATTGCCTCATTACTGATCGACCTGTTGATCGCTTCTGCGCTGGTGTCCACGCGAGTCGGAATACCCGTCGCCAAAGCCTATTTAACCTCCCGCGGACTTCATTACGGAAAGGTTCTGTCCGGTCTCGCGATACGTTTTGTCGAGGCCACCTTCAACATCCTCAACCGCTTCATGAAGTACGTCGACCACTACAAAACCGTCGCCGCCCGCGGCGGCGCGGCCGGCCTGAAAAAGGGCCGGATGCAGCTGCGCTGGGAGCCCAAACGCAACACCACCCTCAAGCAAAACGAACTCCACGACGACGCCTCAAAACAAGCCACCAACCCCAACGGCGACAGTGCCGATTCCGCTGCCAACACCGCCACCAACAAATGCCCGGTGTCGATGGTCACCGGCGAAGAACTGCTGACCCTCACTGACGGTACGCTGGACGGCCTCCTGCCGTTCGACTTCACCCGGCTCTACCGCACCAGCGCTGCCGAGCTCGATAGCGGCCTCGGTTTCGGCTGGAGTCATTCCTTATCCCATCGACTGGAAATCGATGGCGACAGCGTCATCTGGATTGACCACGAAAACCGTCGCAGCGCTTTCCCACTGCCGAGCAGCGAGCGTCCGGCCATCCACAACAGCCTGTCGCGTGCGGCGATTTACCTCGGTACTGAACCGCAAGAACTGATCCTCGCCCAGGCCGGCGACGACACGCGCTTTTACCATTTTCACCACGGCCAACTCACGGCGATCAGTGACGCCTACGCCAACCGCTTGCGCATCACCCGCGACCGCCAGGCGCGCATTCAGCGCCTCGACAACGGTGCCGGTCGCGCCTTGCTGTTGCGTTATGAACGCAATCATCTGGTCGCCGTCGACTATCAGGTATTTGCCCCGACGCAGACCCTCGAAGCGTCCTGGCAGACCGAGCAAACATTGGTCAGTTACACCTACGACGAACGCGCACAGCTTATCGAAGCGACCAACGCCGCCGACGAAAGCGAGCGCTACGACTACGACGACCAGCACGTCATCCTCCAGCGGCAACTGGCCGGCGGGGCGAGTTTTTTCTGGGAGTGGGAGCGCTCCGGCAAGGCGGCACGCTGCATCCGCCACTGGGCCTCGTTTGCGCAGATGGACGCGCGCTACGTCTGGGATGACGCCGGTAGCGTCACCGTCCACAACATCGATGGCAGCGAAGAAGTTTACGTCCACGACGAGCGTGCGCGGCTGGTGCGCAAGGTCGACCTGGACGGTGGCGAACAGCTCAAGGCCTACGACGAGCAAGGGCGGCTGATCGCCGAGCAGGATGCGCTCGGCGCCGTCACCGAATACCGCTATGACGAAGTCGGACGCCTGGTGGCGCTGATTCCGCCAGAAGACGAGCCAACGGCCTACGAGTACCGCAACGGTTTCCTGCATGCGCGCTATCGCGGCCAAGCCATTTGGAAGTACCACCGTAACGCTCAGGGCGACGTCACTGAAGCGACCGACCCCGATGGCCAAAGCACCCATTACCACTACGATGCCCAAGGACGTTTGCTGTCGATCCGCTACCCGGACACCAGCCGCCATGTATTCGTCTGGAATGCCTTGGGGCAATTGCTCGAAGAGACCTTGCCGGACGGTGGTCAACGGCGCTTTTCCTACGATGCCTTGGGGCGGCAGCTTACCCGTCAGGACGAACATGGCGCCGTCACGAAGTACCAATGGGACGCCGTCGGTCGACTGATCCAGACGACCCTGCCGACAGGCGCCAGTCGCGCCTATAGCTACAACGCCTACGGAAAAGTCACCGCCGAACGCGACGAACTGGGGCGCGTCACGCGTTACGAGTACGTCGACGATCTGCACCTGGTCAGCCGCCGTCTCAACGCCGATGGCACTCAGCTGAAATATCGCTACGACAACGCGCAGCTGTTACTCACGGAAATCGAGAACGAATCCGGTGAAAAATATCAGCTGGACTACACGCCCAGCGGCCTGATCCGACAGGAAACCGGCTTCGACGGCCAACGCACCGCGTATGCCTACGACCTCAACGGGCATCTGCTGGAGAAAACCGAGTTCGGCGCTGATGGTTCGCAGCTCGTTACCGCCTATGAACGGGATGCGGCCGGGCGCTTGCTCGTCAAAACGCTGCCTGACGGCATCCGGGTCGAGTACCGCTACGACCGACTCGGTCGGCTGATTAGCGTCGACGACGGCCACGACCACCCGCTGGAATTCGAGTACGACCGACAGGACCGGCTGATCACCGAACATCAGGGCTGGGGCACGCTGCGTTATGCCTACGACGCCTGCGGCCTGCTCACGCGCCTGCGCCTGCCGGACAACAGCAAACTCGACTACCACCACGCCAAGGGCGGTACGCTGACCGCCGTCGACCTCAACGACACGCGGCTCACCAGCCATCAGTTTGCCTTCGGTCGCGAGCAGCGTCGCCAGCAAGGCCAGTTGCTCAGCGAATATGCCTACGACGATCAGGGTCGTTTGCAGGCTCACGCTGTCAGCCAACGGCAGAAATCGCTGTATCGACGCGATTTTGCCTACAGCGCCAACGGCAATCTCGACAGCATTGCCGACACCCGCCACGGCCAGCGCAATTACCAATACGACCCGCTCAACCGCCTGACGGGCGTGCGCCACACTCGCGACGACCCACCGGAAAGCTTCGCCCACGACCCGGCCGGCAACCTGCTGATGCAGGACCGACCCGGCGCCGCCAAAGTGCAGGGCAATCGCCTGCTCCTGCAAGGCGACCGCCACTACGATTACGACGCCTTCGGCAACCTGATCCGCGCACGTCGCGGCACCGCACAGAAACTCGTCACCGACTACCGCTACGACTGCCAGCACCGGCTCATCGGCGTCACCACCCCGGATGGACGCAACTCAAGTTATCGCTACGACGCCTTCGGCCGCCGCATCGCCAAAACCGTCGAAGGCCACACCACCGAATTCTTCTGGCAAGGCGATAACCTCATCGCCGAAAGCAGCCGCGAACACTACCGCAGCTACATCTACGAACCCGGCAGCTTCCGCCCGCTGGCGATGCTCGACGGCAAAGGCCCACACAAAGCTTGCCCGTTCTACTACCAACTCGACCACCTCGGCACACCGCAGGAACTGACCGATTTTGGCGGCGAAATCGTCTGGTCGGCGAAGTACAACGCCTACGGCAAAGTCACGCGCCTGGCGTTCGGCGGAGGCGAGCAGCTTGAGCAGCCGCTACGGTTTCAGGGGCAATACTTCGACGCCGAGAGCGGCCTGCACTACAACCGGCATCGGTACTATGATCCGGATGTTGGACGGTACCTGACGCCGGACCCGATCAAGTTGGCGGGTGGGCTGAACCAGTACCAGTACACGCCGAATCCGACGGGATGGGTTGATCCGTTGGGGTTGAGCGGGAACTGCCCGCCGCCGAATAAGCCTGGGTGTTCGGCGCCGGATGATACGACTGGCGCTAGGGTGGATGAGGGTGAACCGGCGCTTCCTACAATAATCAGCGGAGTAGATCCAGGCAGTTTAAAAAGAACTCATTCAATAGAGGGTAAAACTTCCACCAAGCAAGTAGAAGCTATAGCTGGAAAAATGCAAAAAAAAGGATATGACGACGATTGGCCAATTGATGTTGTGGAACATAATGGAAACCGCTATATAGTCGATGGGCACCATAGGGCTTCTGCGGCCAGACAAACCCACACTAAAGTCAGTATCGTATTGATTAAAGATATTGTAAGCCATCACAGTATTTTCAATAGTATCGATGAAGTTAAAGAGTCTGCCGATAATGTAGGGCATGATAGATTGGTGAGGGCAAGAAGATGAAAAACGAAGATTTAGAATGTTTGATTGATGACTTTCTGGCTCAGGTAGAAAAAGCTACAGACTTGCTTGAGGAACGATTTGGTAAAAAATGTATTCTGCGGCTGTGGCGAGCAAATGAAATTCCGCAGCGAGGTGAAATTTTAGATGGCATAAATTACGAATTGCATGGTGTTGGTTGTAGGGTGTATTTTCCGGAGATATGCGTTGATTTCGATTACGGGCCAGGCGAACGAGTCGATGGATTTGATGTGTGGAGACTATACATTTACGCATGTGAAGTTCCTCTGCTACACCCTAAATACATAGATCAGGATGCGGTGAAGCGAGACCTCAATGAATATATCAGTCTTGGAAAGGTAGAGAGGGTTTCTGGCTCTATGTCGAATCTCTACTTTAAGAGCGCAGTTAATTGGTGAGGATGTGTTTTTTATCTAGAATATCGATTTTGATGGTTTGTCGCGATAAGTAGCGGAGTAAAGGGGGGCGGATTATTTTTGCTGTCAGCTTCGAAGGTATTGGTAGCATTAATAAGAGCAACAAACAAATCCGTCCTCTTTTTGGTCCCGTTCTAAGTAATAGATACATCCGTCCCCTTTGTGGTCCTTTGTGAAAAATATTTAACGGGCTTCTACTTTGAAGATAGTGAAATCTACTCGATTTGATGATGTCGACCACGAAGTTGGATATGAGTACCGTGGTTGTAACTACGAAATACAGAACGAAGTGGATTTGTTTCTGATCAGAATTTACGATGATGAACCCGGACAGGCAACGGTAGTACGTCCGACTACGATATCTAAAAACGGTAATCTTAGAAAGATTGTTGAGTTTTTACAATCCGAGCTAGGAGTTTCCAAGATCAATCTCTACAAGGGCGAATTGGGGAGCTACGCCAAGATCGATCTTGATAGCTTGGCGTTCTGCTCCGTCTGAAGTCGGTAGCAAGAGAGTGGCAGGCGTTTTTACACACTCTGGGCCGCATTCTGTCGTTGCTGAGCGGCAGCTATAGGTGGTGGATTCAACAGGTGGCGAAATCAAGCCAAGCTGCAGTGGAGCCTTTCGCCACGTTTGCTTTTTTGAGCGAAATTTCTGGGCAAGCCCGTCGGAAGTTTCCTTCAACTCGTATCGGTTTCCATGAACTGGTGTGAATCGAATTCAACCGATAGCCTTTGATGGTCACTGAAAATTCAGTGGTGGGGTGTAGGAACCCTTCATAGCATCGGTAGCGCTGTAAGCGTTCGAAACTTGATTTGCGGCCGTCAATGCACGTCCGTAACATCTGTTACGGCGGCTGTGCGCGGGCACGTTTCGGCGTGGTCGAGTTTCCGATGCTCGGTATTCCTACCCCGCGTATAGCTGCCACCCAAGCCTGTAGGAAGGCTTTTGGCAGCTCCTATTTTCATCGGAAGGTCTTAAATGCCAACACTACATCCTGATCCACCCTACGAAAAACCAATCCCGCATCCCAAAAATCGCTTCATGGCGCTCACCAGCAACTGCACCAACATGCCTACGCTGTTCGTCGATACCCACGCCCCGCTCGATGTTTTATACGACGCCGCCAACTATCGAATTCGCGCCGTTACACAGGTGCTGGAGAACATGTCGATGCGCGGATCGGTTGAGTGTGAATCCTTTATCCTCAGCGACTTTGCCTTACTCTGTGCCATTCCATTGCGCGATGGCTGTGACGTGCTTGATGTGCTGGGGCGGCGGTTGCGGGCTCGATTTTCTGAGGTTTAGAAATTGAGGATCAGGCTCAAAATTTGGTCAGTCTGATTGGGCCTCTTCGCGGGCAAGCCCGCTCCTACATTTAACCGAGTATTTCCAGAAGTAAGCGGTTAATGTAGGAGCGAGCCTGCTCGCTATGGCGTCAGATCATTCAGCGCTGCCCTTCAAACAGTGCGTCCTCATTTTCTGGCACCGCCAAACTATCAATCACATGCACGCTATACCCCTGCACATTCTTCGCATGGTGTTTAGCCTGCGATGCCATCTCCGCCAACTGGCTCGCATCGAGTTGTCCACAGGCCCGCGGATGCAGGTGCACTACGCCAATCGACAGTGACAGCAGCGCAAATTCCTGGCGCACTCCCTGACGATTGGGGGCGATGAAGCAGCCGGCTTCCAGGTGTTCGCTGCGGTAGAAGCGTCGGCATTGGCTGTGGAAGTCGTCCAGCAGTTGGTTCAAGCGTTTTCGCCAGTCTTCCGGGCCGAGCACCAGCAGGAAGTCGTCGCCGCCGATATGGCCGACGAAGTCGCGGGAAGGGTCGACGCGATCGTTCAGGCATTGCGCCAGGCACAACAGGACTTCGTCGCCACGGCCGTAGCCGTAGATGTCGTTGAAGGGTTTGAAGCTGTCGATGTCGACGTAGCAGATGATCGACTCGCGCTCCTGTTGCAGCAACCGTGTCAGGCATTGCTGGATCGGTACGTTGCCGGGCAACAGGGTCAGCGGGTTGGCGTAGCGGGCTTGCTGGATTTTTAGTTCGGTAATCAGTTTGAGTACATCAATGACCCGACCCAGTCCCAGGTAGCTGCCGTTGAGGGTGATGATGAAATCTTCTTCGATGCGCTGGCGGGCGCGGCTGGTGATCAGGCGGCTGACCTGTTGCAGCGACTGGCTCATTTCCACGGCCAGAAAGTCGTCGTTCATCAAGCGACTGATCGGTTTGCGCGCGAACAGGTCGGTGGCAAACGGCTTGAGTAGCGCGTCTGAGAGCGAATGCCGGTGAACGATGCCGCAGGGGTGGCCTTGCTCGTCGAGCACCGCCAGGGAGTTCAGGTTGGCCTGGCGGCGGAACGCTTCCAGCACGGTGGCGGTCGGCGTGTCGCGCGACACGGCCGGTTGGTCGTTGAGCAGGGCACTGAGGTCGCTGCCTTCGTCGTTAAGCGCGACGGCGGTGCTGTCGTGTTTGGGCATCAGGTTACGTGCATCCCGGGGCGGGTGCTCCTGAGGACGGCACAGCAAATAGCCCTGGACCAGGTCGACGCCCATCTCGGTCAACACCGCGAGCTCTTCCGGCAATTCGATACCTTCGGCAATCACTTGGGCCCGCGAGGCTTTGGCGATTTGCAGGATCGAGCCGACAAATTCGCGTTTGAGCGCGTCCTGGTGAATCCCGTCGATGAAATGGCGATCAATCTTCACGTAATCCGGACGCAGCTCGGACCACAATCGCAAGCTTGAATACCCCGCCCCCAGATCATCCAGTGCGATGGAAAAGCCCATCGCCCGATAGTGATGCAGCGCGTTTTGCAGCAACTGGAAATCGTCGGTCGGGGTCTGTTCAGTGAGTTCGATGACCACCTGACTCGGTGGAATGCCGAAATCCTGCAGCAGTTGCAGGGTGCGCCCAGGCTGGTGGGCGGCTTCGAGCAGGGATTCCGGGGAGACGTTGAGAAACAGCTTGCCTGGCAGTTGCTGTTCGTTGAAACGTCGGCAAGCACTTTCACGGCAAGCGATTTCCAGCTCGCTCAAGCGACCGGCCTGGCGCGCCACGGAGAACAAGGCAATGGGGGAGTGCAGCGGGCTGTTCGAAGGGCCGCGAGTAAGGGCTTCATAGCCGACAATGCATCGCTCGGAGAGGGAAATGATCGGTTGGAACAGGCTGTGCAAGCCGCTTTGAGCCAGTATGGAACTCAAGGCACTCAGCTGTTCTGTCATGGTCATGGCAATCTCGGGGCGATAAAAAAGGACTGGGAGCAGCCTCTTGTCAGAGGTGCTCCCAGTCCCTTATTTCACGACAGAATGATGACTGTTTGATGACGCTCCGGGGAGCGTCAGCATTAAATTGCCATCATCGTGATTGTATCAACTTAGTGCTTGGCGACCGCGCTGTTGAGTTTCAGGTAGTCCAGCAGGATCCGACCGGTCTCGCTCAAGTAGGCGTCGTCTTCTGGCTTGGTCTTGTCCGGCTCGGCCGCGATGGCGTCTTCGTCTTCTTTCTTCAGCTCTTTGAGCGGCTCTTCGCCCTTGGCCTTGCGACGGATGTTTTCCATGGCCAGTTGTTTGGCTTCGATATCGGTGTGTTGTGCACGACGATCCGCTTCATTGAGGCTAACGGTTTTTTCTGCCATCAGTTTCTGCGCCAGGGCCAGTTTGTCGCGGATAAACACGAACTCCGCGTCTTTGGCCGAACGCACGTCATGCTCGGACTTGAGTTGCGAGAGGTACGGTTTGAACGGGTCGACCGCAGGCTTGATGGCCGCATGGATGGTGTCCCACGGCATGGCTTCCGGCAGGGCGCTTTCGCCGATTTCCTTGGTGTCGATAATCGACGGGTAATCGATGTCCGGCAGTACGCCCTGATGCTGGGTGCTCTGGCCGGAAACCCGGTAGAACTTGGCCAGGGTCAGTTTCAGTTCGCCGTGGTTCAGCGGCTGAATGGTCTGCACGGTGCCTTTGCCGAAGGTCTGGCCGCCGATGATCAACGCGCGGTGGTAGTCCTGCATGGCGCCGGCAAAAATCTCCGAAGCCGAGGCGGACAAGCGGTTGACCAGCAACGCCATCGGGCCTTTGTAGAACGCGCCCGGGTTTTCGTCTTCCAGCACGTCGACACGGCCGTCGGCATTACGCACCAGAACAGTAGGGCCCTTGTCGATGAACAGGCTGGTCAGTTCGGTGGCTTCCTGCAGGGAACCGCCGCCGTTGTTACGCAGGTCAATGACCACGCCGTCGACTTTTTCCTTCTGCAGCTCGGTCAGCAGTTTCTTGACGTCGCGCGTGGTGCTCTTGTAGTCCGGATCACCGGCACGGAAGGCTTTGAAGTCGAGGTAGAAGGCCGGAATCTCGATGACGCCGAGCTTGTAGTCCTTGCCGTCCTGTTTCAGGTTCAGCACGGACTTCTTCACGGCCTGGTCTTCAAGCTTCACCGCTTCGCGGGTGATCGGCACGATCTTGGAAGTCTGGTCGTTAGGCGCATTGCTGGCCGGAATGACTTCCAGGCGCACCACGGTGCCTTTCGGGCCGCGGATCAGCTTGACCACTTCGTCGAGACGCCAGCCGACCACGTCGACCATCTCTTTGTTGCCTTGGGCAACACCAATGATCTTGTCGGCCGGAGCAACCAGTTTGGTTTTGTCGGCCGGGCCTGCCGGCACCAGACGCACGACTTTCACCTGGTCGTTATCGCTCTGCAACACAGCGCCGATGCCCTCCAGGGACAGGCTCATGTTGATGTCGAAGTTCTCCGCGTTATCCGGCGACAGATAGTTGGTGTGCGGGTCGTAGGACATGGCGAAGGTGTTGATGTACGCCTGGAAGATGTCTTCCGCGCGGGTCTGGTCCAGGCGCGCCAACTGGTTCTTGTAGCGCTTGGTCAGGGTTTCCTGGATTTGCTTGGAGTCCTTGCCTGCGATCTTCTGGCGCAGCACTTCGTCCTTGACGCGTTTGCGCCACAGGTCGTCGAGTTCGGCGGTGGACTTGAGCCAAGGCGCGTCCTTGCGGTCGATCAGCAAGGTTTCCTTGGTGGTGAAATCGATCTTGTCGACGCCTTTGTTCAACTCGGCAAGGGCGAAGTCCAGACGCGCCTTGACGCGGTCCAGGTAGCGCTTGTAGATGGTGAACCCGGCGTTCAGGTCGCCGCTTTTGAGGAAGTCGTCAAACTGGGTTTTCCATTTGTCGAATTCCGCGATGTCGCTGGCCATGAAGTAGCTGCGCGACGGGTCCAGCAGCTTGAGGTAGCTGTCGTAGATGATCACGGAGCGCGCGTCATCGAGCGGCGGTTTGCTGTAGTGATGGCGCTTGAGCAATTCGACGACGTTCAGACTGGCGATTACTTCGTCACGATCAGGCTGAAGCTTGTCCCAGCTATTGGCTGCAAACGTATTGGTCGATAGCGGCAACAGGCCGATACCGATGAATAGGGCTAGGGCGGTGCCAGGAAAAAAATGCTTCATGCTGATTCGACGCGGGGACAATTGATCACGCATATTAGGCCGTCTTTGAAGTCGCCGGATCCACAAGGGCCGGTCGCATAATGCAAGAAAGCCCGAGGCTACAGCTACGGGCTCAGTCCAGACTCACTATGGAGGCACTGTGAAAGCATTGCAAGGCGTTGACGGTCAAGTGGAGTGGCTTGAAGAGCCCAGTCCTACATGCGATGTAGGACAAGTTCGCATTCGCGTGGCGGCTGCGGGTCTCAATCGCGCCGATTTGTTACAGAAAGCGGGTCTGTATCCGCCGCCGCCCGGGGCCAGTCAAGTACTGGGTCTTGAGTGTTCAGGGGTGATCAGCGAGGTCGGCCCGGGGTCTTCCTGGCAGGTCGGAGATCGGGTTTGCGCCTTGCTGGCCGGGGGCGGGATGGCCGAAGAGGTAGTTGTCGACGGACGGCATGTGTTGCCAGTGCCAGACGGTTTGTCACTGGTCGAGGCGGCAGCACTGCCCGAAGTGTATGCAACCGTCTGGCTGAATTTGTATCAACTCGCGGCGCTTAAACCGGGTGAGAAAGTTCTTCTGCACGCCGGAGCAAGTGGAATTGGTTCAGCCGCCATTCAGCTGTGCAAGGCGTTTGGCAACCCGTGCTGGGTCAGCGTCGGTTCTGCCGAGCGTCTGGCTTACTGTGAGGCGCTGGGGGCGCAGGGCGGGGTGGTGCGCAAGGGTGGCCTGGACAGTTTGAATGACCTGGGGCCGTTCGATGTGATCCTCGACCCGGTTGGCGGTCATTACGCGGCGCTGAACCTCAAGCTGCTGGCCCGAGATGGACGTTGGGTGCTGATCGGCCTGATGGGCGGCCGTGAGGCGCAGCTGGACCTGGCGCAAGTGCTGGCCAAGCGTGTGCAACTGCTGGGGTCGACCTTGCGCAGTCGCGACGATCAGTTCAAGGCGGACTTGTTCAGCGATTTGAGCCAGCACGTCTGGCCACTGTTTGCCGAGGGGCGTTTGAGCCCGCAGTTGGCCAGGACGTTCCCGATCAAGGATGCCGAAGCGGCGTTTGCCGAATTGGCGACCAACACGGTGGCGGGGAAGCTGGTGCTGGTGATCGACGAAAGCCTGGTTTGACTCTCTCCTGTAGGAGCATGGCTTGCCCGCGATGAACGTTGGCGTGTTTTGACAGACACACCGCGTCGCCTGAATCGCTGGCAAGCCATGCTCCTACAGGGGCTACCTGTTACTTCCAGAGGTGGATCGGCCAGCCGGCCTTTTCGGCATGCTCAAGCAGCACCGGATCCGGATTCACCACGTGGGGAAAATCCACTTTCAGCAACAGCGGTAAATCATTGCGTGAGTCCGAGTAGAAACTCGCGCCTTCGAGGTTTTCCTCTTCCGCATCCAGCCATTCCAGCAATCGGATGATCTTGCCTTCGCGGTAGGTCAACGTGCCCACGGTGTGGCCGCTGTACACGCCATGCGCCACTTCCAGTTCGATGCCGAGAATCTCGTCGATGCCCAGGCGATTGGCAATCGGCTTCACCAGGTGCGTGCCGGACGCCGAGATCACCAGAATCCGGTCGCCGGCCTTGCGGTGGGCGGCGATGGCCTTGGTAGCGTCGCTGAAGATAATCGGCTCGATGAAGTCCTCCACCCAAGGCCCGACCAAGTGCTCAACCTCTTCCGGCGTGCGGCCGATCATCGGTTCCAGGCTGAAGGTCATGTAGTCCTCCATTCGCAACTTGCCGTGGCTGTAGGCGTCCATCAGTTCGTTGTTCTGACGCATGAACGACTCGGGATCGACCCAGCCCAGTCGACCCATTTGCTCGCTCCAGAGGGTGGCGCAGTCGCCGTGGATCAAGGTTTCATCCAGATCAAAAATTGCCAGGGCCATTAGTGCAGTTCTCTCTTCAACATCAGCAAGGTCATCAGGCTACCTCACACAGGGCCGTCGGATCGATGGAAAGCGCCAGGCGCTGACCATCGGGATGCAGGTCGGCCGCCGAGCGGTTGAGCACATCTACCACCAATTCCACACCACGGGCTTCGACCCGGTACCGAATCACGTTGCCCAGCAAACTGTGGCTGCGCACCTGGGCATCCAGTTGGCCGTTCAGGCTCAGCTCGATGGCTTCCGGGCGAATGGCGATGCGGTGGCTGATTGGCCGTTGCAGCAGCTTCGAGGCGCTGTCGGCATCCAGCAGGTTGTAGTTGCCGATGAAACCGGCGGCAAAGACATCCACCGGGGCGGTGTACAGGGTTTCGGCGTCGCCGCTTTGTACGATCTTTCCCTGATTCATCAGGAAAATCCGGTCTGACATGGTCAGCGCTTCTTCCTGATCGTGTGTGACAAAGATCGTGGTCAGGCCCAGTTCACGCTGGATCTGACGGATCTGTTCGCGCAGGTGCTTGCGAATCCGTGCATCGAGGGCTGACAGCGGTTCGTCCAGCAACAACAAGCGTGGCCGGGTCACCAGTGAACGGGCGAGGGCGACGCGCTGGCATTGGCCGCCGGACAGTTGATGCGGATATCGAGCGGCGAAGTCGTTCAACTCCACCAAACTGAGCACTTCGGCGACGCGCTTCTGGCTGTCGTCGGCGTTGACCTTCTGCATCCGCAGGCCGAAGGCGACGTTTTGTTCCACCGTCATGTTCGGAAACAGCGCATAGCTCTGAAACACCATGCCGATTCCGCGTTTCTGCGGGCTCAGGGGAACGAGGTCCTGGCCATCGAGCAGGATCTTGCCGCCATCGACCGAGGTCAGGCCGGCGATGCAGCGCAGCAGCGTGGACTTGCCGCAACCGGACGGGCCGAGCAGGGTAACGAATTCACCTTTCTGGATTTCGCAGTTGATGTCGCTGAATACTGTGGTGCCGGCCTGCCTTGATGATGAGTAGCTCTTTTGAAGATGTTGGACGCTCACATAGCTCATTCGCTTTTGTCCTTGTTCAAGATATTGGCCGCCCAGGTCAGAACCAGCACAAAGAGGAAGTAGGAAATCACCAGTGCACTGGTGAAGTGGCCGCTGCTGTTGCGCATGTTGTTGAGGTAGACTTGCAGGGTTTCGTAGCGGGTGCCGACGAGGATGTTGGCGAACACGAACTCGCCGAACAGGAACGAGAACGACAGCAGCAACGCCACCATCAAGCCTTTGCGCAGGTTCGGCAGCACCACCAGGAAGGCCGCTTGCCAGGTGCTGGCGCCGAGCAGTTGGGCCGCGTCCATCAAGTCGCTCAGGTTGATCGCTTGCAAGTTGTTGGTGATGGCCCGGTACATGAACGGCAGGGCAATCGTGAAATAGCAGCCAATCAGAATCCACGGCGTGCCGACCATCGCGAAAGGCCCCGACCCGTAGAGTTGCAACAGCCCCACCGAAGACACCACCGGCGGCACCGCGAAGGGCAGCAGGATCAGAATGTTCATCAATGCGTCGAGTTTCGGGAAATGGTAATGCACCACAAACAGCAGCGGCAGAATCAGCACCACCGACAGGATCAGCGCACCGACGCAGACCAGTAGCGATTGACCGAAAGCGTTCAGAAAGCGCGGATCGCTCCACAGCTGGACGTACCATTTGATGCTGAAGCCGCTGGGCAGGATAGTGGCCGACCAACTGCTGGAGATCGAATAGATGAACGTGCCGAGCAGCGGCAACAACAGAATGGCAAACAGCAGGTACACCACGACGCGGTGGTAAACGCCCACGGGGCCCAGTTCAGCGCGAGACATGGTAACTCCTCTTCAACAGCAGCTGATGCACGATGGTCACCAGGGTCATCAACGCCACCAACACCACCGCCAGGGCACTGGCCAGATTCGGATCGAGGGAAATGTCACCGGACACCATTGCCGCGATGCGGATGGTCATCACGTTGAAATTGCCGGTGGTCAGTGCATACACCGTCGCGTAGGCGCCGAGGGCGTTGGCCAGCAGGATCACGAATGTGCCGAGCAGCGCTGGCGTCAGCACCGGCAAACCGATGTGCCGCCAGAACTGCCAGCCGCTGGCGCCGAGCAGTTCGGCGGACTCGCGCCAGTCTTCGCGCAAAGCATCGAACGCCGGGTAGAGCAGCAACACGCCGAGTGGAATCTGGAAGTAGGTGTAGAGAATGATCAGCCCGGTTTTCGAGTACAGGTTGAAGTCCTGAATGATCCCGGCCTGCTTGAGCATGATGGTGAAGCTGCCGTTGAAGCCCAGCAGAATGATGAACGCGAAGGCCAGTGGCACGCCGGCGAAGTTACTGGTCATGTTGGCGAAGGCGTTGACGAAGTTGCGCAGTTTCGAGTCGACCCGACGCAGGGAGTAGGCGCCAAGCACCGCGATGATGATTCCGAATACGCTGGACCAGAAACTGATCTCAAGGCTGTACTGGATCGCCTGCAAATAGAACTTTGAATTGAAGATCTTGGTGAAGTTGGCCAGGCCCCAGCCAAACTCTTCCGATTCCAGGCTGTTGATCATCACCCAGATCAGCGGGGCGATTTCGAACACGATAAAGAACAGTACAAAGGGCACAAGACACAACGCCGCCAGCCACTTGCCACGGGTATTGGCATTCACTTGAGCAGCTCCCGGCACACAGGTTTGTCGTGGGCCACGCCCAGCAGTTCGCAGACGGTGCCGCAGATTTCAGTCTGTTTCGGCATAGCGCTGGTGTTCAAGCTGAACGCATCGCCGAGGACAAACAGTGGCACTTCGCGTTCTTCCGGCAACAGGCCGTTGTGGGATCGGTCGTTGTTCATGCCGTGGTCGGCCGTCACCAGTACTTGATAACCGGCGTCGAGCCAGGTGCGCAGGTAGTCGGCCAGGATGATGTCGGCCGAACGGGCGCTGTTGCGGTATTGCGGGGTATCGAGGCCGTGCTTGTGCCCGGCGTCGTCGATGTTCATGGGGTGGATCAATAGAAAGTTCGGCGCATGACGCACGCGCAGGCTTTCGGCGTCGGCGAACAGGTGCGAATCCGGGTAGTGGTCGTTCCAGTAAAAGTGACCGTGCTGGATTGGCAGGTTCTCGTCGTCGGTGTGACGGTCCCGTGCGGCAATAAACGGCGAACGGTTGTACAGCTCACTGACCCAGTGATAAGCCGCCGCAGCGGTTTTCAGGCCGGCGTTGGTGGCGTAGTGATAGATGCTGCGCTGGTTGGACAGGCGCGAGACATTGTTGTGAACGATGCCGCTCTCGATCGGCGGGACGCCGGTGAGAATGCATTCGTACAAGGGGCGAGACAGGGCCGGCAGTTCGCACTCCAGTTTGTAGAGCGCTGCGCGTCCTGCGCCGACGTAGGCCTGCAGGTGCCCCATGGTGTGGCGCGCGACCTCGTAATTGAGGCCGTCGAGCACGACAAGGATGACGTTGTGCTTCATAGGGGCAAAAACTCCGCGAACATTGAATATTCTCAAATCCTGTAGGAGCAAGGCTTGCCCGCGATGGAGTTACCCCGTTCTTTGGATAGACCGGGGTTTCCCCTATCGCGAGCAAGCTTTGCTCTTACGGATGAAGCATTACTTCATTTCTACGATGACTTCTTCGTTCCACTTCTGAGGCAGGGCTTTGGAGGTCTTTTCCCATGCGTCTGCGTCTTTGATCGGCGTCACGTTTTTGTACTGCTCGTTAGGCAGCAGCTTGGACTTCACGTCGGCCGGCAATGTGATGTGCTCGGCACGGATCGGACGCGCGTTGCCTTTTGCCAGGTTGATCTGGCCGGCGTCGCTGAAGATGTATTCGCGGGCCAGCTTGGCGGCGTTCGGGTTTTTTGCGTATTTGTTGATGATGGTGGTGTAGCCGGAGATCACCGAACCATCGGATGGAATCAGCACTACGTAGTCATCCGGGTTGGCCATCTTGGCCCTGTAGCTCAGGCCGTTGAAGTCCCAGACCACGCCGACTTCGATTTCACCCTTCTCCATGGTGGCAATCGTCGGGTTGGCCATGGACAGGCGACCCTGCTTGGCGATTTCGGCGAACAGTTTCAGGGCCGGTTCAAGGTTTGCCTCGTTACCGCCATTGGCCAATGCCGCTGCCAATACACCGTTGGCCGCTTGGGCCGCGGTACTCACGTCGCCGATGGAAACCTTGTATTTACCGCCCTTGAGGTCAGCCCACTTGGTCGGTGCTTCGGAACCGTGCAGCAGCTTCTTGTTGACGATAAACGCGATGGAGCCGGTGTAGGCCAGAGCCCAGTTGCCGTCCTTGTCCTTGGCCCAGGCGGGAACCTGATCCCAGGTCGTCGGCTTGTACGGTTGAACTACGCCTTGCTTGACCGCGATCGGGCCGAACGCTGCGCCCACGTCACCGATGTCAGCGCTGGCGTTGTCTTTTTCAGCGGCGAACTTGGCGATTTCCTGTGCCGAGCTCATGTCGGTGTCGATGTGCTTGAGGCCGTAGGTTTTGGCCAGGTCTTCCCAGGTGCCTTTCCAGTTGGCCCAGTCATCGGGCATGCCGACGCTGTTGACGGCGCCTTCCGCTTTCGCAGCGGCTTCGAGGGTTTTCAAATCATCAGCCGCCATGGCGGCGGTGCACATGGCAATGGTCGAGCCTAACAGTGATGCCAGGAAAAGCTTTTTCATCCGAAGCTCCTTTGGGCGTTTTCAACGCTGCGATTGCGGTTGTGTTGGTCTAGGTCAGCAATACCTGAGCCAATTTAGGTGGGCTCGATGACACTTTCATGTCGGTCGTCGCCCGGCAGCACAATTATTTGCCCGGTATTGGCAGGTGCCAGATAAGCGTAGACCATGGGCAAAGGCCCGGTGAGCAAGGGACTTGGCCGATGTATTGCAGGGCTTGAAGCGACCGTGGGCATGACCGTTGGGTAGCTTTGTCATCGATCAGTCATCTGCACTGCCTACGCTTGCAGGATGAAAATGAGCCGGGGTTACAGTGCGGTTCTGCCCCGAAACTGTGCTGGTCTAGTCCAGATAGGTAACGTTGATGCGTGATGAGGCAACAAAAGCGGTGACAGCCATAGGTCAGGTCCTGCAGGAACAGCTCGACCACGGTCTGTTGGCGCCCGGCAACAAGCTACCGGCCGAGCGCAAGCTCAGTGAGTTGTTCGGGACCACGCGGATTACCGTGCGTGAGGCGCTGTTGCAGTTGGAGGCGCAGGGGCAGATTTATCGCGAGGAGCGTCGCGGCTGGTTCGTTTCACCACCGCGCCTGGCCTATAACCTGATGCAGCGCAGTCACTTTCACGCGATGGTCAGTGCGCAGGGGCGGGTGCCGTCCACCGAGGTGATTTCGGCGCGGTTGCAGCCGGCGTCAGCGGCGGTGTGCGCCTGGTTGCAATTGCCGGCGCTGTCGAGCGTGATCCAGATTTGCCGCGCGCGACGCATTGATGAGCGGCTGGTGTTGTACGTGGAGCACTATCTGAACCCGCAGTATTTTCCGGGGATTCTTGAATTTGATTTGAATCAGTCGATCACCGAGTTGTACGCGCGGCATTACGATTTGCACTACGGGCGGGTGCGTTTCGAAATTGTGCCAACGTCGCTCTCGGCGGATGCGGCCGCCGCGCTACGGGTGTCAGTGGGTAGCCCGGGACTGCGCATCGCCCGGGTCAACTACGATCAGCATGAGCGGCTGATCGATTGTGACCTGGAGTTTTGGCGCCATGATGCGATTCACGTCGGGGTGGATGTGGTCTGATCGTTTTCGGTCTGCGGTCCGCCGCCAGCGGTCACCACCTGCACGCTCATGCGCGGCATCGCCAGGTCCATCCCTGCGTCGTCCAGATGACGCTTGAGCGACAGGTTGAATGCCCGTGAAACTTCCCACTGTTTGATCGGCGCGGTTTTGAACCGGGCGCGAAGAATCGCGTTGCCGGACTCGAAGCTTTCAACCCCCTGGAACTCCAGCGGCGACCAGATGTTGCGCCGTTGCAGCGGGTCGGTGCGCATTTTTTGGCCGACTTCGCGCATCAACTTGATGGCCTCATCGATGTTCATACTGGCGGGCACGGCCACGCGGAAAATGGCGTAGCCGAATTCTCGGGAGTAGTTCTTGATGCTTTTGATTTCGCTGAACGGAATGGTGTGGACGATGCCGTCGATGTCCCGCAGGCGCACGGTGCGGATGGTCAACCCTTCGACGGTGCCCAGGTGACCGCCGACGTCCACGTAGTCGTCGATGGCCAAGGAGTCTTCGATGATGATGAACAGTCCGGTGATCAGGTCTGCCACCAGAGACTGCGCGCCGAAACCGATGGCCAGGCCGATGACACCGGCACCGGCCAGCAATGGCGTGACGTTCATGCCCATGTTCGCCAGCGCGACGATCAGCGCGACAATGAAAATCGCCACGAACAACACGTTGCGGATCAGCGGCATCATCGTCTGCGCGCGGGCATTGGCCAGGCCTTTGCGTGAACGGGTGAGCGCGTGGTGCACGGCGGTGTCGCTGAGGATCCAGATCAGCCAGGCGAAAATCAGCGTGCCGGCAAGGCTGAACAGTTTGACGCTGACCTCATGGCCTTCACCTTCGGTGAACGAGATCAACGACATGCCCCAGACCCGCAGGCCGAGTTCGATGAACGCCAGCCACACCAGCAAGTGGGCGAGGGTATAGAAGAAGTTTTTCAGCCGTTCCGAATACAGCGCGTGGCGCTTCACACCGCGTTGCGGTTTGAGGGCATGGCGCCGCACCAGCCCGTTGATGACCATGCACAACACCAGCAGCACGGTACAGATCAGCGACTGACGCAAGGCGGTGCTGGTGTCGCCGGCCGAGACGAACGTGGCGAACAGCGAGACGCCCACCAGCACCAGTGCCGGGACATACCAGTAGGTGCCGAGGATCTCGATGGTATCGCTCAGGGCGCGCCGGGTCAGGCGTCGGGACAGCGGCTGATTGCGGATCAAATGCGCGATCGGCCGGCGGAACCGCATGATGAACAGCCCGGTGGACAACGCCGCCAGGACGTTGGCGGCCGTCGCGGCCGTGTGGGCCAGATGACTGCCAAGGCCGGCGACCAGTCTGGGATCGTTCAGCGCTTCACCGAACGCGGCGAAACTGCCGATCAGCCATAACGGCCGGAACGCCTGGTGACGCAGGATGTACAAGGCGCGGTGGCGGTGCGGGCCGTCGAGCAGGGAGAACGCGATCACGCAGATTGCCGAGAAACAGGTGCCGACCACCAGCGCATAAGCCAGCACCATGGCCAGGCTTTTGCCCAGCGATGAGGGCAGGGCGTAACTCATGTAGACGGTGATCACCAACGCGATCATCCATGGCCCGAGCTTGCGCAGGGCGAAGCGCAACATGTCCAGCGCCTTGGGGTGTTGCGGCAATTCTTCGGTCAGGCCGAAGCGCATCCGCACCCGATGACTGACCCAGATCAGGGCTGCTGCCAACAGGCTCCAGACCATCAGGATCATGGCGAAGGCGAAGATGATCGGCAGCCATTCGCTGGCGGGAAGCAGCAACGCAGACAGCTCATCGCGAGCCAGGCCAAACTCTTCAGACCAGCGATTGAGTGGGCTGTCGGCCCCGGAGAATTGTTTTTCAAACGTGGCCAACGTGCCGCCGATCAAGCCCAGTACGCCTTCTTCGGCGGCGGGTTGGGCTTTTTTGGTGGCGTCGCGCAGCTTCTTCAGGTCCGCGAGCAGCTTGGTGCGCTGCTGATCGTTTTCCAGCGACTTGATGACTTCGTCGAGCGATTGCCCCAACGGGACTTGCGCCTCTGGCTGGGCTTTCGTCGAACCGCCGAGCAAGCTCGGCAAACCGACCGCCTGGGCAGGTGCCATCGGCAGCAGCACCAAGAGGCAGGCAAGGAAGAAACACGGCAGGGCGAAAAGACGAGCGAGCACTAGGCGGTCAACCTCGGGATGAACGGATTGGCCGAGTGTACGAGCCCGTCTAAATCAATGCGAGCCAGGGGAGGATTTATTCGTTGAGTTTGGCGAGGATTTTAATTACCACGGTGGCGAGGATCGTCATCATGCCGATCCACATGGCAAACACGCCGGCGTTTTTGTCACGAAAGTTGAAGCCGAGGGCCAGCAGGATCATCCCGGCGAGGATCGGGATCAGCATGGCGTGAAACGAAGACAACGAGATCATGGAGACAGCCTTGTCAGGAGGGATAATTTAAGTCTAGGTGGCTTTTGGGTGACCGAGGGTGATGTGTATCAGAAATGAGCCGGTCTGAGCAGAGCGCTCGCTCCCACATGATTCGTATCAACCTGTGGGAGCGAGCCTGCTCGCGAAGCCTTTCAGCGGCTACGGCAATTCCTGGCAGGCATAGAACGCGCTCAGGACTTTGACCAGATGCGCCAGATCGTGGCTGCCGCACAGTTCGCGGATCGAGTGCATGGCGAACGTCGGCAGGCCGATGTCGACAGTGCGCACGCCCAGGTGGCTTGCGGTGATCGGGCCGATGGTCGAGCCACAGCCCATGTCGCTGCGCACCACAAAGCTTTGCACCGGTACTTCTTCGGCCATGCACAGGTGGCGGAAGAAGCCGGCGGTTTCGCTGTTGGTAGCGTAGCGCTGGTTGCTGTTGACCTTGATCACCGGGCCGGCGTTGAGTTTCGGGCCGTGGTTGGCGTCGTGCTTATCGGCGTAGTTCGGGTGCACGCCGTGGGCATTGTCCGCCGACACCAGCAGGGATTTCTGGATGGTGCGTACGAACTCGTCACCTTCAGGCAACAGGCGACGCAACGTCTGCTCGAGCATCGGGCCATCGGCGCCGCAGGCCGAGCAGGAACCGACTTCTTCGTGATCGTTGCAGACCAGCACACAGGTTTCGTCCGTTTCGGCGGTCAGCAAAGCTTGCAGGCCGGCGTAGCACGACAGCAGGTTATCCAGGCGCGCCCCGGCGATGAAGTCACCATGCAGACCGATGACCGCAGCGCTTTGGGTGTCGTAGAAACTCAACTCGTAGTCAAGAACGACATCGGCGTTCAAACCATGCTCGAGCGCCAACTGATTGGTCAGTACGGCGCGGAAGTCCACGCGCTCGTCACCGGCGAATTGCGCAAGGATCGGCGGCAGTTCGGTTTGCGCGTTGATCGCCCAGCCCATGTTGGCTTCACGGTTGAGGTGAATGGCCAGATTGGGGATGGTGGCGATGGGCGCCTTGAAATCGATCAACTGGCTTTCGACCTTGCCATCACGGCGGAAGGTCACGCGGCCGGCAAGGGACAGGTCACGGTCGAACCACGGCGCCAGCAACGCACCGCCATAGACTTCGACGCCCAATTGCCAGAAACCCTGGCGTTGCAGCTCCGGCTGGGGCTTGACCCGCAGGCATGGGCTGTCGGTGTGCGCGCCCACCAGGCGAATACCGCCATGCAGTGGCGAATGACGGCCCATCTTGAACGCGACAATCGAGGAGTCGTTACGGGTGACGTAGTAGCGACCGTTGGCTTCGGTGGTCCATGGCTCGCGTTCGTCGAGGCGTTGATAGCCCGCCGCTTCCAGCCGTTGAACAAGGCTGGCGGTGGCATGGAACGGGGTAGGGGAGGCCTTGAGGAAGTCGATCAGGCCTTGGTTCAACTCTTCGCGCATAAGAAGCTCCAGACAGCAGTGGCGCCAGTTTAACGTATTGGTCAGAGAATTGGCGGTGGGCTGCGGGTGTGGAAAATCACTTGTAGGAGCCGAACTTGCTCGCGAAGACGATGCCACATTCAACGTGGATGTCGGCTGACAGACCGCTATCGCGAGCAAGCTCAGCTCCTACAGATTAATCATCGGCTGTCAGAACGGTGCCGGGCACTCGAAGCGCAAACGTTCGCCGGTTTGCGGATGAGTAAAGCTCAGCATGCTGGCGTGCAGGCACAGGCGCGGCCAGGCGGCCAGGGCTTGCTCATGGGCGTAGAGCCCGTCACCCAACAGCGGGTGGCCAATGGAAAGCATGTGCACGCGCAGTTGGTGCGAGCGGCCGGTGATCGGCGTCAGTTCGACGCGGCACCAGTCGCCGCAGCGCTCCAGCACACGCCAGAATGTCAGGGCGTTTTTACCGAATTCGTGGTCGACCACATGACGAGGCTTGGTCGGCGGATCGTAGCGCAGTGGCAAGTCGATGCTGCCGCTGTCCAGTTCCGGTTGACCCCAGCACAGGGCGGTGTAGGCCTTTTCGGTTTCGCGATCGTGAAATTGCCGAGACAACTCGCGATGGGTGTCCGGGTCACGGGCCAGCAGAATGATGCCGGAGGTTTCCCAGTCCAGACGATGGACGATTCGCGCTTCCGGGTAGCCGTTTTCCTGCAGGCGGGTAATCAGGCAGTCCTTGTTGTCATCGGCCCGGCCGGGCACGGAGAGCAACAGGGTCGGTTTGTTCACCACCAGTACGGCGGCGTCCTGATGGATGATGTGAACGTTGGACAACGGCATTAAAACAGCCTCGTAACAAACGCCAACGGCGGCTCAGAACCTCGCACCCTGTAGGAGCCGAGCTTGCTCGCGATAGCGGTGGTTCATTCAACATCGTCGTTGAATGTAAAACCGTCATCGCGAGCAAGCTCGGCTCCTACAGGGGCGCAAGCCTGAGCCGCCGTGGCTACCGCTGGATCGATTAACGATCCGGCAGGGTGATGTTGAGTTCCAGAATCGAGCAACTGCCCTGGTTTTCCAGAGCGACGTGCACGTCATCGGACCCGATGTTGACGTACTTGCGGATCACTTCGACCAATTCCTTCTGCAAGGCTGGCAGGTAGTCCGGGGTACTGCGCTGGCCGCGTTCATGCGCCACGATAATCTGTAGACGCTCTTTCGCTACCGATGCGGTACTTGGCTTCTTGTTGGCACGAAAGAAGTCAAAAATGTTCATTACCTACCTCCAAACAGGCGCTCGAAGAATCCCTTCTTCGTTACATCGAGAAAACGATGTTCCTTTTCTTTGCCCAAGAGGCGATCAACCGTGTCGCTGTAGGCCTGACCTGCATCGCTCTGGTCGTCAAGAATCACTGGCACGCCCTGGTTGGAAGCCTTGAGCACCGCCTGGGATTCCGGAATCACGCCGAGCAATTTGATCGAAAGGATTTCCTTGACGTCTTCGACGCTGAGCATTTCGCCTTTTTCGACACGTTCCGGGTGGTAGCGGGTAATCAGCAGGTGTTCCTTGATCTGCTCTTCACCACGTTCGGCACGACGGGACTTGCTGGCCAGCAGGCCGAGCATGCGGTCCGAGTCACGTACCGAGGACACTTCCGGGTTGGTCACGACAATCGCTTCATCAGCGAAATACATGGCCAGGTGGGCGCCTTTCTCGATGCCCGCCGGAGAGTCGCAGACCACGAATTCGAAGTCTTCTTTCAACGCCATCAGGACTTTTTCCACGCCTTCAGTGGTCAGCGCGTCTTTGTCCCGAGTCTGGCTGGCGGCCAGTACGTAAAGGTTTTCCAGGCGTTTGTCTTTGATCAGCGCCTGTTGCAGGTTGGCTTCGCCATTGACCACGTTGACGAAGTCATACACGACGCGACGTTCGCAACCCATGATCAGGTCGAGGTTACGCAGGCCGACGTCGAAGTCGACGATAACTGTTTTGTGACCACGCAGAGCGAGGCCGGTACCGATAGCGGCGCTGGTGGTGGTCTTACCCACACCACCCTTGCCGGATGTAACCACGAGAATCTTGGCCAAGGTGTTTCACCCCTAAGGAAAAAGGACTTTTAGCCCCTGAAAAACATCTCTTGAAAAACTACTGCAGTCGGACAGCCTTGGCTGGAATACGGTCCTGGGCGGGGTTTACCTCCGGTAAACACTGCCTTTGGCCGTTTTCCTACTTCGTTTGAGCCGTTTTCGCTACGTTTTAGAGATGCTTGGAAAATGCGGCAGTATCCGTTAAAGCCGAATGATGTTCAACACGTCGCCGGACAGGCTGACCTGTACGCCCGCACCCCACAAGGGATCTCGACGCAGATCCTCGGAAACCTTGTAGTGGCCTGCGATGGACACCAGTTCAGCGCTCATTTGCTGACAAAAAATCCTGGCTTTCGTGTCACCTTTGACGCCGGCCAATACCCGGCCGCGCATAGGGCCGTATACATGGATGTTCCCATCGGCGAGAAGTTCCGCACCCGGGCTGACCGAGGAAATCACCACCAGATCGCAGCCTTGTGCATAAATCTGCTGACCGCCGCGTACGGGCGAAGTGATGATTTTCGTCGGTTTGATAGTCGATTCCGGTGGTTTTTCCGGTTTTTTCTTCACCTGGCCTTCGAGCGGATCAAGCGGGCGCTCACGGGCACCGGACGGCGGCAGCACCGGCAGATCGACCGCAATGGCGGCAGCGATGTCTTCGATGCGGCTGGCGCGGATGGCCAGGGTACGCAGGCCGTGTTGACGGCAGACACGCATCAGGGCCGGCAAGTCCACCGCGCCTTCGCTGGCCGGGAGCTTGTCCAGGGCCAGCACCAGCGGGGCGTTGCTGAAAAAGTTGGGTGCCTGTGCGACCTTGGCGGCCAGTTGCCGATCAAGGTTCTCGAGGTCGTTGCGGGCCAGTTCCAGCACCGTAATGGCAAGCATGCTGCCCTTCAACTGGAACACGGGATCCTGGTCTTGCAGTTCGGTTTGGCTCATGGTCGGCATACAACGGCTTGTCACTAAAAGTGCCGAGACTTATAACGAGAACGCCCGCAAGCCGCAAGCCGGGTCGAACGATGTAGAATGCCCGGCCATTGTCTTTCCGGAACCTTTAATGGATCGCCCGCGTTTTCGAACAGCATTTCTTTCTCCGCGTTTCTGGCCGCTGTGGTGTGGCTTGGGGCTGTTGTGGCTGGTTGTGCAGTTGCCGTATCCGGCGTTGCTGTTTATCGGTCGCCTCTTGGGGGCCGTGATGTATCGCCTGGCCGGCGACCGACGGCGCATTGCCAAACGCAATCTCGAACTGTGTTTCCCTGAAAAATCGCCCGCCGAGCGCAAGCGGCTGCTCAAGGAAAACTTTGCCTCCACCGGTATCGCCTTCTTTGAAATGGCGATGAGTTGGTGGTGGTCGCGTCAGCGTCTGGCCAAACTGGCCCATGTCGAAGGGCTGGAGCACCTGAAAAAGGCTCAGCTCGAGGGCAAGGGCGTGATCCTGATGGCGGTGCATTTCACCACGCTGGAAATCGGCGCGGCGCTGTTGGGGCAGCAGCACACCATCGACGGCATGTACCGCGAACACAAAAATCCGTTGTTCGACTATATCCAGCGCCGTGGTCGCGAGCGGCACAACCTCGATTCGCTGGCGGTAGAGCGCGACGATGTGCGCGGCATGCTCAAATTGCTGCGCGCGGGCAGGGCGATCTGGTACGCACCGGATCAGGATTACGGCGCCAAACAAAGTATTTTCGTTCCGCTGTTCGGCATTCAGGCCGCAACGGTCACCGCCACCAGCAAGTTTGCCCGGTTGGGCAAGGCGTTGGTGGTGCCGTTCACTCAGGAGCGCCTGGCGGACGGTAGCGGCTATCGACTGGTGATTCATGCGCCACTTGAAGGGTTCCCCGGCGAAACCGAAGAGGCCGATTGCATCCGCATCAATCAGTGGGTCGAAGGCGCCTTGCGCGAATGCCCGGAGCAATACCTCTGGGCTCACCGCCGCTTCAAGAGCCGTCCACCGGGCGAGCCGAAGCTGTACAAAAAACGCGGTTGAGTGACCGATCCCTTTAAGCGCCATGGAGTGTTGCGATGAGTCCTGCTGAACCGGTTACAGGGTTGATTCTTTCCGGCGGTGGGGCTCGGGCGGCGTATCAAGTGGGGGTGTTGGCGGCGATTGCCGAGCTATTGCCGGTGGGCGCAAGCAACCCGTTTCCGGTGATCGTCGGCACCTCGGCCGGGGCGATCAACGCGGTCAGCCTGGCCAGCGGGGCGATGGATTTTCGCGGCGCGATCGAAAAACTGACGGCGTTCTGGCAGGGCTTTCGCAGCCATCTGGTGCTGCGCAGCGATTGGCCCGGCGTGATCAGCCAGGCCAGTCGCTTTGTCAGTCACAGCCTGTTGGGCATCGGCGCTCAGGTGCCGGTGGCATTGCTGAACAGTTCGCCACTGCGCGGTTTGCTCAATGACAAACTGAACATGGCCGGCATCGCCGAAGCGATTGCGCAAAAGCAATTGCAGGCGGTGGCGGTGACTGCGTTTGGCTATGAGTCCGGTCAGGCCGTCACCTTCTATCAGGGCGGCGGCACCATCGATTCGTGGTTGCGTCATCGGCGCATCGGCGTTCCGACTGCATTGAGTGTCGAGCATTTGCTGGCCAGCTCCGCCATTCCGCTGTTGTTCGCCCCGGTGAAAATCGGCGACGAGTACTTCGGCGACGGCGCCGTGCGCCAATCCGCCCCGATCAGCCCGGCGCTGCACCTGGGCGCCAGCCGCGTGCTGGTGGTGGGTGTCAGCGGCAACCCGCGTGGCGTCGACCCGCAGCAACCGCTGCAACGCACCTACACCGGGCAACAGCCGACGCTGGCGCAGATCGGCGGGCACATGCTCAACAGTACGTTCATTGATAGCCTGGAAAGCGACATCGAGCTGTTGCAGCGTCTGAATCAGTTCAGTCACTTGATGCCCGATGGTACGCCGACCCGTGCGCTGGGCGTGGCGCCGGTAGACGTGCTGGTGATTTCGCCGAGTCAGCCGATCGACGAGATTGCGGCGCGGCATCGGCAGGAATTACCGGCAGCGTTGCGCCTGTTTCTGCGTGGGCCTGGGGCTACGAAGACGAGCGGGGCGGGGGTGTTGAGCTATTTGCTGTTCGAGGCGGGGTATTGCAGCGAATTGATTGAGCTGGGGCGACGCGATGCGTTGGCCAAGCGTGGGGAGCTTTGCCGGTTTCTGGGATTGGTGGAGTCTGTGGTCCCGGCTTGAGACTTGTGGTGCGGCCATCGCGGGCAAGCCACGCTCCCACAGGGTTTTGTGTCGTTTAAACAATTTGAGAACGACCTGAAACCCTGTGGGAGCGTGGCTTGCCCGCGATGGCGTCCTCGCAGACGCCACTTACAGCCGGATCAGAAGTGGAACTTCACCAAGAGGCTCGTCACGTTCTGATTGGTCGTAAAGGCACCGGAATCTTCGATCCCGTATTTGTTTTTCCAGTAGTCGTATTCAACACCGACATACAGCTGCTTCGCACCGAAATTCAGCGCCTTGCCCAAGTCATATTTGACCTGTGGGTTGAAGTGCAGGTTGGCGTGGTATTCGCCTCGGCTGTTGACGTCGTTGTCGACGACCCAGTCCATGTAACCGTCGATCAGCACACTCGAACTGCCCACTGGAATGGTGTAAGACCAGACCGGGGTGATTTGCCAGACGTTGTCGCCTGGGCGATCGCCTTCGGTGTGACGGTTGTAGAAGTTCAACTGGAAGTAGTCGAAGCCCGGAATAGCCAGGTCGAAACCCGGGCCGATCAGGTAGGACTCAGTATCGTCCTCACCAAACTCGTAGGTCATGGCCAGCAGTACATCTTTGATCGGGCCGAGTTCGAATTTCTGGTCGAAAATCTTGTTGAACGACAAGCGCGGGCTGAGCTCACCGTAGTGAGTGTTCTTGCCCGCAAAGGCGTCTTCCTTGCCGTTGTAGAAGATCTTGTCGATAAAGAAGAAGTTGTCGCCGTATTTCCAGCCATCGGCGTGTTCGAACGTCACGGTCTGCTGAATGGCAGGGTTGACCTTGAATTCTTTACCGTAGAGGTAAGTCAGGCTGTTGGTCTGCCATTGCAGCAAGTCGCCGGCCATGGCCTGGCCCCCGGCCAGCATCGATCCCGCCAACATCAGGCTAGTGCACGTACGTTTCATTCGGTTGCTCCCAAAAAGTAGGTGGTTCCACGTTATTTTTTTAAGGTCGGCGCTCTGGTGTGGCGCCTGTTTCTGTAGCGGTAAAAAATCATCCAATCGGTCAGCTTTAATGCTGTTAGCAAGAGCTGCGCCAAGGCTTTCAAAAAGCAAAAAAACTCCCGCTCGGCTGCTCAAGAACAGTCGATTGAGAGGGGGGGTGGAATGCCTTGGTACCGTCCAGAGCCGGGATAAGTTGGCCTTCTGGTCAGGAATTAAATCCGGGCTTTTTTTTAAAGCGGATTCAGGCGGCCGCGGAGAATACTGACTCCTTGGCCAGGTCTCAAGTGCCCCGCAACAGCGCACCGACGACAGGTTTGGGGCACGGTTGCCGGTCATCTTAGAAATGCACCTTCACCAGCAGGCTGGTGGTGTTTTCATTGGTGTCGAAGTTAGAGGTGTTCTCGATGCCGTATTTGTCTTTCCAGTAGCTGTATTCGGCGCCGACGTACACCTGTTTCTCACGCCAGCCCAGGGCTTTGCCCAGGTCATATTTGATCTGCGGGTTGAAGTGCAGGTTGGCGTGATAGGTGCCGTGTGAGTTCTGGTCGTTGTCCACCACCCAATCGATGTAGCCGTCGATCAACACGTTCGAGTTGCCCAATGGCAGGGTGTAGGACCAGGCCGGGGTGACTTGCCAGACATCGTCGCCGGGGCGCGAGCCTTCGGTCTGACGGTAATAGAAGTTCAAGGTGAAAAAGTTGAAGCCCGGGACAGCGAGGTCGAAGCCGGGGCCGATCAGGTAGGCCTCGGTGTCGTCTTCGCCACTTTCGTAGGTCATGGCCAGCAGCACGTCTTTGATCGGGCCAAATTCGAAACGGCGATCGAGGATTTTGCCGAAGGAGAGGCGCGGGCTGAACTCGCCGTAATAGGCGTGGGCGCCTTTGTTCCGGTCTTTCTCGCCGTTGTACCAGGTGCTGTCGACGAACAGGAAGTTGTCGCCGTACTTCCAGCGGTCGGCGTGTTCGAAGGTTATCGTCTGCTGGATCGCCGGGTTGACCACGAAATCCTTGCCGTACAGGTAGCTCAGGCTGTTGGTTTGCCACAGCAGTAAATCGCCAGCCATGGCCTGACTCGCGGCCAGCAGGCCACCACTCAACAGCACGTTGGTTTGTGTCCGAATCATCTGTTGCTCCCTCTTGTTTTTATTGTTCGAGGCGCAGGTTGTGGCCAGGGGGCTGACCACAGGCGGGCCCCCTTGGTTGTTCGTCAGATCAATGGGTGTGTGCGTGGCAGTCGTTGATGGCTGCGCGTTCGGCGCCACCCAGGATGTTGAACAGCAGGTTCAGCGTCAGCGCGCTGAGGGTGGCCATCGCGATGCCGCTGTGGGTGATCGGGCTCATCCACACGGGCAGGTGGGCGAAAAACTCCGGGCGTACCACCGGGATCAGCCCCATGCCGATGCTCACCGCCACCAGCAACTGATTGCGACGGTCACCGATGTCAGCTTCCTGGAGAATCTTTATTCCGGTCGCCGCGACCATGCCGAACATCGCAATCGCCGCGCCGCCCAGTACTGCTGGCGGAATCGATGCGACCAGGAACGCGGCCTTGGGCAGCAGGCTCAGCACAATCAGCAAACCGCCGGCAACGATGGTGACCGAGCGGCAACGCACGCCGGTCATCTGCACCAGGCCGATGTTCTGCGCGAAAGAGGAGTGGGTGAAGGTGTTGAAGAACCCGGCGAAAAACGAGGCGCCGGCATCACACAGCAAGCCGCGACGCAGCATTCGCGGGCAGACTTCCTGGCCGGTGATTTTGCCCAGCGCGAGGAACATCCCGGTGGACTCGACGAAGATGATCACCACCACCAGGCACATCGACAGGATCGGCGCGAGTTCGAACTTCGGCATACCGAAATGCAGTGGGGTGACGAACTGAACCCACGGCGCGTTGGCCATGCCGCTGAGGTCGACCATGCCGATCACGCCGCAGATCACGTAGCCCAGGCACATGCCGATCAGCACGGAAATATTGACCCAGAAACCGCGCATGAAACGGTGCACCAGCAAAATGGTGCCCAGCACCAGTGCGGCGATGGCCAGGTAAATCGGTGAACCGAACTGAGCGGCGCTCGCACCGCCGCCGGCCCAGTTCACGGCCACGGGGAACAGCGACAAACCGATCGAGGTGATGACCGTGCCCGTCACCAGCGGCGGGAAGAAGCGTACGACTTTGGACATGAACGGCGCGATGAGCATGCCGAAGAACCCGGCGGCGATGGTTGCGCCGAAGATCCCTTGCAGACCGATTCCGGGCATGCCGGCCATGGCGACCATGCTGCCGACCGCAGCGAAACTGGCGCCCATCATCACCGGCATGCGAATGCCCATGGGGCCGATGCCCAGCGACTGAACGATGGTGGCGATGCCGGCGACCAGCAGGTCGGCGTTGATCAGGAAGGCGATTTCTTCACGACTCAGGCCAGCGGCCTGTCCGATGATCAGCGGCACCGCGATGGCGCCACCGTACATCAGCAGAACATGTTGCAGACCGACCAGGATCAGTTGCAAAAGGGGCAAACGCTGAATGGCGGGTGCGTCGGGGATGCGCGCTGCGGATAGCTCGGACATGCAACACCTCGGATCTTTTTTATTCTTGTGATTTTGTGCATCAGGTAGACCGCGTTGCGGCCAATCGCAGGCAAGCCAGCTCCCACACAGACAATGCAAAACCTGTGGGAGCGAGCTTGCTCGCGATGCTTTTGCTACTTAGTTGGTCGGTGCTCCCTGAACAATCCAGGCGCCGATCAGGTCACGTTCCTGCTGGGTCATCTGAGTGATGTTGCCCAGTGGCATGATCTGGCTGGTGACGGCTTGAGCCTGGATCCGCGCCGCGTTCTGGCGGATTTGCTCGGGGGTGTCGAACATCACGCCGGCCGGGGCGGCACTGAACAGCGGGCTGGTTGGTTTGGCCGAATGGCAAACCGCGCAACGCTCCTGAATCACACTGTGCACCTTGTCGAAACCGGGGCCTGCGTTGGACGCTTGCGCCGGTGCGGCGGTGGGTGCTTCGGCGGGTTTGGTTTCAGCAGGTTTCAAACCACCACCCAGCGCCGTTTCCGGCAGCGGCTGGTATTCGATTTTTGCCGGAGCCTTGGCCACGTCCGGGCTGGTCATCGGTGCGGGACCGGTGACGTAAGCCAGGCTGATCATGCCAACTGCCGCGACTGGCAATGTCCAGGCGAACTTGTGGCTGTCGTGACGGGTGTTGAAGTAGTGACGCACCAACACCGCCAACACCGCGATCCCGGCCAGGATCAGCCAGTTGTACTGGCTGCCGTAAGTGCTCGGGAAGTGGTTGCTGATCATGATGAACAGCACCGGCAAGGTGAAGTAGTTGTTGTGACGCGAACGCAGCAGGCCTTTGGCCGGCAGGGCCGGATCGGGCGTGCGGTTCTCGGCAATCGCCGCCACCAGTGCGCGCTGCGCCGGCATGATGATGCGGAACACGTTACCGACCATGATGGTGCCGATGATCGCGCCGACGTGCAGGTAAGCACCGCGTCCGCTGAACACTTTGCTGAAGCCGTAGGCCGCGCCAATGATCAGTACGAACAGGATGAACCCGAGCAGGGCAGGGCGCTTGCCCAGGGCCGAGTCACACAGGAAGGAGTAGACGAACCAGCCGACGAACAGCGAGCCGATGCCCAACAGTACGCCTTCAGGACCGCTCAGGGCGCTGCCCGGTGCCAGCAGGTAGAGCGTCGGGTTGGAGTAGAACACCACGCACAGCAGCGCGATCCCCGACATCCAGGTGAAGTAAGCTTCCCATTTGAACCAGTGCAGGTTGTCCGGCATGGTTGGTGGAGCCAGTTTGTATTTTTCCAGGTGGTAGATACCGCCACCGTGGATTGCCCACAAATCGCCAGCCAGCCCACTTTTCGGGTTGACCCGATTGAGGTTGTTTTCCAGCCAGACGAAATAGAACGACGCACCGATCCAGGCCACGCCAGTAATCATATGAACCCAGCGCACGCTGAGGTTCAGCCATTCCAACAGATGTGCTTCCACAGTCTTTACCTCTCGCCTGTCACTCTGTTGTCGAGTGATCAGACCTTCTCTTATTGGTGGGGGGCGAGGATCAAACGCTCATCCTCTTTGAAAAAATGCTCATCGCAGTTATTGCCTGTGCCACTGCGATCAACCACCAGGAAGTCATCCCGCTTTTCGATCGTCAGCACCGGGTGGTGCCAGACGCCGCGATGGTAATTAATGCCCTGCCTGCCGTTGGTGACGAAGGCGCGGACCAAGCCTGATACAGGTTCATCGCCAAGTGGCGCGACCACGATCAGAAAAGGGTTGCCGAGCAGCGGAATAAACGCCTGGCTGCCCAACGGGTGACGCTCCAGCATGCTGACGGTCAGCGGCATGTCCTGCGCGTCAGCGCGGAAGATGCTGATGATCGCGTTATCTTCTGGCTTCGCGGTTTCCACCGTCGCCAGTTTGTGAAAACGCATGGTCGAACCGTTGTTGATCATGAAGTGATCGCTGCCGTCGGTTTCGATCACGTCACCGAAAGGGGCGAAGGCTTCTTTGGTCAGCGGTTCAATCGTCAGTGTGCGCATGCTGTTCTTATCCGAATTCTGTGTTTGATCGTTCCCACGCTCTGCGTGGGAATGCCTCACCGGACGCTCCGCGTCCACTCTGTGACGCAGAGCGTCACGGGATGCGTTCCCACGCAGAACGTGGGAACGATCATTTAGGTTCACCCTTATTTAGCGACCTTGCCCAGTACGCGCAGGCGGCTCACACCACCATCCGGGAACACGTTCAGGCGGATGTGGGTGATCGGGCCCAATGCCTTGATCTGCTCGGCGAAGGTGTGTTCGGCGTGCATTTCCAGTTTCTGCGCCGGCAGCAATTCGCGCCAGAACAACGATTGGGTTTCGATCTGGCTGTCGGTGCCGCCCTTCACGAAGGCGCCCTGGATCGAGCAAGTGTCCGGGTAGTTGCCCTTGAAGTGCAGGGTGTCGACGATGACTTTTTCAATCTCGCCGGCATGACCCAGCGCGACGATCACCCAGTCATTGCCTGGCGTGCGACGACGTGCGGTTTCCCAGCCGTCGCCCATGTTGATGCCACGGCCCGGGTTGAGGATGTTGCTCATGCGACCGAAGTGTTCGTCGGAGCAGGCGAGGGCGCGGCCACCGTTGAGGGCTGCGGCCAGGTCGATTTGCTCGTTGTCGCCCACAGCGGACCAGTCGCGGTGCGGCACGCCGTACACACGCAGACGGGCCACGCCGCCATCCGGGTAGATGTTGAAGCGCAGGTGACTGAACGCCTGATCGTTGTTGATTTCGTGGAAGTGGTGGCTGTTGCCTTGCAGTTCGACGGCGGACAGAACTTCAACCCACTGGGTGTTTTCGGTCGGCTCGCCTTCAGCCAGGAAGCAGGCTTCCAGGGAGGCCGACGGCGGGAAGTTGCCGGTGAAGAATGAAGTGTCGATGTCGACGCCTTTGATCGAGCCCGGTACGCCCAGGCGGATCACCGCGCTGTCGTAGCCTTCGAAGCGCTTGCGGCGCGACTCCCAGCCGTCCATCCACTTGCCGTTGTCATCGAACACGCCCTCCTTCCACACGGCCGGGGTCGGTTGGAACAGACGGTTGGCGTCTGCGAACCAGTCATCGGTGACCGAGATGATTTTGGTGCCCAAACGGGCATCGGCCAGGTTGACGAACTTCTCGAAAGGTACGGCGTAAGCTTTCATTCTTCTTGTCTGCCTTTAATAAGTTGGCTTGGGATGCTTGCGAGGCCCTGGGTGAATCAGCGTTCTTGAATCCACTCGGGCCAGGCTTGCTATAGGGTCAGTAATCGGAACAGGGCGATCTTGTTGATCTCTGCCAGCGCACATTTGAATTCGGTGTCGACCGAGTTGTGGATGCGCGTTTCGAACGCTGCGAGGATCTGATGCCGGTTGCTGCCTTTTACCGCCATGATGAAGGGAAACTTGAACTTGGCTTTGTAGGCGTCGTTCAGCTCGGTGAAGCGCTGGAACTCTTCGGCCGTGCATTGGTGAATACCGGCGCCAGCCTGTTCATGGGTGCTGGCTTCGGTTAGTTGGCCCTGGACGGCAGCTTTGCCGGCCAGGTCCGGGTGAGCGTTGATCAGGGCAAGCTGGCTTGCGTGATCGGCGCTCAACAGGATGTCGCTCATGCGCTGGTGCAGGGTTTCGATCTCGTCGATCGAAGCGTCCTGGCCCAGGTCAAAGGCCTTCTCGGCCACCCATGGCGAATGTTCGTAGATGTCGGCGAAAGCGGCGACGAACGCGTCACGGCTCAGGCTCGAAGGTTTGACGGTTTGAAAGGTGCTCATTTCGCAGCCCCTTGGTACGGGTGGGTTTCGTGCCAGTGACGAGCGATGTCGACGCGGCGGCTGAACCACACCTGTTCATGACTCTTAGCGTATTCGATAAAGCGCTTGAGCGATGCCAGACGCGCCGGACGGCCGATCAGGCGGCAGTGCAGGCCGATCGACAGCATCTTCGGTGCTTCGGCGCCTTCGGCGTACAGCACGTCGAACGCATCTTTGAGGTATTCGAAGAAGTCGTCGCCCTTGTTGAAACCCTGGACCTGGGTGAAGCGCATGTCATTGGTGTCCAGGGTATACGGGATCACCAGGTGCGGCTTGCCGGTCGGGTTGTTGGGTTCCCAGTAGGGCAGGTCGTCGTCGTAGGTGTCGCAGTCATAGAGAAAACCGCCTTCTTCCATCACCAACTTGCGGGTGTTGGGGCCGGTGCGACCGGTGTACCAGCCCAGCGGACGTTCACCGGTGATTTCGGTGAGGATGCGGATCGCTTCGAGCATGTGCTCGCGTTCCTGGGCTTCGTCCATGTACTGGTAGTCGATCCAGCGATAGCCGTGGCTGCAGATCTCGTGGCCGGCATCGACCATCGCGCGGATCACGTCCGGGTGGCGCTGGGCGGCCATGGCCACGGCGAAGATGGTCAGTGGAATGTCGAATTCCTTGAACAGCTTCAGAATCCGCCAGACACCGGCACGGCTGCCATACTCGTAAAGCGATTCCATGCTCATGTTGCGCGCGCCTTGCAGTGGCTGCGCCGAGACCATTTCGGAGAGGAAGGCTTCGGATTCTTTATCGCCGTGCAGGATGTTGCGCTCGCCGCCTTCTTCGTAATTGAGTACGAAAGACAAGGCAATGCGGGCGTTCCCCGGCCAATGTGGGTGAGGAGGGTTACTGCCGTAACCGATCAGGTCGCGTGGGTAGTCAGCGCTCACTGCAGTCTTCCTTCTTAATTCGGTGATGACGTTGGCGCGACGTGCCTGAACATTGAGTGCCAGGCTGGCGTCACAGCGATGGGCTGATTGTATACAACTTTATATTCACTTTGTAAGCCTGAATTTTTGCATTTTTCGCGAACTGTCATGAATTGATGATACTGCAAGAAACCTGCCTGACCGGTCAGCTAAATGGTAGAGGCTCCTCTGATCTTATGAGGTGGCGCAAATTCGCCGGAAATTCCCGACTGGCGGGCATCGAGGTAAATATGTCGTTTTTATTGTGTACAATTTTTTTGAAAAGTGTCTTAATCAATCGCTCGCCGCAGCGTTTCGTGCTCCGAACCGGTGCGGTCTCCTTTTTAACTGACTTCGGGAGGCGCGAGGTCTGACTGCTTGACGCAGGCAGGCGCGCAGAATCAATGGGACGTTTGACTACACACGTTTTGGACGCAGCACACGGTTGCCCGGGCAGCTCGATCAAGGTCGAGTTGTACCGCGTTGAAGGATCGCAGCTGGAATTGGTCGCCAGCGCGATAACCAACAGCGACGGTCGGGTCGATGCACCCCTGCTGCAAGGCGATGACTACCGTACCGGGGTCTATCAGGTTCAGTTCCATGCGGGCGATTACTACCGCGCCCGTGGCGTTGCGCTGCCGGAGCCGGCATTTCTGGATGTGGTGGTGCTGCGTTTTGGCATCTCTGCCGAGCAGGATCACTACCATGTGCCACTGCTGATTTCGCCCTATAGCTATTCCACGTACCGCGGCAGCTGATCCCCCAAGCAGCTGCCACAACCTGGAAGCGACTGCGCATATAGCTTCTTTGGTCTTTCGCCCGCTCACACTGCGGGCTTTTTTTCGTCTGGAGAAATGTTGCCTGTGCCGATGCCATCGCGGGCAAGCCCGCTCCCACAAGGAGTTGTGGCGCTCACATAACCCTGTGGGAGCGGGCTTGCCCGCGATGCTCTTAGCGGCTCAACAAAGATGCAGCGCCTGCACCACCAAACAACCCCGCACTCACCCGGTTAAACCAGCTCTGCCCCTTGCCGCTACGCAAATACCGCGCCGCACCATGCGCACCCAGCCCATAAGCCAACTTGCACAGCAGATCGAGCACGGTCCAGGTCGCAATCATCACCAGCAACTGCGGCAGGAACGGCTGCTCGGCGCTGAGGAACTGCGGCAGGAAGGCGGCAAAGAACAGAATGTCTTTCGGGTTGCTCGCGCCCAATACAAACGCGCGCCCGAACAGGGCACGAAAGCGCGGCACTGGCGCCGCCAGAGGCACTTCGGCGCCCACCGACGGCTGGCGCGATTGCTGCCAGCTCTGCCAGGCGAGGTAGAACAGATAGAGCGCGCCGACGATTTTCAGCGCGCTGAACAGTTGTTCCGACGCCAACAGCAAGGCGCCCAGGCCCAGCGCCGAGGCACTGAGCAAGCAAATCGAGGCAATGACACCGCCGAGAAACGCCGGGTAAGAACGGCGCAAACCGTAATTGAGACTGTTGCTGATCATCAGCAAAGACAGCGGCCCCGGGATCAGGATCACTACCAGCGCAGCGCCGCTGAACAGCAGCCAGGTTTCCAGACTCATCACTTTCCTCCAAATGTGCAAAAGCCCCACCCGGTGGGTGAGGCGGGTTGAAACGAGGACCGCTTACAAGAAGATGAACTTGGCGATGAAGATCGCGCAGAGCACCCACAAGCTGACGGAGATTTCCTTGTATTTACCGGTACCGGCCTTCAGCGCCACGTAGGTGATGAAACCCAGTGCGATGCCGTCGGCGACCGAGAAGGTCAGCGGCATCATGATCGCGGTGACGATCGCCGGAATGCTATCGGTAGCTTCGTCCCATTCGATGTGCTTCATGCCGCCCATCATCAGCATCGCCACATAAATCAGCGCGCCGGCGGTGGCATAGGCTGGGATCATCCCGGCCAGGGGGGCGAAGAACATCGCCGCGATAAACAGCACGCCGACGGTGACCGCCGTAAGGCCGGTGCGCCCACCCGCCGCAACACCCGCGGCGCTTTCCACATAGCTGGTAACCGGCGGAACACCCACAACCGCACCAAATACGCTGGACGCACTGTCAGCTTTCATCGCGCGGGAGAGGTTTTCGATCCGGCCGTCAGCGCCGACCAGGTTGGCGCGCTGGGCCACGCCCATCAGCGTGCCGGCGGTGTCGAACATGTGCACAAAGAGGAAAGCCAGGACCACGCTGATCATGCTGACGTTGAAGACGCCGGCGAGGTTCATGGCCATCCAGGTCGGGGCCAGGCTCGGCGGGGCGGACATGATGCCCTCGTAATGCACCAGGCCAAGACCCCAGCCAGCCAGGGTCACGGTGATGATGCTGATGAGGATCGCGCCGAACACTTTGTGGTAGCTGAGGATGGCGATCATCAAGAAGCAAACGGCGGCGAGCAGCGGGCCGGGTTCGCGCAGGGAGCCGAGCTTGATCAGGGTCGCCGGGCTATCGACGACGATGCCTGCGGTTTTCAGGCCGATCAGGCCCAGGAACAGCCCCACGCCGGCGCCCATGGCGAAGCGCAGGCTGACCGGAATGCTGTTGAGCAGCCATTCGCGAATCCGCGAAAAGGTCAGGATCATGAACAACACACCGGACACGAACACCGCACCGAGGGCGGTTTCCCAGTTGTAGCCCATGGTGCCGACCACGGTGTAGGTAAAGAAGGCGTTCAGTCCCATGCCCGGCGCCAGGCCGACCGGCCAGTTGGCGTACAGGCCCATCAGCAGGCAACCCAATGCAGCGGCGATGCAGGTGGCGACAAACGCGGCGCCGTGATCGATGCCGGCATCGGCCATGATGTTCGGGTTGACGAAGATGATGTAAGCCATGGTGATGAAGGTTGTCAGACCGGCGATCAGCTCGGTCTTCACCGTGGTGCCATGCAAGCTGAGTTTAAAGATGCGCTCCAGCCAGCCATTTCGTAAAGGCGGCGAGAGATCCAGCGTCGATGCTTCGGATTTGCGGCTTTCCACAGCGAGTACTCCTCAAGAGTTTTATTGTTATTTCCAGGGCCGGACCCATGAGGGTGGCAGCGGCCCTTTGAGGCACTTGCGAATTTGTTGACCGTACGGTCAGAAACTCGCACGAAGTGGATTATGCTTTTGTATACAAAGAAAGCAAATAATGTTTTTGATTTTGTCGACGAAATATTTGGCGATAGGGGTATATCGCCAGGAAGGACGCCATCGCGGGCAAGCCACGCTCCCACAGTTGACCGCATTCCCCTGTAGGAGTGAGCCTGCTCGCGAAGGGGCCAAACCACCCACTACAAATCCATCAACCAGAACACTCAGTCCGCAAGCACCTGGGTTTGCCCCAGCGCCTTGTTCACCGCCAACCACCCATTCACCGCCGTCTCCCCGGCCTCGGCAAACACCCGCTCAAGCAATTTCACTTGCTCGCGCCGCAACGATTGCTCGAACCGCGCGCCATCCTCAGTCAACTCCAGCAGGCGTTTCCGCTTGTCAGTTTCTGACGCTACACTGTTCACC
The DNA here is from genome assembly GCF_024748695.1 of Pseudomonas sp. B21-040. Lineage (NCBI taxonomy): Bacteria > Pseudomonadati > Pseudomonadota > Gammaproteobacteria > Pseudomonadales > Pseudomonadaceae > Pseudomonas > Pseudomonas sp. B21-040. The sequence goes on from NZ_CP087176.1 coordinate 1,883,448, forward strand.
AAATGCATCTCTACCAACTGACGCAACGGCATGTTCAGCGCTTGCTTGCTCACGCCGAGCAGCGCCAGCAACTCCTTCACGCTGAGGTTCGGATAACGGGCGATGAAAAACACGATGCGTTGATGCACCCGGCTCAAGCCGCGACGTTCGAGCATTTCATCGGCTTTGGCGGTGAACGCCTGGTAGCCAAAGAAAAACGCTTCCATGGCCTGTTGCTGGGATGTCGGGTTTTTAAGGTCAATCATGTTGACGTATCCGTCAGGTCTGTCGTAATTTCGGTCAACAAGTTTGACTCATTTTCCTCAGGCCTCGCTACCGGTGACTCTCATGGCTTTTTCCGAACGTGTCTCGCGCCTCAAAAGTTCTTTGATCAGAGAAATCCTCGCGGCCGCTCAACGTCCGCAAGTGATGTCGTTTGCCGGTGGCTTGCCGGCCGAAGCCATGTTGCCGAAGGTGGAATGGGCCGACTTGCCGTTGTCCATGGGCCAGTACGGCATGAGCGAAGGCGAACCCGCATTGCGTGAAGCCCTGGCAGCAGAGGCGCGGGCGCTGGGCGTGCCGTGCGAGGCGAGTCAGGTGCTGGTGGTCAGCGGTTCCCAGCAAACCCTCGATCTGGCGGCCAAGCTCTATATCGATAAAGGCACCGAGGTATTGCTCGAAGCACCGACGTATCTGGCGGCGTTGCAGATCTTCCAGCTGTTCGGTGCCGACTGCATCACCGTGCCGCAGCAATCGGATGGCCCGGACCTGATGCAGTTACGCGCACGCCTGGAAAAACATCGTCCGGCGTTCATCTACCTGATTCCAACGTTCCAGAATCCATCGGCAGTGCGTTACAGCGAGGCCAAGCGCGATGCCGTGGCGGCATTGCTCGACGAGTTCGGTGTGACCCTGATCGAAGACGAGCCTTATCGCGAATTGACCTTCGACGGCGCCAGCGCCACGCCGATTGTCAGTCGCTTGAAGAAAGCCAGCTGGATCTACACCGGCACCGTCTCGAAAACCCTGTTGCCGGGCCTGCGTGTCGGTTACCTGATTGCCAGCCCAGACCTGTTTCCGCATTTGTTGAAGCTCAAGCAATCGGCGGACCTGCACACCAACCGGATTGGCCAATGGCAAGCGCTGCAATGGATCGGCACCGAGAAATACCAGCAGCACCTGAGTGAGTTGCGCAACTTCTACCGCTGCCGTCGAGACGCATTTGAAGCAGCACTGCAAACGCACTTTGCCGATCTGGCGGACTGGAACGTGCCCCAGGGTGGGTTGTTTTTCTGGCTGACGTTGAAACAGCCAATGGACACACGAACCCTGCTCAATGCGGCGTTGGACAATGACGTGGCATTCATGCCGGGGGAACCGTTCTTTCCCGAGCCGGACAACCATCACGGGCATCTGCGGCTGAACTTCAGTCACATTGACCCGGCTCGACTGGATGAAGGGCTGAAGCGATTGGCGGCGGTCGTGCGTCAGGCTCTGGCGGCTAAAGCAGCCTGAGGGGGGGCAGAAACAAATAAACCGGCTCAAGGGCCGGTTTATTTTTGTCTGGAGTTTGCGGTGTCAGGCTGCCGCGAATCGCTTGTCCAGATAATCAATGATCACCTTGGACTCATACATCCAGGTGGTCTGGCCGTTCTCTTCGATACGCAGGCACGGCACTTTGATCTTGCCACCTTGTTCCAGCAGAGTCTGGCGATCCTGCTCGTTGTTCTTCGCATCGCGCAGGGCCACCGGCACGTTCAGGCGGCGCAGGGAGCGGCGGGTCTTCACGCAGAACGGGCAGGCGTGGAATTGATACAGTGTCAGGCCCTTGGCGGCCGCTTCGACCTGAGCCTGAGCAGCGGCAGGGCGCTGCTTCTTGCCCGGACGGGTGATGAAGTCGATGAAGATGATCAGTTGGCCAAGGCCGACACGAAGCGCTTTTACGAACACGTTGAAAGCCTCACGGTGCGAATGAAGAAGGGCGCGCAGCTTACCTGATTTTTTGCGGACGAAAAAAAACCGGCGATGAATGCCGGTTTTCTTCGTGCGGCCCGTTACTTGATCAGGCTGAGAAACTCGCTGCGGGTGGCCGCGTTTTCGCGGAACTCACCGAGCATCACCGAGGTGATCATCGACGAATTCTGTTTCTCCACACCGCGCATCATCATGCACATGTGCTTGGCCTCGATCACCACCGCAACGCCCAGGGCGCCGGTGACCTGCTGGACCGCATCCGCGATCTGGCGGCTGAGGTTTTCCTGGATCTGCAAGCGGCGGGCGTACATATCGACGATGCGCGCGACTTTCGACAGGCCCAATACTTTGCCGCTCGGGATATAAGCGACATGGGCCTTGCCGATGAACGGCAGCAGGTGGTGTTCGCACAACGAGTACAACTCGATGTCCTTGACCAGCACCATTTCGCTGTTGTCGGAGCTGAACAAGGCACCGTTGGTGACTTCTTCGAGCGTCTGTTCATAACCGCGGCAGAGGTACTGCATGGCTTTGGCGGCACGTTTTGGCGTGTCGAGCAGGCCCTCGCGGGAGACGTCTTCGCCCAGTTGGCCAAGGATCGCGGTGTAATTCTGTTCCAGGGACATGAAACTACCTGTGGGATTTTACGCAAAGGGCAAGGGTACGGTGGCAAACACGGTGCTGCAAGAGCGACGCGACAGCTTTACTCGTCGCGACCTTCCATCATGGTGCGTTTGAGCATTACATACACTGCTCCCGCGCCGCCATGTTTTGCCTGGCATGAAGTGAAACCGAGCACCTGTGGATGCTGGCGTAGCCAGGTGTTGACGTGACTCTTGATCATCGGCCGCTTGCCGTCCAGACGCACGGCTTTACCGTGGGTGACGCGCACGCAGCGAATTTCGAATTTGGTGGCTTCGGCGAGAAAGGCCCAAAGGGTTTCTCGCGCTTTTTCCACGTTCATGCCATGCAGGTCGAGGCTGCCCTCGAACGGAATCTGCCCGATCTTGAGTTTGCGCATCTGGCTTTCCTGCACACCGTCACGGGCCCACATCAATTCGTCTTCCGGGCCGACGTCGATGACGAACTGATCGGACAGCCCATCAACCGTGGTGGCATCAGTGCGAATGGTTGCGGCTTGACGCAGCTTGGCGATTTGCGCGCGGTCGGCCTTGGGTTTGCCGGTTTCGGCGCGATCGTGCTTGATCGGCTTGACGCCTTGGATCGCACTTTTGAACAGGGAAAAATCGTCGTCTTGCATGTCAGCCTCCGCGAAGGGCGGCCAGTTTACCCAAGTAATCACGAAACGGCCCGGCAAAAAGCCAGGCCGTCGGTTCAGTCGTGTTTTTTCATCAGGTGCGGGGACATGTTCAGCTCGCGCGACTGGCGTGCACGCCGCCGGCAGCGCCGCCACAGCCACACGCCCAGGTACAGCACGAACAGGCCGACCGCCAGAATCACTGCCGCTGCGGTCCGGCTGGCGTTCAATTCACCCAGCGCGGGTACGTGGCCAAACAGGCTGGCAGCGGCGGCCATGGCGAGCAACACACCGCAGGTTGCCAGCAATGCGGCAAACGCGGCGCCAATTCGAAAACGCCAGTTGCGTTGGCCTTTAGGCCGCAAGCGCCGAGCGTCAAAACCATCGGATAACTTCATTCCGACCTTCCTCAATGGGTATCGGCCCTTCGACCGGGAGTTGACCGGGATGTTCCTGAGGCTAAGACAATTGCGGCAAATGAGAGACTTTTGCGGATGAGCGGCAGTATTGGCCGCACATCGAGTGCCGATCAAATCAGTTCGTGAGTGAGCGCGAGGGTAGCGAAGTTATCCCCCATGATCGCCATTTCGGTCTGATGAACGTGCTCGGCAGTCAGTACGCCACCCTTGTAAGGCAAGTCGCGCGTGGCGCAGGCGTCTTCGACCAGGGTGCAACGAAAGCCCAGGTTCTTGGCGGCGCGCACCGTGGTGCTGACGCTGGAGTGGCTCATGAAACCGCAGACGATCAGGTCAAGGGCACCAAGGTCTTCCAGGCGTTTGGCCAGTTCGGTGCCGTGGAACGCGCTCGGCAGCATTTTACCGATGATGGTTTCGTCAGCCTGTGGCTCAAGCCCCGGGATGAACTCGCCACCGACGCCTTGCGGGTTAAACAACCCACCCAGCGTGCCGAGGTGGCGTACATGCACAATTGGCCGGCCGGCGGCGCGGGCAGCGTTGAGCAATTGCTTGATGTTCGCGACGGCAGCGTCCATGCCGCTCAGGGCCAGCGGGCCGCTGAGGTACTCTTTCTGGGCATCGATAATAACAAGCGTCGCATGGCTCAGATTGGCGGCTGCATAACCGCGGCCGCTGAGTTGAAACATCGTTTTTGGAACGGACATTCTGGGGCTCCTTGGAGTGGGGCTTTTGCGACATTGTCCTCTGGCTGAGCGGTTCTGTGAATCGCTACTATCGTAGGCGCCGTCTTTGCTGGCTTGCAGCCTTGTCAAGTTACTCGATTTGTTCAATAGCCAGCGGAAAAAAGGGATCGGTCCTACATCTGCTCCGGTGTTTTTCCTGCGTCGTCGTGGCGCGTTTTGGCTGTTAGAATTGCCAGTCGTTTTTTCTGGAGTTTGCCGCCGTGATCACTTCCCGCCTTCGTACCCTGCGTGACCATATCCGTTGGGCCGTCAGCCGCTTCCATGGGGAGGATCTGTTTTTCGGCCATGGGACCGACAACGCCTGGGACGAAGCCCGTCAGTTGGTGTTGGGGGCTTTGCACTTGCCGTGGGAAATTGCCGACAGCTACCTCGACTGCGCGCTGGAAGAAGACGAGCTGGTCAATCTGCAACGCTTGCTCAAGCGCCGCATCGAAGAACGCATCCCGACCGCCTACTTGCTGGGCGAAGCATGGTTCTGTGGCATGTCGTTCATTGTCGACGAGCGTGTGCTGATTCCACGTTCACCGATTGGCGAACTGATCGAAAACCGCTTCACGCCATGGCTGGGCACCGAGCCTGCGCGCATTCTGGACCTGTGCACCGGTTCCGGCTGCATCGGCATCGCCTGTGCCTACGAGTTCCAGAACGCCGAAGTGGTGTTGGCCGATCTGTCGTTCGAAGCGCTGGAGGTGGCCAATCAGAACATCGAGCGCCACGGTGTCGATGAGCGGGTGTACACCGTTCAGGGCGATGGTTTTGATGGTTTGCCGGGTCAGCGTTTCGACCTGATCGTGTCGAACCCGCCCTACGTCGATGCGGAAGATTTCGCCGACATGCCGGACGAATATCAACACGAGCCCGAGCTGGGACTGGCCTGTGGCGATGATGGTTTGAACCTGGTGCGCCGCATGCTCGCAGAAGCGGCGGATCATCTGACCGAGAAGGGCTTGCTGATTGTCGAAGTGGGCAATAGCCAGGTTCACGTCGAGGCGCTGTACCCGGAAGTCGATTTCGCCTGGCTCGATTTCGAGCGTGGCGGGCATGGGGTGTTCATGTTGACGGCGGAACAATGCCGCGAACATCAGGCCTTGTTCGCTTCCCGCGTCTGACCTGAGGACGCCATCGCGGGCAAGCCGTGCTCCCACAGGTTTTGGGTGTGCCACATAACTTGAGCACAACATAAAACCTGTGGGAGCACGGCTTGCCTGCGATGGGCACGCCTCGGTCCTGAATCTTTACCGGTGTGTCGCAATCCAGATCAACAACCCCGCCTGAAACACCGCAAACGCCACCAGACACGTAATGGTAAAGCGCAGCCCGGCGTCTTCACGCTTGTACTTGCTGACCTTTTCTTCGTGCGTCTTGAGCTTCACTTCTTGCTCGGCCAGATTCTGCTCGGCCTGCTGAAGCATCTGCGCGGCTTCGAGAATTTCCACCAGTTGCAGTTTTTCAGTGTTCCACTCGCCCGACAGATCACCCACCTGTACGTCTTTGACGCTGCCCTTCAAATGCTGGGCATCGGCATACACCACTTCAAAACCATGCGCCTTCAGGAAGTGATCGCGACGCAGGCGAGTGTCTTCGTTCAACGCATCTTTGTTGTTCAGGTCCGTGCCGTCGACGGTGTAGCCGGACCAGCGCTTTTTCGCCCAGGTAATCCCTTGAGCCGCCATGAAGCGGCCGATGCCACGGTTCATCGGTTCAATCTGCAAGCCGCTGTCGGGCCCGAAATGCACACGTTTGGTGGTGTGATCGACCCACACGTCCAGATGATTCTGTTCTTTGCGCACACGCTGGCCGGGCAGGGTGATGCTCATGCGCATCAGGCTCTGCTCTTTGTTGTTGCGTTCGGCATAGCCGAATTCGACAAAGCGAAGTGGCCGACCACCGGTGTTGCGGTCGGTTTTCAGCGGCGCCAGACGGAGCATCTTGTGGTGCTCGACGTGGACGTCCGCCCACGGCAGCTCGACCGCTGTAGGAGCGTCTTTTTCAGCGGTGGTGTCGGGTGAAGTCTGGGTATCAGTCATAACGGCGAGATCCTGTCCAAGCCCTGCCGCCAGCCATTGCGCTGGCGACAAAGGCTTATCGGCCGTTTTTGACAGGACTGGAGGGCAAACGGCGCTTAACTGGTGCGAAGTCCGTCAATAAACCCGAGGATGCGAGTGCCCAGTTCGGCCGCCAGCGGCAATTGCGGATCTTTATAAGAGGCCATTTGCCGTTTTACATCGTTGGGCACGATGCGCATGACGTGGTTCATGCCTTCGATCAGCGCCAGTTCAGCGTCCGGTTTGGCAGCCTTCAGCAGCCTGGCATCACCGACGCCGACCTGAATGTCGTTGCTGCCCTGAATGATCAGCGCCGGCATCTTCAACTTGGCGAACGCTGCCGCCGGGTCCTGACGGAACAGCGAAATCAGGTACGGCTGTACACTTGGGCGGAAAATCACCTGGAGCGGTGGCGGCACGTTTTCGTCAATGTGCCCGGCCTTGAGGCTGTCGAGCAGCTCATTGCTGCGCTGCATCAGGGCGGGCGGCAGGCGATTGCTCAACTGCTGGCGCAACACCTGATCGACCGGTCGAGCACTGCCGGACAGGGAAATGACCGCCGCAGGATCGACACTCGGTGCCGCCAATGTGGCGATCAAGGCGCCTTCGCTGTGGCCGAGCAAAATCAATGGGCCGAAACGTGGATCATGTTTGAGTTTCTCGCCCCAGGCTTCAGCGTCGGCGACATAGGCCTCTACCGACAGATTGCGCTCGTCCGGCGTGGCTGCAAGGCTCGCCGCCACGCCGCGTTTGTCGTAACGCACGCTGGCGATGTTGTGTTTGGCCAGCACCCAGGCCAGCCGTTTGAGGCTGTCATTGCGCCCTCCGTCGGTATTGTTTCCGTCACGATCCGTAGGGCCGGAGCCGGAAATGATCAGGACAACCGGCACGGGATTGTCGGATTTTGGCAGCAACAACGAGCCGAAAAGCTCACCGCTGCCGGTGTCCAATGTAATGGGCCGTTGCAACACAGTGGCCTGGGCAAAGCCAGATATCAGGGTAAGGCTCAAGGCTAGAACTCGCAGCATCATCACGCCATCATTCACAAAGATGCCGGTTGGACTCGCAGGCACCCATAAGGTTCGAGGATGAACTACTTGGGTAGCCTGCGTATACTGGCGCGCATTACGTATTCAGGTTCTATTTCACGGAGCGTCCTGCATGTCCGGCAATACCTACGGCAAGCTGTTCACTGTCACCACCGCGGGCGAAAGCCATGGTCCGGCGTTGGTCGCCATTGTCGACGGCTGCCCGCCGGGCCTGGAAATTTCCCTTGAGGACCTGCAGCGCGACCTGGATCGGCGCAAGCCCGGTACCAGCCGTCACACCACTCAACGCCAGGAAGCCGACGAAGTCGAAATCCTCTCCGGCGTGTTCGAAGGTCGCACCACCGGCTGCTCCATTGGCCTGCTGATTCGCAACACCGACCAGAAGTCCAAGGACTACTCGGCGATCAAGGATCTGTTCCGTCCGGCCCACGCCGACTACACCTACCACCACAAATACGGCGAGCGCGATTACCGTGGTGGCGGTCGCAGCTCGGCGCGCGAGACGGCGATGCGCGTGGCGGCAGGTGCCATTGCGAAAAAGTACCTGGCGACCCAGGGCATCGTCATTCGCGGCTACATGAGCCAGCTCGGCCCGATTGAAATCCCGTTCAAGACCTGGGATTCGGTCGAAGAGAACGCCTTCTTCAGCCCTGATCCGGACAAAGTCCCGGAGCTGGAAGCCTATATGGACCAGCTGCGTCGCGATCAGGATTCGGTCGGTGCGAAAATCACCGTCGTGGCTGAAGGTGTCATGCCAGGCCTTGGCGAGCCGATCTTCGACCGCCTCGACGCTGAACTGGCCCATGCGCTGATGAGCATCAACGCGGTCAAAGGCGTGGAAATCGGCGCCGGTTTCGCCAGCGTCGCCCAACGCGGCACTGAGCACCGTGATGAAATGACCCCGGAAGGTTTCCTCAGCAACAATGCTGGCGGCATTCTGGGGGGGATCTCGTCCGGTCAGCCGATCGTTGCGCACCTGGCGCTGAAGCCGACGTCGAGCATCACCACGCCGGGTCGCTCCATCGACATCCATGGCAACCCGGTGGAAGTCATCACCAAGGGCCGTCACGACCCGTGCGTCGGTATTCGTGCAACGCCAATCGCTGAAGCGATGATGGCCATCGTGCTGATGGATCATCTGCTGCGCCATCGCGGGCAGAACGCCGATGTGCGTGTGAGCACACCGGTGCTGGGTCAGCTTTAATGGCTGGCCTTGAAGTCGCTGCAGTCTGATGACTGTGGCGGCGCTCCCGTACTGGCGGCTCTCCAGTTTCTACCTGTTCTATTTCGCCTTGCTCGGTTCGACGGCGCCGTTTCTGGCGCTGTATTTCGATCACCTGGGTTTTTCCAGCGCGCGGATCGGCGAGCTGGTGGCGATCCCGATGCTGATGCGCTGCGTGGCACCGAACATCTGGGGCTGGCTGGGTGATTACACAGGCCGACGCCTGGCCATCGTGCGCTTCGGCGCGGTGTGCACGTTGCTGACGTTTTCGCTGATTTTCGTCAGCAAGACCTACGCCTGGCTGGCGATGGTCATGGCGTTGCACGCGTTCTTCTGGCACGCGGTATTACCGCAATTCGAAGTCATCACCCTGGCGCACTTGAAAGGCCAGACTGCGCGCTACAGCCAGATTCGCCTCTGGGGTTCGATCGGCTTCATCATCACCGTGGTAGCGCTGGGGCGGTTGTTCGAATGGCTCAGCCTCGACATCTATCCGGCCGCGCTGGTGTTGATCATGGCCGGGATCGTGCTCAGCAGCCTGTGGGTGCCCAATGCGCAACCGGTCCAGGGTGAGCGGCTGGCGGGCGAGGGCTTCCTCACGCAATTGCGCAGCCCCGGCGTGTTGGCGTTTTATGGTTGCGTGGCGTTGATGCAGTTGAGCCATGGGCCGTATTACACGTTTTTGACCTTGCACCTTGAGCGATTGGGCTACAGCCGTGGCGTGATCGGCATGCTCTGGGCGGTCGGCGTGGTCGCCGAAGTCCTGATGTTCCTGGCCATGAGCAAAATCCTGATGCGCTTCTCGGTGCGCCGGGTGTTGATGGCGAGTTTTCTGCTGGCGGCACTGCGCTGGCTGCTGCTGGGGTCATTTGCCGACCATCTGTGGGTGTTGCTGTTTGCCCAGGTGCTGCACGCGGCGACCTTCGGCAGCTTTCACGCAGCTGCCATCCAGTTCGTGCAACGTAGCTTTGGCGCACGCCAGCAGGGCCAGGGCCAGGCGTTGTACGCCGCGCTGGCCGGCACCGGTGGCGCATTGGGCGCGCTGTATTCCGGCTACAGTTGGAATGCCTTGGGCGCCACATTGACCTTTAGTATTGCAAGCCTCGCAGCCCTGGCGGCTGCCGTTATCATTGCCACACTTCTGCAAGAGGACAGGCCATGAGCCTTACCCGTGAACACCTTGCCCAGGAAATCATCGACGCCGGGCGTTTTCTGTATGGCCGCGGCTGGTCACCGGCCACCAGCAGCAACTATTCGACGCGCCTGTCGCCGAGCGAAGCGCTGCTGACCGTGTCCGGCAAGCACAAAGGTCAGTTGGGTCTGGATGATGTGTTGGCCACCGACCTGGCGGGCAACAGCCTGGAGCCGGGGAAAAAACCGTCGGCCGAAACCTTGCTGCATACCCAGCTTTACAACTGGCGCCCGGAGATCGGCGCGGTGCTGCACACCCATTCGGTCAACGCCACGGTGTTGTCGCGCCTGACGCCGGAAGACTTCATCGAGTTCGAAGACTACGAACTGCAAAAAGCCTTCAGCGGCGTGTCAACCCACGAGTCTCGGGTACGGGTACCGATTTTCGACAATGATCAGGATATTGCGCGCCTTGCCGCCGAGGTGCAGCCTTGGCTGGACGCCCACCCTGATTGCGTCGGCTACCTGATTCGCGGTCATGGCCTCTACACCTGGGGCGCACGGATGAGCGATGCGTTGCGGCAGATCGAGGCCTTTGAATTTTTGTTCGAGTGCGAGTTGAAGACGCGCACGATCCTTAACCGTTAAGGAGTTGCCCTGATGAGCAGCCTGTCCGTTTACCACGTCTCAAGCCCTGACTTACCGAACAAGGTGCTGACCCATTTCGAAGACATCGCCTCGACGCTGGCCGAGCAGGGCGTGCGCTTCGACCGCTGGCAAGCGGCGGTGAAGATCCAGCCTGGCGCCAGTCAGGAAGAAGTGATCGCCGCCTACCAGGAACAAATCGACAAGCTGATGACCGAACGCGGCTACATCACCGTTGATGTCATCAGCCTGAACAGCGATCACCCGCAAAAGGCCGAACTGCGTGCCAAGTTCCTCGACGAGCACCGTCATGGCGAAGACGAAGTCCGGTTTTTCGTGGCCGGTCGTGGTTTGTTTACCCTGCACATCGGTGATTACGTCTACGCGGTACTCTGCGAAAAGAACGACCTGATCTCGGTGCCGGCGGGCACGCCGCACTGGTTTGACATGGGCGAGCATCCGCATTTCGTCGCGATCCGCCTGTTCAACAACCCTGAAGGCTGGGTGGCCAACTTCACCGGCGAAGACATCGCCAGCCGCTTCCCGCGTCTTGAGGACTGAACCGATGCCGATCAAAGCGATGCTCACCGACATCGAAGGCACCACCAGCGCGGTGAGTTTTGTGTTCGACGTGTTGTTTCCCTACGCCGCCAGACACCTGCCGGATTTTGTCCGTCAGCACGCCGGGCGCGCCGATGTGGCTGAACAACTGTCCGCCGTTCGCCGTGACAGCAATGAACCGGACGCCGACGTTGAGCGCGTGATCGAGATTCTTCTGGGCTGGATTGCCGAAGACCGCAAAGCCACGCCGCTCAAGGCGTTGCAAGGCATGGTCTGGGAGCAGGGTTATCAGGCGGGGCAGTTGAAGGGCCACGTTTACCCGGATACCGTTGAAGCGCTCAAGCGCTGGCATCAGGAAGGCTATCAACTGTTTGTTTATTCGTCGGGTTCGATTCAGGCGCAAAAACTGATTTTCGGTTGCTCGGAGGCGGGTGACTTGTCGCCGCTGTTCAGCGGTTACTTCGACACCACGTCCGGTCCCAAGCGTGAAGCGCAGTCTTATGAGCGCATCACCCAGGCCATCGGCCTTGAGCCTTCGCAGATTCTGTTTCTGTCCGACATCGTCGAAGAGCTGGACGCTGCGCGCACGGCCGGGATGGCGACATGCGGGTTGGCGCGAGAGGGCGGGGAGTTGGCGGGCCATGTAACCGTCGACAGTTTCGAGCGGATAAACCCCACCACCTTCTAAAGCCCACAACACATAACCTGTAGGAGCCGAGCTTGCTCGCGATGAGGCCCCGTCATTCAATATTGTTGTTGAATGACACACCGCCATCGCGAGCAAGCTCGGCTCCTACAGGGTTGGTGTGCAACCAGATATTGTCTGCAGCGCCAGAAACAACTCAGGCCGTGAAGCGAAAGCTCTCACGGCCTGTTTGTTTTAGCGCTGGCGCGGTTTACGCCGTGTGATAAGTCGGCAGCGCAAACCGTTGCTGGCTTTGCAGCATGGAGATCTGCGGTAATTCGCTGGCCTGTTCGGCCAAGTCACGGCGAATCGCACTGATTACCCACGACAGCTGATCGCCAGCGTGCAATTGCTGGTAGGAAATCGAACGTTTAAACACTTTGCCTTCTGTGCTGCGCAGGGTCAGCAGAATCCCGCCGTCCGGGCGCGGTTGGGTGGTGACTTCGAAGTTGGAGAACAGGGACGAAAATTTTTCTTGGATCAGGTTCATGTCGATCAGCTCCATTTGCACATGATTGGCAAGCATGGAGAGGAGGTTGCAGTGATTGTGCCAGTACCTGATTTTTATAAAGTCGTTGTGAATCAATAAGTTAATAATCTTGCTGTTTTTCGGTTTCGTGCAATCTGCATGAATGGCCATCGTGCATCCTGCATTTTGAAAGATGAGCGATGATTGAATGGAACCAATCGGCGCGTCGATGTTCACGATTCATCCGTCGCTGGGCGGATACAAAACATTGCAAAAACCGCGTGTACAGCGCCAGAACCGCTGACGTATTTTCGGCCTCTATAAACGCCGCCCGACAATAAAAAAATCAGCGGGAGCACGCATGAAACGCACGTCCAGCGACACGATTACCTGGGGCATGATGCTCCGCAAACTGCCGACGATCGCCAAAGCCATTCCCCGCGTGGTGAAGGGCCTGAAAGTCGCCAACGTCAAGGATCCGACCCAACCGTGTGGCCTGGGCTGGAGTTTCGAGCAGGCGACGTTGCGCAACCCCGAGGGGCCCGCATTACTGCAGGGCGATGTCACGCTGACCTATACGCAGGTCAACCAATGGGCCAACCGCATTGCGCATCACCTGATGGCCCAAGGCATCGGCAAGGGTGACGTGGTCGCGGTCTTCATCGAGAACCGCCCGGAATTGCTGGTGACAATACTGGCGGTGGCCAAGGTCGGCGCGATCAGCGCCTTGCTCAATACCTCGCAGACCCGCGATACGCTGGCGCACAGCCTGAACCTGGTGGCGCCCGTGGCGATCATTGTCGGCGGCGAACTGGTCCCGGCGTTTTCGCAAGTCCGCGAACGGGTGTCCATCGCGCCAGCGCGAATCTGGTACGTCGCCGATCAAGACACCTACAGCCATCCGGGCATTGCCCCCGATGGTTTCGTCAACCTGATGACGGCCAGTGCCGACGCGATCGACGACAACCCGGCCAGCAGCCAGCAGGTTTTTTTCGACGATCCTTGTTTCTATATCTACACCTCGGGCACCACCGGATTGCCCAAGGCCGGTGTCTTCAAGCACGGGCGCTGGATGCGTAGCTCCGCCAGTTTCGGCCTGATCGCCCTCGATATGCAGCCGCACGACATCGTCTATTGCACTTTGCCGCTGTATCACGCGACCGGGCTCTGCGTGTGCTGGGGCTCGGCCATCAGTGGCGCCTCGGGGTTTGCCATTCGACGCAAGTTCAGCGCCAGCCAGTTCTGGAGCGACGTCCGCAAATACCACGCGACCACCCTCGGCTACGTGGGCGAACTGTGCCGTTATCTGGTGGATCAGCCACCGAGCACCGACGACAGCCAGCACACCGTGAAAAAAATGGTCGGCAACGGTCTGCGTCCCGGCGCTTGGGACGCCTTCAAAACCCGTTTTGCCATCGACCACATCTGCGAGCTGTACGCGGCCAGCGACGGCAACATCGGGTTCACCAATATCCTCAACTTTGACCACACCATCGGTTTCTCGCTGATGGCCTGGGAATTGGTGGCTTACGACCACGACAGCGGTCAGCCGATTCGCAATGCCAAGGGTTTCATGAGCAAAGTGTCCAAGGGTGCACAGGGTTTGCTGTTGGCCAGGATCGACGACAAGGCGCCGCTGGACGGCTACACCGATCCGCAAAAGACCGAAAAAGTCGTATTGCATGACGTGTTCCAGAAGGGCGACCGTTTCTTCAACACCGGTGACCTGCTGCGCAACATCGGTTTCGGCCATGCGCAATTCGTCGATCGGCTGGGCGATACCTACCGCTGGAAGGGCGAAAACGTATCGACCACGGAAGTCGAAAATATCCTCTTGCAACACCCGCACATCGCCGAAGCCGTGGCGTATGGCGTGGAAGTCCAGAACACCAACGGGCGTGCCGGGATGGCGGCAATTACGCCGGCTGAATCCCTGGCCACCCTGGACTTCAGCGAACTGCTGGAATTTGCTCGCCAGCAAATGCCGGCCTATGCGGTGCCGCTGTTCTTGCGGGTGAAAGTGAAAATGGAGACCACCGGGACGTTCAAATACCAAAAGACCCGGCTCAAGGACGAAGCCTTCGACCCAGGCAAAACCGGCGACGACCCGATCTATGCCTGGCTACCCGGCACCCAGACTTACGTACAAGTGACCGAGCAGGTGCTGGCGGATATCCAGGGTGGCAAGTACCGCTATTGAATGTGGCTATGGCGGCCCTTGAGAAAAAACAAGTGACAGCGTGGGGGCCGCTCGGGAAACTGTCGGCTTTGCGAATAACCCAACAGGGAGCCCCCGATGTCAGACCAAAGCCGCCAGATGACCCCCGAAGAAGCCGCTGAATTTGCCGAACAGGTATTCAACAAGGCGCGCGAGGGCGATGCGGCCATGATGGCTGCGCTGTTGACCAAAGGCCTGCCGCCTAACCTGCGCAACCACAAAGGCGACACCTTGCTGATGCTGGCCGCCTACCATGGCCACGTGGAGACCGTGAAAGTCCTGCTCGAACACAAGGCCGACCCGGAAATTCGCAACGACAACGGCCAGAGCCCGATCGCCGGTGCGGCGTTCAAGGGCGATCTGGCAGTGGTCACGGCACTGGTCGACGGTGGCGCGCAAGTGGAAGGTTCATCGTTTGATGGCCGTACTGCTTTGATGATGGCCGCGATGTTCAACCGCGTTGCCATCGTGGACTACCTGATCAGCAAAGGCGCCGATCCGAAAGCCAAGGACGCCAACGGCGTGTCGGCACTCGATGCGGCGAAAACCCTGGGCGCTGTCGATACCATCGCTCAGCTGGAAAAGCTGCTCGGCTGACCTTTTGTGGCGAGGGAGCTGGCTCCCTCACCACAGGTCCGCAATCCCTCCTGAATGCGCTATCCTTCGCGCCCTCAAAATTCACTCGCTACAGGATCCGTCGCCATGAAAGCCGCACTCGTCGAACTCATCAGCAAAATCAGCTCCGGGTGCATGAGCGACGACGAAATCCTCAAGGTCGCGGACGAAGCGGCCCAGGCCTACGCCGATCCTGAAGCTTTTCTGACGGCCAATCCGGATATCAACTACGACGACACGTTCCCGATTCCATTAGGCGAATGGGTGGTGGTCGGCAGCCTGCCGGAGACGGTGCTGTTCCAGGCGGATACCTACGTGGACCTGTTCGCGCAGATCGTCGCCTCGTTCGGCCCAGGCGTTGATTTCAATATCAAACCCAAGCAACTGGCCAAAACCGAAGCCCTGACCGCGCTCAACCGTATTCAGGTGCAGATGGGCAGCATGAACAAGGAAAACGGCGGCTACACGCTGATGAACTTCAGCCAGTTGCTCGACGATGAGCTGCAAGTGGTGTTGGTCTACGGCAACGACATTCCTCGCGTGCTGGAGCTGTGCGCCGAAGTCGGCATCGCTGCCGCGCCATCGCTGGAAGCGCTGAAAGTGGCCATCCACGTCTGACACCCAGACACTGTCAATAAAAAGGAACCCTCGCGACGACCGTCTATCCTAAGGGGGCTTATCACTCTTCGGGAGCGTCACCATGGGTTCCACGTTCAACAGCCTTGTTGCGTTGATCATTTTTGTCCTGGACATCTGGGCCATCATCAACGTGTTTAAAAGTGGTGCCACCACCGGGATGAAAATCCTCTGGGTGTTGTTGATCGCCTTTCTGCCGGTGCTGGGCCTGATCATCTGGGCCATCGCCGGGCCACGGGGCAACGTCAAATTCTGACGGGTCTCCCAAAAAACGACACTGAACCTGTGGGAGCATGGCTTGCCCGCGATGAACGATATCGCGGTGCAACTGACAGACCGCGTCGTCTGCTTCGCGGGCAGGCCCGCTCCCACAGGATTGGGGTGAGCCGATCAAGAGGTTCGACCTGTCATCTTTCGCGACGTAGAATGCGCGCCTTTCCCGGTCAATCGAGCCAATCGATTGGCCATCATGGGCGGGTAACCGTCCGTTGCCACCCGCATTCATCGGAGCACTTCCCATGAGCACCACCGCTACCAGCGACTACCTGGAAACCCTCTACGAAGGCTATGGCCAGCGTTTTCGCATGGAAAAACTGCTGCACGAAGTGCGCACCGAGCATCAACACCTGGTGATTTTCGAAAACCCGCGCATGGGCCGGGTAATGGCACTGGACGGCGTGATCCAGACCACCGAAGCCGACGAATTCATCTACCACGAAATGCTGACCCACGTGCCGATCCTGGCGCACGGTAGCGCCAAGCGCGTGCTGATCATCGGTGGCGGCGACGGCGGCATGCTGCGTGAAGTGGCCAAGCACCGCAGCGTCGAACACATCACCATGGTCGAAATCGACGGCACCGTGGTCGACATGTGCAAGGAATTCCTGCCAAACCACTCCAAAGGTGCGTACGAAGATCCTCGCCTGAACCTGGTGATCGACGACGGCATGCGTTTCGTCGCCACCACCACTGAAAAGTTCGACGTGATCATTTCCGACTCCACCGACCCGATCGGTCCGGGCGAAGTGCTGTTCTCGGAAAACTTCTACCAGGCCTGCCGCCGCTGCCTGAACGAAGGCGGCATTCTGGTGACCCAGAACGGCACGCCGTTCATGCAGATCGAAGAAGTCAAAACCACCGCCGGGCGCCTGCGCAGCCTGTTCCCGGATTGGCACTTCTACCAGGCGGCCGTGCCGACCTACATCGGCGGCTCGATGACGTTTGCCTGGGGCGCGACCAATACCGCTTATCGCAAACTGTCCCGCGAAACCCTGCAGCAGCGCTTTGCCGGTAGCGGCATCATCACCCGTTACTACAATCCAGAGATACACATCGGCGCTTTTGCCTTGCCGCAATACGTCCTGCAGGCTGTGAACAAGCCAAGCAACGACTGATCCCGCGTCAATCAGAAAGGGCCGTTTGTGGTGGTGTGAAAACACACCGCTACCGGCCCTTTTTTTCATCTGTCCTGGAGCGCGTCAGTGGAACAATTAGCCTGCTAACAAGGTCGAGATGCTTGTAAGCCCATCCATGGGTTTTATCGAGGAGGCACTGATGCAAAAGTGGAAAATCACTTTCGTGGATGATCACGGCGAAACCATCGACGAAGTCTTTGAGTGCGACGAGTGCCCGGACAACGAGGAAGCAGCCAAACTCATCAAGGCCAGGCTTCTTCCTGTGGCCGCCGAACTGGATCTGAATGATCTGGAAGGACGAACCGTTGATGCCGGCGTCAAAAGCCTCAAAGCCCAGAACAGCATCCAAATCCTCGGCATCACGCCAATCTGAACACCTCCTGTCTCATTCTCATCCAGGCCTTGGCAGCGGCTCTCTCTTGAGGCTACTCTGCAATCGAGATCAGCGAATGGATCGCTAAGGTCTGGTCTTGTCAGCTACATGCTTGCTTCCCACCGGCAACGAGGTTGCCGCATCGCACGCACCATTCGGTTGCGTGTGCCGGGAATACGGAAAGTCTATCCATCACTATGAGGGGGACGTTTCATGAGCACAGCCTATCAAGAAGACATCAGCAGCTCGGTACTGCGCCGCATGAAAGAAGGCGGTTTCGACTTTTCAAGATTCCACCCCATCGAGTTCTACGCCATTTTTCCCGACGAGGAGCGGGCCCGCAGAGCAGCAGGTCATTACCGTGGCGAATCGCTGAATGCGCAAATCAGTGTGCGCGACGATGGCGCATGGGCACTCGAACTGAGCAAGGTCATGTACGCCACTTATGATGACATCGGCGATTTCGAGCAAGGTTTCGAGGCGGTGGTCGAGCCTCTGGGCGGCATCATTGAAGGATGGGGCGTCAAGCAGGAGGTACGAGGGCTACTCGCATAATCCTATGAACAGTGACACGCACTAACGGCTGACCTTCGGGTTGGCCGTTTTGGTTTATGGGCGCAGTAAACCGCTGCTGGCAAAACCCTGAAACAAGAATCCGAGGCAAAAAAAAACCGCCTGAGCAGGCGGCTAAAGGGAAGTTCGGGCTGTTTTTCCAGCGAATGCGCGGATTATCCCGGGCCGAAACCGGGCAGTGAAATCAACTCTGACTATGCTGGTGATAGGCGACAACGTCGCCTTGCAATGAAGCGGGGGCAATCAGGTTGGGGCGTTTGCTGCACAGGATTGGTGCGGTATTGGCGGTGTGAAAATCCAACTGATTGATATCAAAGCGTTTATGCCGCTGGCACGGGCCTTGCGAAGGTCTGGATGTCCGGGTGACAAGGAGTACGGCATGATCCGCACCTATTTTGATGAAATGTACGATGCCGGCGGCCAGGTCCGCCCGCATTATCGGGAGTTTGCCCGTTGGCTGGCCGAAACGCCTGACGAGCTTTTGGCACAACGGCGACGCGAGGCCGATCTGTTATTTCATCGCGCCGGGATTACCTTCACGCTCTACGGGGACGAGCAGGGGACAGAGCGCCTGATTCCCTTCGACACGATCCCCCGCAGCATCCCTGCCAGCGAATGGCGGGTCGTCGAGCGCGGCTGCATTCAGCGGGTCAAGGCATTGAACATGTTCCTTGCCGACCTCTATCACGAGCAGCGCATCATCAAGGCCGGCATCATTCCGGCCGAGCAAGTGCTGGCCAACGAGCAATACCAGTTGGCGATGCAGGGGCTGGACCTGCATCGCGATATCTATTCGCACATCTCTGGCGTCGATCTGGTGCGCGACGGTGACGGCACGTATTACGTGCTCGAAGACAACCTGCGCACACCCAGCGGCGTGAGCTACATGCTCGAAGACCGCAAGATGATGATGCGGCTGTTCCCCGAACTCTTCGCGGCACAACGCATCGCGCCCATCGATCACTATCCGAATCTGCTTCTGGACACGCTGAAAAGCTCCAGCCCGATCGACAATCCGAGCGTGGTGGTGCTGACGCCGGGTCGTTTCAACAGCGCCTTTTTCGAGCATGCCTTTCTGGCTCGGGAGATGGGGGTTGAACTGGTGGAAGGTGCGGACCTGTTTGTGCGTGACGACAAAGTATTCATGCGTACCACGGACGGCCCGAAAGCCGTCGACGTGATCTACCGTCGCCTCGACGATGCGTTCCTCGACCCGTTGGCCTTCAATCCGGACTCGATGCTGGGCGTTCCGGGGCTGCTGTCGTCGTACCGCTCCGGCAATGTCGTGCTGGCGAACGCCATCGGTACGGGCGTTGCGGACGACAAGTCGGTGTATCCGTTTGTCACCGACATGATCCGTTTCTACCTCGACGAAGAACCGATCCTGAAGAACGTACCGACGTTCCAGTGCCGCAACCCGTCTGAGCTGTCCCACGTACTGGCCAATCTTCCGGATCTGGTGGTCAAGGAAACCCAGGGCTCGGGCGGTTACGGAATGCTGGTGGGGCCGGCGGCGACGACGGCGGAAATCGAGTCGTTCCGAGAGCGGATCAAAGCCAAGCCGCACGCCTACATCGCGCAACCGACGTTGTCCCTGTCGACCTGTCCGACCTTTGTCGAAAACGGCATTGCGCCACGCCATATCGACCTGCGTCCGTTTGTTTTGTCTGGCCGCGAAACCCGGGTCGTGCCCGGCGGTTTGACCCGTGTCGCCCTGCGTGAAGGCTCTCTGGTGGTGAATTCCTCCCAGGGTGGCGGAACCAAGGACACCTGGGTGGTCGAGGATTGAAGGAAGCCTGCCATGTTAAGTAGAACTGCCTCGGATCTGTATTGGATGTCGCGTTACCTGGAGCGGGCGGAAAACCTCGCACGGATGCTCGACATCAGTTATTCGCTGTCGCTGATGCCGCAGGATGGTCGCGGCAACGGCCTGCACGAACTCGCCATGCCGTTGCTGATCACCGGCACCCTGGACGATTACCTGGAGCGCCATGGTGAGTTGCATGCCGAACGGTTGCTGCACTTCTTCGCCCTCGACGCCGCCAACCCGGCCAGCATCTACAGCTGTCTCGGCGCGGCGCGGGCCAGTGCCCATGCGGTGCGTGGGCGAATCACCGCCGACATGTGGGAAAACATCAACGCCACCTGGCTGGAAATTCGCGGGATTGCCGAGCAGGGCTTGAGTCGCTACGGCATGAGTCGCTTTTGCGAGTGGATCAAGGAGCGTTCCCATCTGTTTCGCGGTGCTTCCTACGGCACCATCATGCGTAACGATGCGTTCCGCTTCATTCGCCTGGGGACGTTTATCGAAAGGGCGGACAACACGCTGCGCCTGCTCGACGCTCGCTACGAAATGGCCGGCGATCAGGCCGAAGCCGTCAGTGACGGCACGGCGCACGCCTATTACCAGTGGAGTGCCTTGCTGCGGGCGCTGTCATCGTTCGAGGCGTACACCGAGATCTACCGCGACGCGCCCGGTGCCCGGCATGTGGCTGAGTTGCTGTTACTGCGGGCGGATGTACCGCGTTCGCTGCGCGCCTGCACCGAAGAAATCGACCAGATCCTTGCCAGTCTGCCGGGAGCCAATGGCCGTCCCGCACAGCGTCTGGCCGCCGAAATCGACGCGCGCCTGCGCTACACCGGTATCAACGAAATTCTCGACGAAGGCCTGCACGCCTGGCTGACCGAATTCATCCCGCTGGTGCGCCAGTTGGGCAACGCCATTCACAGTTCTTACCTGGAGGCTGCATGAGACTTTCCATTAGCCACGAAACCACCTATCACTATGAAGATCAGGTGCGGGCGAGCATCCAGTACCTGCGACTGACACCCCACGACAGCGAGCGCCAGCACGTGCTCAGTTGGCAACTCGACCTGCCGCGCCCGGTGCGCGCGCAACTCGATCCGTTCGGCAACATCCTGCACGTGCTGACCATGGACGAGCCGCACGAGGCGATCATCATCGGCGCCCGTGGCCAGGTGGACATCGACGAACTGAGTGAAGCCGAGCATGAGAGCCAATCGGCGCTGCCGTTCCTGCGTTTTACCCGCCTGACCGAGCCCGACGAAGCCTTGCGCGCATTCGCGCAAAAAGAGTGCAAAACACGCCGGGATCGCACGGCGCTGATCGACTTGATGCATGGCTTGAACCAGCACATGACCTACACGCCGGGCTCAACCGAAGTCGACACCAGTGCGGCTCAGGCCTTCGCCGGGCGCTCCGGCGTCTGTCAGGACCACACCCATGCGTTTCTCGCCTGCGCGCGTAGCCTGGGCATTCCGTCGCGTTATGTCTCGGGTTATCTGTACAGCGAGAACAGCGAACACCTGGCCAGTCACGCCTGGGCGGAAGCCTGGCTGGATGACGCCTGGTACAGCTTCGACGTGACCAACGAATTGGCCCGGCCGGAACGTCACTTGAAACTGGCGGTAGGCCTGGATTATCTGGATGCCTGCCCGGTGCGCGGGATGCGCCGGGGCGGCGGGTGTGAACAGATGCATGCGAAAGTGTTTGTGTCGCCGACACCGATGCCGGTTATCTCTGTCCAGCAGCAATAAACCTGCACGCTGATCATTCCCACGCTCTGCGTGGGAATGCAGCCCGGGACGCTCCGCGTCCCACCGAAGCGGACGCAG
Organism: Pseudomonas sp. B21-040; assembly: GCF_024748695.1. Taxonomy (NCBI): domain Bacteria; kingdom Pseudomonadati; phylum Pseudomonadota; class Gammaproteobacteria; order Pseudomonadales; family Pseudomonadaceae; genus Pseudomonas; species Pseudomonas sp. B21-040. Next base: position 1,905,091 of record NZ_CP087176.1, read on the forward strand.
AGCGTCCATTGAGGCATTCCCACGCGGAGCGTGGGAACGATCGGTTACGGTTTAACCTTGCGCCCGACCATGTGCTTCAAATACCCCACCAACTTCTCCAGATCCCCATCCGGCAATACCTGCGCGGAAAACCCCGGCATCTTCGCCTGCGGCCACTGGCGCAAGCTCTGCGGATCACGGATATACCGCTTCAGGAAATCCGCTCCAAAATACTCGGTCGGGTTGTACGGAATATTCAGATCTGGCCCGAACTGCGCATCCCCGGCACCGTTCAGTCGATGGCAGGCCAGGCAATTTTTCTGAAACAGTGCAAAACCTTGATTGACCGGATCATCGGCTTTTAACCCGGGATCAGGCAGCAGGGCAGGGAAGCGTTCCGCCACCGGCGCCAGGCGCTTGATGCTGGCGACCTGGAACGGCCATTGCTCCGGGCTGATGTTGCCGGCTTGCGGATTCGTCCAGACCAGATAAAACGGCCCGGCACCCGGTTTGCCTTCAGACAATGCCGGCCATGGTTTGGCCGGGTCTTCAATCGCCAGCCACGCCTGCGCGCCCTGAGTGTTGAGCAACGGGGCGGCGGCCAGCTCGGCGGCAAACCCATCCAGCGCCACGGCTTGCAGGTGGTCATCAGGCTTGATGCCGGTCAACAACGCCGCCAGCGGCACGGCTTGATAGTTCATCTCGCGTTTGTAGGAAACGTCGTCGGCAATGTGAAGGGTCTGGATTTTAGGGTGCTTGAGCAGTTCCCCGGTTTGCCAGGTGCGGCTGTTCGCGCCCAGCTCAAGGTTCAGCTGTGCGGCAAACAGAGGCGTGCTGAGCAGCAAGGCCCCGAGCAGTGTGAGCGTTTTCAATAGATCGCCGTCCATGTCGTGCAAGTGCCATAAAGGTTGGCACACCCACGCTGGCCCGGGTAGCGAGCCGGTCACAATTTTAAGATGGCGATAAATTCTTGGCGCTTGAGTCAGCCAATCACCTTGGTCAGGTTCGGCAAAATCAACAACAGCGTAGTGGCGAAAAGAATGAGCCCGGCTTGACGTACTTTCGAATGTTTGAACATGGCTTGACCGCCTTTTTTGTTATTTCCTGATGCCTGCCTGCATATCTCCATGACGGCAGAGCGTTGCACTTCCTGTCAGACGAGCGCCTCGGCAAAACCCGACGACAACTTCGTACACTTCACCTTAGAGCCCGCGTCAGCCGCGGTTTAGATCCATTTCGTATGGAGATGCCATTAAAAGCTCTTAAAAAGGCATGAGGCCTATTGCCAGCTTCTTGGGCGCCCGTTTGCTAGACAGCTCCGTCTCCTGAATCGGTTAATTCGGTAGTTCACTACCGTCCGTCTGAGCGTGTGCGTCAACGTCGATGAGCGCTGCGGTCATTGAATCCGCAGCGGCTCGGCATAAGGTAAGAACTCGCATTTACCCACTGCCCAGGTTCGAGGACGTCATGACCCACGCTTTGATTTTCGACGCATTACGCACGCCCCGTGGTAAAGGCAAAGCCGATGGCGCCTTGTACAGCGTCAAACCGGTCAATCTGGTGGCCGGGTTGCTGACGGCGTTGCAGCAGCGTACTTCGCTCGACACCAGCCAGGTCGATGACGTCGTGCTTGGCTGCGTGACGCCGGTTGGCGATCAAGGCTCCGATATCGCCAAGACCGCGACCCAAGTGGCGGATTGGGACGTCAGCGTCTCGGGCGTGCAGATCAACCGCTTTTGCGCTTCGGGGCTGGAGGCGGTGAACCTTGGCGCGATGAAGGTGCGCTCCGGTTTCGAAGATCTGGTGGTGGTCGGTGGCGTCGAGTCGATGTCTCGCGTGCCGATGGGCAGCGACGGTGGGGCCTGGGCGCTGGACCCGGAAACCAACCTGCACAGCCATTTCACCCCGCAGGGTGTCGGCGCTGACCTGATCGCCACCCTTGAAGGTTTCAGCCGCCAGGACGTCGATGCCTACGCGCTGCACTCGCAGCAGAAAGCCGCGCGGGCGCGGGCGAATGGTTCGTTCAACAAGTCACTGGTACCGGTGCAGGATCAGAACGGCATCATCCTGCTCGATCACGATGAATTCATTCGGGCCGATTCCACGCTGGAAGGCCTGGGCAAGCTCAAGCCGAGTTTCGAAATGATGGGGCAAATGGGCTTCGACGCCACGGCGTTGCGCGTCTACAGCCACGTCGAACGGATCAATCACGTACACACGCCCGGCAACAGTTCCGGGATCGTCGATGGTGCGGCGCTGATGCTGATCGGTTCCGAAGCCAAGGGCCGGGCGCTGGGCTTGCAGCCGCGGGCACGGATCGTCGCCACGGCGGTCACCAGCACCGACCCGACCATCATGCTCACCGGCCCGGCGCCGGCTACCCGCAAAGCACTGGCCAAGGCCGGCCTGCGGGTCGAAGACATTGACCTGTTCGAGGTCAACGAGGCGTTTGCCTCGGTAGTGCTCAAGTTCATCAAGGACATGGCCATCGACCCGGACAAGGTCAACGTCAACGGCGGTTCCATCGCCATGGGCCACCCGCTGGGCGCCACGGGGTGCGCGATTCTCGGCACGCTGCTCGATGAGCTGGAAACCCGGCGCCTGCGCTATGGCCTCGCGACGCTATGTGTCGGCGGCGGCATGGGCATCGCCACCATCATCGAACGCCTCTGAGCCCCCCGACTTCCAAGGAAACATGTTCATGACTGAAGCCATTCGTTACGAAAAGGGTCAGGACCAGATTGTCGTCCTGACCATCGACATGCCGGGCCAGAGCGCCAACACCATGAACGCGGTCTACCGCGAAGCCATGGAGGCCTCCGTCGCTCGCCTGGTCGCTGAAAAAGACAGCATTGCCGGGGTCATCATCACCTCGGCGAAGAAGACGTTCTTCGCCGGTGGCGACCTCAATGAACTGATCAAGGTCGGCAAACCCGAAGCCAAAGCGTTCTACGACATGGTGCTGACCCTCAAAGGTCAATTGCGCACCCTGGAAACCCTCGGCAAACCGGTGGTGGCGGCGATCAACGGCGCAGCATTGGGCGGCGGCTGGGAAATCTGCCTGGCGTGCCACCACCGCGTGGCGCTGGACAATCCGTCCGTACAACTTGGCTTGCCGGAGGTCACGCTGGGTCTGTTGCCGGGCGGCGGCGGGGTGGTGCGCATGGTGCGGATGCTGGGTATTGAGAAAGCATTGCCCTACTTGCTGGAGGGCAAAAAAGTCCGGCCACAACAGGCATTGCAAGCGGGTTTGATTGACGAGTTGGCGAAAGATTCTGGCGAGCTGCTCAGCAAGGCACGGGCCTGGATTCTGGCCAATCCGACGGCGGTACAACGCTGGGACGTGAAGGGCTATCAGATCCCCGGTGGCACACCGTCCAGCCCGAAAGTCGCGCAGATGCTCGCCATCGCGCCGTCGATCCTGCGCAGTAAAACCCAAGGCTGCATGCCGGCGCCGGAGAAAATTCTCTGCGCAGCCGTTGAAGGTGCTCAGGTGGACTTCGACACCGCGCACCTGATCGAAACCCGCTATTTCACCGAATTGACCACCGGTCAAATCTCTAAAAACCTGATCGGCACGTTCTGGTTCCAGCTCAACGAAATCAACGCCGGCGGTTCGCGGCCACAGGGTTTTGCCCCTTATGTGACGCAAAAAGTCGGCGTGCTCGGTGCCGGGATGATGGGCGCCGGCATTGCATTTGTCAGCGCATCGGCGGGCATTGAAGTGGTGCTCAAGGACATCAACCTCGCGGCAGCCGAGAAGGGCAAGGCCCATTCGGCGGCGCTGCTGGACAAAAAAGTCGCGCGGGGCCAGCTACTCCCCGAGCAGCGCGAGGCGATTCTGGCGCGGATCGTGACCACTGAAAGCGATGCTGACCTGACCGGTTGCGACCTGATCATCGAGGCGGTATTCGAAGACCGCGAGCTCAAGGCCAAAGTGTCCTCGGCTGCGCAAAAAGTCGTCGGCCCGGCGGCGGTGATCGCCTCCAATACTTCGACCTTGCCGATCAGCGGCCTGGCCACGGCTGTACCGGATCAGACCAAGTTCATCGGCCTGCATTTCTTCAGCCCCGTAGAGAAAATGCCGCTGGTAGAAATCATCAAAGGCGCGAACACCAGCGACGAAACCCTGGCTCGCGGGTTCGATTTCGTCCTGCAAATCAAGAAAACTCCGATTGTGGTCAACGACAGTCGCGGTTTCTTTACTTCGCGGGTGTTCGGCACCTTCACCAACGAAGGCATCGCCATGCTCGGCGAAGGCGTCAGTGCACCGATGATTGAAACCGAAGCCCGCAAGGCCGGCATGCCCATCGGACCACTGGCGATCTCTGACGAAGTTTCCCTCAGCCTCATGAGCCATATCCGCCAGCAAACGGCCAAAGACCTGCAAGCCGAAGGGAAACCGCTGATTGAGCACCCGGCCTTTGCCGTGATTGACTTGCTGCTCAACGAATACAAACGGCCCGGCAAAGCGGCAGGAGGCGGTTTCTACGATTACCCGGCCGCTGGCCAGAAACATCTGTGGCCCGAGCTGAAAAGCCGTTTCGAGCAGCCAGACAGGCAGATATCGCCCAAGGATGTGCGTGATCGCCTGTTGTTCGTGCAAGCCCTGGAAACCGTGCGCTGCGTGGAGGAGGGCGTGCTGATGTCGACCGCAGACGCCAACATCGGCTCGATCTTCGGCATCGGTTTCGCGGCGTGGACGGGGGGCGCGCTGCAATTCATCAATCAGTACGGGGTGAAAGACTTCGTCGCCCGAGCCCAATACCTGGCTGGGCAGTATGGCGAGCGTTTCAATCCACCGGCCTTGTTGCTGGATAAAGCCGCTAAAGGGGAGGCGTTTTAAGGGACCGATGACGCCTCGCGGGGCTTGCCTTGGAACAGTGTTTCGAGGCAGGCTCTGGGGTGTGCATTATTCCCATCACGTGTCAGGTATTTTTTATGTCGTTACGCATCTGCATTTTGGAAACCGACATCCTGCGTCCAGAATTGGTCGACCAATATCAGGGCTACGGGCAGATGTTCAAACACCTGTTTTCGCAGCAGCCTATCGCGGCCGAGTTCACGGTCTACAACGTGATGCAGGGCGAATACCCCAGCGATGATCTGATCTTCGACGCTTATCTGGTCACCGGCAGCAAGGCCGACTCTTTCGGCACCGACCCGTGGATCGAAACCCTCAAGGCGTACCTGCTGACCCGTTACGAGCGCGGCGACAAACTGCTGGGCGTGTGTTTCGGCCACCAGTTGCTGGCGTTGTTGCTGGGCGGCAAAAGCGAACGTGCCAGCCAAGGCTGGGGCGTCGGCACCCACAGTTACAAACTGGCGGCGAAAGCACCGTGGATGAGCCCGGTCAGGGAAGAGTTGACCTTGCTGATCAGCCACCAGGATCAAGTGACGACGCTACCGAAAAACGCCACAGTCATCGCCTCGAGCGATTTCTGCCCGTATGCGGCTTACCACATCAACGATCAGGTGCTTTGTTTCCAGGGGCATCCGGAATTCATTCACGATTACTCACGAGCGCTGCTGGAAATCCGCCAGCAAGCACTGGGCGAGCAAATCTACTCCAAAGGTGTAGCCAGCCTTGAGCATGAGCATCATGGCGCTACGGTGGCGGAGTGGATGATGCGGTTTGTGGCGCACAAGCCAGAAACGGTTTAATGCCAACACATGCCAGCTCCCACAATGCTGATTTCCTGTGGGAGCGAGCCTGCTCGCGATTGTCACAGACGACTCGGTATTGACTAAAGCCACCCCGACTTCTTGAAACTCGCCCATAAACCCGTACACCCCACGGCAATAACCCCCAGTACCCCGAAGTACCCGTATTGCCACGCCAGCTCCGGCATGTTCTGGAAGTTCATCCCGTAAATCCCGGCCACTGCCGTCGGAAACGCCAGAATCGCCGCCCACGCTGCAAACTTGCGCTGCACCACGCTCTGACGTGAAGCCTCCAGCAGCACGCCAATTTCGATCGTCTGGCTGGCGATGTCGGCCAAAGTCGTCAGGTCTTCCATCTGTCGTGTGACGTGGATCTGCACATCGCGGAAGTAGGGGCGCATGTTCTTGTCGATAAACGGAAAGCTCAGCTTCTGCAGCTCTTCACCGATCTCCACCATCGGCGCCGCATAACGACGCAGGCGCAAGACGTCCCGGCGCAGGCCATGAAGCTTCTGGATGTCATGTTCATTCAGCGCGCTGCACAACACGTTGCGCTCCAGCTCATCAATCTCGGCATGAATCGCTTCGCCCATCGGCTGGTAGTTTTCAATCACGAAATCGAGGAGGGCATAGAGGACGAAATCTTCCCCGTGCTCAAGCAATAACGGACGCGCCTCACAACGCTGTCGGACATAGGCGTAGGACGCGGAGTGACCATTGCGTGCGGTAATGATGTAACCGTTGCCGGCAAAGATATGCGTCTCGATGAATTCGAGTTTGCCTTCCTTGCGAATCGGCGAGTAGGTGACGATGAACAGTGCATCGCCGAAGGTTTCGAGCTTCGGTCGGCTGTGTTTTTCCAGGGCGTCTTCGATGGCCAGTTCATGCAGGTTGAACTGGCGTTGCAGGTTGGCCAGTTCCTGGGCGTCTGGCTCTTCGAGGCCGATCCAGACAAAATGGCCGGGCTTTGCGGCCCAGGCTGCGCCTTCATCCAAGGTGATATTGGTGACTTTCTTACCGGCGCTGTAAACCGCAGCAGCAACAACTCTACCCATGATTCAAGTTCACTTCTTTTTAGCAGGTGGCAGTGGCAGGCAATCTTCAGCTTAGCCTTGTCTACTGCTTGAGAGTGAGCAAACTCTGCATCGTTCGCAGGCGAAAGTTCGCAGGCAAAAGAAAACCCGCACCAGGCGGGTTTCTTTTTACGCGGCTTGCAGTTGCCGATCCATCGAAGCGATGCACTCGCGCATCTGTTCGCGGCACTGGTCCATTAGCATGGGCATATCGTCCAGGCTCAACCCCACCGTCGGAATTGCCGGCAACGAACGAATCAGAATCTTCCCACTGCGCCAGCGGTTCAATCGCATGTGTTTGACGTAACTGCTGACACACACCGGCACGATCGGCACGCCGGCAGCAATCGCCATCTGGAACGCGCCTTTCTTGAATGGCAGCAGCTCTTCGCCAAGGTTGCGCGTGCCTTCCGGGAACACCCAGATAGACGTGTCTTCATGCTGCAAGGTGTGCGTGGTGGTCAACATTGACTGGCGCGCCTTGTGCGCATTGCCGCGGTCGATCAACACGTTCCCGGCCAGCCAGAACAACTGCCCGAACAGCGGCACCCACTTGAGGCTTTTCTTGCCGATGCACACGGTGCGGCGGGGCACCACGTTGCCGAATACGAACAGGTCGTAGTTGGACTGGTGATTGGCAATAATCACGCAGCTCTCGGGTTTATCCATCAATGGCCCGACGTCAGCCTTCACCCGTAAACGCAAAATGCACATCGCCGGCCACGCATACAGGCGTGCGCACAAACGGCTGTTGTCCGGGTTGAACGGGCGACACAGGCCCAGAAACACCCCAAGCACTCCGGCCAGAATAAAGTGCAGGCCCATCAAGAACATACGAAACACAAACAGCATTTACAGGCCCCACCGGGACAAAAGGTGGCGCAGTGTACGGATGTGCACTGTTTTCGGCAATTGCCGCTATAGAAGGGGGAGATAGGCGATATTTGTGCGCATGTTTCCGACTTGTTGGTCAGTCGCATACTAGAGCGGTTACAGACCTTTCATCGCGATGTGTAAGAAAAAGCCCGACACGACGGTCGGGCTTTTCGGTGCAGCGAGTTTTGGGCTTAACCCAAATGCTCCTGATCCAGGATGATCGCGTTGTCCAGCGTCTCCAGCAACGCCTTGCGCACTTTCAACTTGGTGTTCTTGTGCGCGGTCATGTTGATCTTCTTCAGCTGACGAGCCGCCGCCAACGCTGCGCCTTGCAGCTCTTCGGCCGACACCACCGCGTCGAGGAAACCGGCATCGACAGCGCTCTGCGGGTTAAACATCTCGCCATTGATCACGGAACGGTGGAACGCCGACTTGCGCAGGCGATCACGGGCGATCTCGATACCGGCGTGGTGCATGGTCATGCCGATCTGCACTTCGTTCAGGCCAATGCTGAACGGGCCATCGACACCGATGCGGTAATCCGCCGACAACAGCAGGAACGCGCCCTTGGCCACAGCATGCCCAGGGCACGCGACGATCACCGGGAACGGGTGCGACAGCAGGCGACGGGCCAGTGTCGAACCGGCCGTGACCAACGCCACGGCTTCTTTAGGGCCGGACGTCATCACCTTCAAGTCATAACCACCCGACAGAATCCCGGGCGTACCGGTAATGATCACCACCGCACGATCAGTCACGGCCTGATCCAGCGCAGCATTAAACGCAGCAATCACGTCCGGAGAGATGGCATTGACCTTGCCATTGCTCAAGGTCAGGGTCGCGATACCGTCTTCGAGATGGTAGGAAATCAACTCACTCATGACGCTATTCCTTGTATGAAAGTTGGGGCAGACGTTACCCACCACGGCAGGCCAGGTAAAGCGCCGTGACTGACCCGCCAGTCACCCTTTCCCCGCCGGGCAAGCGTAGCCGGCCACACCCGTCGCGTATTCCTCTCTATATAGAAGGGAGGGCGAAGCCAGAGATTGGCAGGTTTGCCATGGCCCGGAACCCGCCGGAACGACTAAAACGCTAAGCGCATGAAAATTCTGCAAAAAAAGTTTGCCATCGGAAAAGGTTTCGACTACATTAGCGCGCCTCGACAGACAGAACATGTTTGACGAGATACGGTGAAGTGTCCGAGTGGCTTAAGGAGCACGCCTGGAAAGTGTGTATACAAGAAATTGTATCGAGAGTTCGAATCTCTCCTTCACCGCCAAATTCGATGTAACCAAAACCCCTGATTTCGAAAGAAGTCAGGGGTTTTGTGGTTTCTGGTGTCTGGAGTTTGTGAACGACGCTGTAGTTTCCGAGTTTTATGTAGGACGAGTCTTGGGCGTGTGGGGCGTAACGCTGGAAAGCTAGCAGGTTAGGTGCTTCCACGGGAAATGCGCTCCACATAGCCCATCTCGGGACGGGTTGTTCGCTTTGGGCCTTAGGGTTCAAGATGAAAAAAAGGGCAGCACACCTCAGGGGCGCCCCATTTCCCTGGAATGGACTGACGCGCTTTATGCAGGAAATGACCATGAAACAGGCCGAGCTCGAAAAGCTCCACGTTGAAATCATCAAGCTGCTTGCTGAGCAGCGCAAGCTGAATGCCGAGGCGAGCAAGTTGAATACCGAAGCCGGCAAGATGACCCGTGAAACCTTTTGATGCCCGGTGGCGATCGCCATCGGGATGATTGGGGCGGTGGCAACCGTCACGGCGGTGTTGATTAAGCTTCTTTAGCCTCTGATTTTTTTCAATGGGCTTGGATAGTTGATTTCATTTGGCGCCTCGAAAAGCCTGGTCTTCAGCCTCGTCACCCACCTGTTAGACTGCCCGAACCCCTCGAACGGAATCGACACCATGTCCCGCCCACGCGCCACTTACCGCCGCTAGGTCATATCTATTGCCGCCGTGTTGGCGTGCACTCTGTCATCACTCGCCACCGCAACAACATTCCCGGACGCCGAAGCCAGCGACCCCGCTAAACTCGGCTGGATGGTCGGCTCGCCACCCCCTGCTGATCGCACCGTACGCTTCGAAGACGGCAGCTATTTCCAGTTCCCGGCGATGCGCTGGAGCGTCTCGAACTTCCGGCAACTCATGCCTACGATCAACGTCTCACGAGGTCTCGGCGCCCCTGTGCCATTGGCGTCCTTGTTGCGCAACGATATCGACGCCATCAGCTTCACGCCGCTCGGCGCTAAAAAGCCGATGACCTGGGATCAATCCCTGGCGGCCACTTACACCGATGGAATTGTGGTGATGCATCGCGGCAAGGTTGTGTACGAGCGTTACTTCGGCGTGCTGAAACCCGAAGGTCAGCACGCGGCGATGTCGGTGACCAAGTCCGTAGTTGGCACATTGGGCGCGATGTTGGTCGCCGAAGGGCGAATCGACGCGAACAAGCCTGTTGTCGAATACGTTCCCGAGTTGGCAGCTTCCGCGTTTGGCAGCGCCACGGTACGTCAGGTCCTCGATATGACAACGGCTCTGAAATACAGCGAAGACTATGCCGACCCAAACGCAGAAGTATGGGCTCACGCAAAAGCGGGTAGCCCCTTGCCCAAGCCAAAGGACTACACCGGGCCGCGAAGTTACTACGAGTTTTTGCAGACCGTTCAACTGCAAGGCGAACACGGCAGTGCGTTTGGCTACAAGACCGTCAACACCGACGTATTGGGCTGGATCATCGCCCGAGCGACCGGCCGCAACGTGGCGCAGTTGTTGTCGGAGCGCATCTGGAGTCGACTGGGCGCCGAGCAGGATGCCTATTTCACGGTGGACTCTATCGGCACGCCGTTTGCCGGTGGTGGATTGAATACTGGCTTGCGAGACCTCGCCCGATTTGGCGAGATGTTGCGCAATGATGGGCTGTTCAATGGCCAGCAGATCGTGCCCAAAGCGGTGGTGGACGACATTCGCCGTGGCGGCGACAAACAGGTTTTTGCCAAGGCCGGCTATGACTTGTTGAAGGGCTGGAGTTATCGCTCGATGTGGTGGGTGACGGACAAGGAGGGCGGGGCATTCATGGCGCGCGGTGTTCATGGCCAGCGCATTTATGTTGATCCGAAAGCCGAGATGGTGATTGTTCGTTATGCCTCGCACCCGGTTGCCAGTAACTCGGCGAATGATCCGGTGACGTTGCCGGCGTTTGATGCGTTGGCTGCGTATTTGTCCAAGTTGCCTTGATTCGCTGTTTATTAAGAAGGAATTCCTATGATCACCACCACAACTCACGCCATCGAAGGCCGCCAGATCACCGCTTACCTGGACATCGTCAGCGCCGAGTCGGTGCAGGGCATAAACGTTGTTCGCGACATGTTTGCCGGGATGCGGGATTTTTTTGGTGGGCGTTCCCAGACGTTGGAGCGAGCGTTGAAGGAAGCGCGGATTCAGGCGACCGACGAAATCAAGGAGCGGGCGCGAGCACTTCAGGCGGACGCGGTGGTGGGGCTTGATTTTGAGATCAGCATGCCGGCAGGCAAGGGCGGGATGGTGGTGGTGTTTGTGACAGGGACGGCGGTGAAACTGAGATGAGGTGAAACGTGGGCCATTCGTCGGGCACGCGGAAATCTGAATTCCAAGTCCGGTAATGACCGACTAGTCTCAAAACCCTTGGTGATCGATATTTTTCAGGCAAAGGGCTTTGCCGGTGTCGATCCATTTGAGAGGGGAAGAGGTATGGCTGATCCGTATATCGAAGACGACGGGGCTGAATTTCCGATCAACAATTGCGTTAAATGCGGCCAGACAGAGTATGTGGCGGGCTTTGGGGAAGACCCGATCCAGACCAGCAAAGTGAAATCGACGACGCCCAGAGGGCCGAAGGCCAAATTTCTGCCGAGAGTGGCGGCGCCTTCCAGGAAGTAATCGTTAACTGGACAGACCCCGCCATCGAGCGGGGTTTTTCATGTGTGAAATCTCGATTACCGGTTGAAACCTGAAGTGCCGACGTTCGGTAATGATGCCGTTTACTTTTTCACATACTTTTCACAGCCACCTCCGTAGGCTCAAACCATCCGTTAGAAAGCAGTACCTGGCCCGTTCCCCAGCGGGCTTTTTTTTGCCTGTCATAAAACCTTTCCCATAAAAGCTGTCCAACCGTCGCTGATTGAGCGGTGCGGTGGTTTTTGTGTGGACGTTTACTGCGTGACAGCATTTAATCCCCGGCTTTCTTTTTTCCCCTATTTTTGAGGTTTCGTCATGCGTTTAACACTGCCTTCCCTGGTTCTTGGGCTTCTGGTTGCTCAAGGTGCGATGGCTGCCAGCGATGGCACCGCCGCAATCGGCGGTGGTCTGGGTGGCGCGCTGGGTAATGTGGTCGGCCAAAGCATGGGCGGCAGCACCGGCGCAGCGATTGGTGCTGGCGTAGCGGGCGCGGCCGGCAGTGCTGCTACCGCACGCAAAGGCAGCCGCACTTCAGCCGCCATTGGTGGCGGTGTGGGTGCAGCGGGTGGTTCAGTGATCGGCAACAGCCTGGGTGGCAAGACCGGTTCTACCATCGGCGCAGGTTTGGGTGGTGCACTGGGCGGCGGCGTAGGCAGCAACATGGCCAAAGGTCACAAGCGTCACTGATCCTGATCGGCCCATTGAAGAGCCCGGCTAAATGCCGGGCTTTTTCGTTTATGAACGATTCTTTAAACAAAGCCTCGAAGCTCATATACCCCAGAAGAATACGAGGCTTCCCATGACCCCGGTTAACAATGGCAAAAAGTGTACAAGCATCAACGCTCGACGTTTGGCGCTGTCCGTGTTTGTGGTGGGACTGTTGGCGGCTCAAGGTGCAATGGCGGCCAACGACGGCACCGCTGCGGTGGGCGGCGGCCTGGGCGGGGCGTTGGGTAATGTCGTCGGCGGACAATTGGGCGGCAGCACGGGAGCGGCCATCGGCGCCGGTGTCGGCGGCGCGGCAGGGAGCGCGGTCGGGGCGGAAAAAGGCAATCGCAATGAGGCGGCCATTGGCGGCGGCTTGGGCGCAGCAGGCGGCTCGGTGGTTGGCAACAGCCTCGGCGGCTCTACCGGTTCGACCATCGGTGCTGGCCTGGGTGGTGCCGCGGGTGGTGCCGTCGGTAACAACCTGGGCGACGACGATAATCATGGCAGCTCCCATTCCGGTAACGGACACAAGCATAAGCACAAAAACAAGCATCACTAACTCGCCAACGAGTAGAAGCCCGGCCTAGCGCCGGGCTTTTCGTATCTGTGCCTGGCAAGCCGGAACGAATGGCGGCAGCTACTCTCGAACTTTATACACCCCCCAATAATTGCGAGGCCCGCCATGACGCCGGAAACCGAAGGCAAAGAACAAAAAGGCCCGAGTGGGCTTCCGTTCATCAATGATCCCGGCAATGAAGATCCAGGTTCATTGATTGACGACGCCACGGTGCCGCTCAATGATTCCGATGACGCGGGTGATGTGGGAAATCTTGAGTACGAAGACGAGTATGAAGACGACGAAGATTGATCTTTGTGCGGTCTCGTTGACCGAACGTCTCTTTCATCGAACCCATGCATAACCTGCCACCTCGAAATATCAGGACCTGCTCTTCAGGTCCTTCGAGAGGTGCTTATGAACGCTGATCCGAAAAACCCCGACATTGATGACACTCCAGAGTATCCGCTGCCTTCGCCGACCGACTCGCTGAGTCGCGATCAACGTCCGCCGGATGACGATACAGCGGTGGAACAAGTGCCCGCTGATGATGTGAAGCGCGGTGATGTCGAGGCTGATCCTGAAGATCCGGACATTGCCGGTGATGATTACTCGGGTGAACCGAGCTGAAAAGCCGCTCGTCGATTGTGCGGCACCTTTGAAAAATGACTGCTGCCAGATCAGGTATGCACGTTTTTAAGGAGACGCATCATGATCGGTTCAAAGTTTGCGGCCTTGGCCATTGCAGGGCTGTTGTCAGTCAGCTCGCTGACCGCGTTTGCCCAGTCTTACGGGAACGATGCTCCTGTGGATAAAGGCGGGATGCCTCCGTCCACTGAAATGAATGCGAATTCTGCGGATGGTAACGCACTGCCGCCTGGCTCTATTAATAGTGGGAATGGTGGGGATGCCAATGGAAGTAGTACGTCCCCGGGGGCGGGAAGTGGGGCGGCGAGTGGTGGAGGTTCGATGGGGAAGGGTGGAGGGAGTGGGTCTGGAGGATCTGGTAGCTCCGGGATGAGTGGAAGTGGGGTAGGTGGAAGTTCTGGGAGTGCAGGTGGAGGAACAGGTGGTGCTGGGGGTGGAACGAGTGGTTCGGGTAGTTGAAGTACCTGACCCCTAGCACCCCATGCTAGGGGTCAATTCGATTGGCAATTCCCCAGTTAGTGGATTTTGTTGCTTATTTTGGGGGACTTTAAACAATACACTTCACCGGGAAAGTTCACCCATAGTTAGATATTCTTCGAATTCGGCCTTGATTTGTTTTTTGTCAGTATATTTTTTGAACTTCTCCGGCGACTCGCAAGCAAACATATAAAGTCTCAAAGCATCGAAGCAGTCTGTCCTTCCCTCTGGTCCATAATCAAAATCAATGCACAAGTCGGGGAAGTAAACAGCACATCCAACGGCGTGTAACTCGTACGTTATGTCGCCAACGATTACACCGCATTGTTCGATTTTATTGGCGCGCCATAACCTTAGGATGCATCTGGTGCCAAATTTTTCTTCGAGCAGGTCGGTGGCTTTATCCACCATCGAAAGAAAATCGGATACAAGTTGTTCGAGACTGTCGTTTCTATGACTCATTCTCTTCGATGCTCCAGTCTGTCATGTCCCACGTTGCTCGAAGATTCCAAGGTCAATACCGTTTAGGAGGGAGGCTGATCCGGATTACTCTATTTTCAATGACTGTAGCCATTTTTTATAAAAATCTTTTTGCTCTTTCAATGTGTTTACGATATCGGTTTCTTCATAGTCAAATATGTAGACGATGTCATCAAATGTCGCGGATTTTCCCATTTTTAGTTCGTATGCAACGAACCCGCCACTCATTTGGGAGCACATTCTAGAAGGGGTTACGTTTAGTTTTGCCCCTTTGCATAGGAATTTTACATAGGGGAAGTCAAGCCTTATTTTTGCTAGGCATAGATAGAGATCCTCGCTTTCATACCTTTTGCGGAAACCATTCTTCATTGTAAAAATTATAACCATCTTCGCGGCATCATATTGCAGCTGTGCCTGCTCCTTATGGTTGTCAATTATTATTGTGATTTTAGTGGTTTCCATTTGGCTTCCTATTTGGGTTAGGAATGGAGTATCCAACGTAGCTCCCGTCCTTTTTCATCGGTGTCACGCCTATTATATCGGCTGTATCAATCCTGTTTGGGATAGCTATTTCAGTTTCATCTGCAAACGGAACAAGGTTTTTCAACTCTTTATTGACATCTATCCCATCAATTTGTCTGAGTGTGTACAAAAAACCTTTTCTTGTTCTAAATTTCGTCGCAAATTGGATGCCCGTAACCTTGGATGGTGAGGTGCTGACGAAATTGCTTGGCGGATCATCGCTGTCGATAGCATGAAGCAATAGGTCATTGCTTTCGCCTTTACTCTTAAATCCCGTTCTGAAGATTTCGTCGGGGTGCTTCACGTCACCCCGATAGAGATAATCAATCTTGCCGTTAGGTACGGGAAGCGTTACTTCACCCTCATCAACCCTAACCTTCCCCGCCGGATCCTCATCCCCAAACCCCGGCCTCTTGCACCCATCCGCGCCAGGACATTCATTCAGCCCCAACGGATCAACCCAGCCCGTAGGATTCCGCGTGTACTGATACCCGTTAATCCCGCCCGCCAACCCACTCGGATCCGGTGTCAGGTACCGCCCGATATCCGGGTTGTAGTAACGATGCCGGTTGTAATGCAGGCCTGTCTCCGCGTCGAAGTACTGCCCTTGAAACCTCAACGGTTG
The DNA here is from genome assembly GCF_024748695.1 of Pseudomonas sp. B21-040. Classification (NCBI taxonomy): domain Bacteria; kingdom Pseudomonadati; phylum Pseudomonadota; class Gammaproteobacteria; order Pseudomonadales; family Pseudomonadaceae; genus Pseudomonas; species Pseudomonas sp. B21-040. The sequence continues at coordinate 1,920,636 of NZ_CP087176.1, forward strand.
GTCCAGCACCTGGTGGGTATCGCGGTTCAGTCGGGTCAGGCGGCCGTAGGCGGTGTATTGCGCGGCCCAGATGATGTCGCCGCTGTAATCGGTGAGTTCTTGCGGGGTGCCGAGGTGGTCGAGTTGGTAGTAGAACGGGCAGGCCTGGCGCGGGCCTTTGCCGTCGAGCATGGCGAGGGGGCGAAAGGTGCCGGGTTCGTAGAGGTAGCTGCGGTGATGCTCCTGGCTGTGTTCGGCGATGAGGTGGTCGCCCTGCCAGAAAAACTCGGTGGTTTTGCCGTCGACGGTTTTGCGGATGCGGCGGCCGAAGGCGTCGTAGCGGTAGGTCGCGCAAGTGCCATTGGGCAGCGTGACGCCGATGAGCCGGTGCTGGCAGTCGTAGCGGTATTCGGTGACGAGTTTTTGCGCGGTGCCGCGGCGTTCGCGGATCAGGTTGCCGAAGGCGTCGTAGTCGAAGTGACGGTCGCCTTGCATCGACAGACGATTGCCTTTGACGGCTGCCGGGCCGGGGCGGTCCTGCATCAACAGGTTGCCGGCGGGATCGTGGGCGAAGCTTTCGGGTTGTTGATCGCGCGAGTGACGGACCCGGATCAGGCGGTTGAGAGGGTCGTATTGGTAGTTGCGTTGGCCATGACGGGTGTCTGCGATGTAGTCGAGATTGCCGTTGGCGTTGTAGGTGTAGTCGCGCCGATACAGCGACTGTTGGTGTTGGCTGACAGCGTGGGCTTTCAGGCTGCCTTGTTCGTCGTGGTCGTACTGACTGCGCAACAGGCCTTGCTGGCGTTGTAACTCGCGACCGAATCGGGAGGTGTGGCTTGTGAGGCGTGTGCCGTTAAGGTCGATGGCGGTCAGCGCGCCACCTTTGGCGCGGTGGTAGCTGAGTTTGCTGTTGTCCGGCAGGCGCAGGTGATTGAGCCGGCCGCAGGCATCGTAGCCATAACGCAACGTGGCCCAACTCTGGTGTTCAGTGATCAGGCGGTTCTGGGTGTCGTATTCGAACTCCAGTGGGTGGTCTTGGCTGTCGTCGACGCTGACCAGCCGACCGAGGCTGTCGTAGCAATATTCAACCTTGGTGCCGTCAGGCAGGGTTTTGATCAGCAACCGACCGGCCGAGTCCCGCTGGTAGCGCGTAATCAGCTTCGAGCCGTCATCGCCGTACTCGGTTTTCTCCAGTAAATGGCCATTCAGGTCGTAGGCATACGCCGTGCGTCGACCATCAAAACCGGTTTGCTGTCGGACCAATCCACTGGCGGTGTAGTCCAGTCGATAACGTTCACCGGACTCGTTCTCGATGTCGGTCAGCAGCAGCCGTGCGTTGTCATAGCGGTAACGCAGGTGTGTGCCGTCGGGGTTGATCCGGCGGCTGACCAGGTGCAAGTCATCGTCGTACTCAAAACGCGTGACACGACCCAGTTCATCCCGTTCGGCAGTGATCTTGCCGTAGGCGTTGTAACTGAAGGCTCGACTGGCGCCAGTAGGAAGAGTTGTCTGGATCAGTCGGCCAACGGCGTCCCGTTGGTAGTGAGTGACAGCGCCGAATTCGTCCTGAAAGGTTATTTTCCGTCCCAGAACATCGTAGGAAAACCGCCGCTGACCGCCGTCCGGCAGGGTTTCTTCGATCAGTTGCCCAAGTGCATCCCGAACGAAAACCTGGCGACTGCTGTCCGGAAAACGAATCGAGAGCAGCCGTCCTTGGGTGTCGTAGTGGTAATGGGTGGTTTGGCCATCGGGATCGATGGCCTCGGTGACATCGCCTTGAGCATTGCGTTGATATTTCCATACGGCTTTACCGCGAGAGCACGCATGCAGGAAACCGTTGCGGTATTCGTAGGACGTTGGCTCATCTTCAGGTGGAATCAGCGCAATCAGCCGCCCGATCTCGTCGTAGCGGTATTGAGTGATCGCTCCCAGCGGCCCCTGTTCGGCAATCAGATGACCCTTGTGGTCATAAGTCTTGAGATACTCGGCACCCTCTGGCTCAACCCGACGCACCAACCGCGCCGTATCGTCATGGACGTAGGCTTCTTCGCTGCCATCGACGCTTTTAACCCGCACGCCACCGTTGTCGTCCCAGGCATAGCGTGTATCCATCTGCGAAAACGTCGCCCAGTGCCGAATGCATCGGGCCGCTTTGCCCGACCGTTCCCACTCCCAAAAGAAACTTGCCCCGCCGGCGAGTTGCCGCTGGAGAATCACGTGGTGGTCGTCGTAGTCGTACCGCTCGCTTTCACCGGCGGCATTGGTCGCTTCGATCAGTCGCTGGCGGGCGTCGTAGCGGTAGGAAATCAGCGTTTGCTCTGTACGCCAGGCGTCATCCGCAGTGTCGGCGGGATGAAACGATTGATACTCGACGGCAACGATGTGCCGGCGCTCGTAGCGCAACAGCAGCGAACGGCCTGCACCGTTGTCGAGGCGCTGAATGCGATCCTGACGATCGCGGGTGATGTGCACCCGGTTGTTGTAGGCATTGCTGATCGTGGTCAGCCGCCCAGTGCGAAAGTGATAAAACCGCACCGTCTCGCCAGCCAATGCGAGCACTAATTCCTCTGGCTGATCCCCGAGATAAATCGCGGCCCGCGACAGACTGTTATGGATGGCCGGGCGTTCCTGGCTGGGCAGCGGAAACGTCGTACGGCGGTTTTCATGGTCGATCCAGACGACGTGTTCAGCGTCCAGCTCCAGCCGATGCGCCAGCGAATGACTCCAGCCCCAGCCCAGCCCGCAATCGATTTCCACCGCGCTGGTTCGGTACAACCGGGTGAACGCAAAGGGCAGCAAGCCATTGAGCGAACCATCCTCCAGGGTCAGCAACTCTTCGCCGGTGACCATCGACACCGGGCAACCGTTCGTACAGGTCAGCGGCCCGCAGTCGGCGCTGTCGCCATTGGGGTTTTTCGCCTGTTCGGAGGCGTCGTCACGGTGTTCGTGACGGCTGAGGCGGGTGGTGGCTGCGGATTTTTTGCGAGCGATGGCGAGCGGATTTTCCACCTGCGTTATGGGCGCAGAGCCGGCACTTATCTGTAATGGCAGCGTAGGCGCGGGGTTCAGCGCAGCAGTGCGGGCGTTGACCGCAAGGGGTTTGAATACCTCCGCATGGGGCGTCAGGTCGGATTGAGCGGCCAGCCGCAAACTCGCGGCAGCCAGCCATTTGCGCGCCCGTTCCGATTTGAGCTTGTTCAGCACCTTGGCACTGATGCCGAGTTTCAGTCCTTTGGTGCCGGTAAATCGTGCCAGGAGAAAACCGATCAAAATGCCTGTGCGGATTTCCGCCACAACCTCTGCAGCGTGATGTGGCGGCAGCATCCGCACCCAGCTGGTAAACGCCGCGAGATGAATGAACATCAACGGCTCGTCACTCAGCATCAGCAGCAGATTGGCGATCGACTCCGCCGAGGCCTTCAGCAGTGTTTCAAGTTCGGTCTCGGTCAGGTACTCAAGGAGCTTTTGGCTGTTGGCTTGCAGGTCCGCGATCAGCTCGTATATCTGCTTCACGTCGTCCCACAAACCGTTCAGCGCATTCTCGAAGCCTCGCCAGTCAGCCTGTTGCAGCAGGCCGTAGCGCTTGATGAAACCCGCCTCGGCGAACTCGACCCAGGAAGGTTCGAATTCAGTCGTCCATTCGTTGCGCAACCAACCTTCCAGTTCGCCGATGACGCTTTGATAAGAGGCGTACAGCGCTTTGACGTGTTCGGTGGAAACGTTTGGAAAGAAGGTGATGCGGTAACGTTGACCGCGCTCGCACTTGGGGACCTCCAGGATGCCGCTGGGGCCGATCTGGTGGTGAACCGGCTCGCCAAATGTTCCGTCCGGGTTCAACGGTTCCAGCGTCACCGGCGTATTGCCAATGGGGACGAATCGCGCGGCCTCGAACATGTGCACCAGTGTCAACGGGCCGCTGGCCGGGCATGCGCCGACGGTTGAACTGACGGGCGCAGTGGAGTGCTTCGGTGCGATCAGCCGGACATCGTTGCCGACCTTGAATACCTGCTCGATCTCCAGTGCCTTGCCAGTCCAGAAACTCTCGGCCCACGCGTCGTAATCGTTGAGACAGAGCCGAAAGTCAGCGAGCAGCGCCTCGACGTTCGGCTGTTTGGGGTCCATGGCGGCGACCACCAGCAAGCCGATGGCGTTATTCAAGGCCAGTACCTTGTCAGGTACGAACATTCGCAGTCCCTCGCGCAGATCAAGATGAGCGCGAGACTTTGCTTGGGATCAACGGGTAAAGAAGTCGGGAAAGGAGGCGTTTTATGTAGGAGGATTCGCTAAATGACGACGAGCACTTTTTGTAACGGCCAGGCATTGCCCGTTGCCCAACGTCAGCCGCGCTCGCTATGCTGCTGAATCCTTTAATCGATCACGGACCCGGCCGTACCTGAGCCGTCTCTGAGGTGTCATTTGAAAACGGATCAGATGCGATGAATGCACCGCTCAACACGTTCGGCCCGATCAAGGCTGTGATTTTCGACATGGACGGTTTGCTGCTGGACACCGAGGGCATTTATACCGAGGTCACGTCCCTGATTGCCGCGCGTTACGGCCGGGTGTTCGACTGGAGCATCAAGCAGAACATCATCGGGCGTGGGGCGGGTGATCTGGCGCGGTACGTGGTCGAGGCGCTTGATCTGCCGATCACCGCCGAAGAGTTCCTGGTGATCCGCGAGCCGCTGATGCGTGAGCGTTTTCCTACGGCGCTGGCGATGCCCGGTGCGCAGGAGCTGGTTCGGCACTTGAAGGCCAACCGTATTCCGATCGCAGTCGGTACCAGTTCTTCGAGCCAGTCGTTCGGCCAGAAAACCACGTTGCACCGTGACTGGTTTGCGCTGTTCGATTTCATCGTGACGGCCGATGACCCGGAAGTAGGTGCAGCCAAGCCGGCACCGGATATCTTCCTCACGGCGGCGCGCCGCCTGGGTGTTGCGCCTGAGGACTGCCTGGTGTTTGAAGATTCGCCGTTCGGGGTCACTGCGGCGAAGGCGGCGGGGATGACTGCTATTGCGATCCCGGACGCGGCCATGGCTGACGAAAAATACGCACATGCCGATGGCATTCTTCGTTCGCTGAAAGCCTTCACGCCGAGCGCGTGTGGTTTGCCGGCCCTGGAATGGACCTGAAGCGATAAACAAAAAACGCCGGCAACCTGATCAGGGTTGCCGGCGTTTTTGTTTTGATCAAGCCGAGGGTCAGGCGCCGAAACCACCGTCGATGGTCAGGCTGGCACCGGTGATGTAGCCGGCTTCTGGACTGACGAGGTAGGCAACGAAGCTGGCAATTTCTTCGGCTTTGCCATAACGACCCACTGCCATCATCGGGATCAGGCTTTCGGCGAAGTCACCGTCGGCGGGGTTCATGTCGGTGTCGACCGGGCCGGGCTGCACGTTGTTGATGGTGATACCGCGTGGGCCGAGGTCGCGGGCCAGCCCTTTGGTCAAGCCGACCAGCGCTGCCTTGCTCATGGCGTACGGGCCGCCACCGGCGAAGGGCATGCGGTCAGCGTTGGTGCTGCCGATGTTGATGATGCGACCGCCTTCAGTCATGTGTTGGGCGGCGGCCTGGGTGGCGATGAATACGCTACGCACGTTGATGGCGAGGGTCTGGTCGAAGTCTTCGAGCTTGAAGTCTTCCAGGGGGGCAACGGCCAGCACGCCGGCGTTGTTGACCAGGATGTCCAGGCGACCGAAGGCTTTGACGGTAGCGCTCACAGCGTTGCGAATGGCCTCGGCGTCGGCGCTGTCCGCTTTGATGGCCAGGGCTTTGCCGCCGTTGGCGGTGATGCTGTTTTGCAGTTCTTCGGCTTTGACCGTGGAGCTGACGTAGGTGAAGGCAACTGCCGCGCCTTCAGCGGCCAGGCGTTTGACGATGGCTGCGCCGATACCCCGAGATCCGCCTTGAATCAAAGCCACTTTGCCGCTGAGGTTCTGAGTAGTCATATCGATCTCCAAAGTCCCGAAGCGAGATGCCCCGGTTGATGGAGCCTAGTATCGATTGAGGATTACACGCTGACTTCGTTGATCATCTGAAAATAAAATCGCATCACAAGAAATCAAGAGGTTACAGCCATTGAGGCATCAGAAGATAAAATTAAATTGCATTAGATATTAAAAGAAATATAGCTGCGGTCAATTGACGATAAAAATTATTCACAGAGGCGAAACCTATTCTCGGTCTATGGATGCATAGAGTGGATTGACCGAGTTAGTTTTACTGATGGGGTGAGATTCACGCCTTCGACTACAAAATGCTTTGGAAGGCATTGCTGTCGCGTGCAGTTAATATGCAATTTAGTTAGATTTGGGAAGCCTGTTTAGCCTGGCGGACGTTGTTTTTCACGAGTGCGTTATAGAGTGGGTTGAATAAACTGTGACTATCTGGGGCGCTCAAAGGGACTTTTTATGATGAGTTCATTTGTTGGCTGGATTTGGGTTGTGGTATGTGGCGATGTATTGGGATAGTAGCTGTTTATTTTCGGTGAATCCATTGTTTGGTAATGGGTCGATATATTTCGGAGGTTGATCGTTACTTGGGTGGGCGCTTTTGTAATGGGGGGGATATGATTAATGGCTTTGTTATAAGCTGACGGCAGGCTCTTGGAGCACAACACGAAGGGTTTTTAACTTCGTCTACCAGTTCAT